>DASREC010000136.1:0-44398 GCA_035652295.1 Polyangia bacterium
CATCCGGCGGGCATGGCCGCCGAGGCGCTGCGCCGCGCCGACGTCGACGGCTACGACGCCGGCTTCGCCACGCGCCCCGAGCTGGCCGAGCGGCTCGAGGAGGCGCTCTCGGCGCTGCCGCCCGTCGACGAGGCCTACTACTACTCGCTCACCGGCCGCCTCGAGACGCTCGAGCACGCGGTCGACGTGCTCGTCGAGCTCGAGCGCCAGAAGCGCGAAACCAAGAACTAGCGCTGCTGCTGCAAGAGCACGTCGCCGCGATCGGCGCGCAGCACCAGCGACGGGCCGCCGCCCTGGTACACGGCGTCGACCTGGCTCGGCGCGATCTTTCCGCGCAGCGCGAACGCGCTCGCCACGCGCCCCGATGCCTGCGCCACGACGGAGAACGGCGCCGGCTTGAGCTCGAGCCGCACGTCGCCGTCGAGCGCGATCAGCTGGTAGCGCCCGCCCGAGCGCAGCGTGCCGATGAGCACGATGCCGCCGCCCTGCAGCCGCACCACCGGCGTCGTCACCTGCCGCGCGCGGATCTGCCCTTCGACCGTCTTGGCCTCGAGCACGTCGCCGTCGATGTGCGCCAGCTCGACGTCGCCCGACTCGCCGTCGGCCTCCACGTCGCCGTGAATCGCCTCCAGCCACTGCCGCCCGGTGTGCGAATGCGAGACCACCTTGCCCTGGATCTCGCGCGCGCGCACTTCGCCGCTCGACAGCGACTCCAGCACCGCGCCGGCGCGAAACCCCGACGCGTTGAGATCGCCCGACCAGGTGGTGGCGTTCACCTTCGCGCCGCGCGGCGCATCGATGGTGAGATCGATCTTGGCGCTCTGCACCGGCATGGAGCGGAACTGCCCGCCGACGCGCACGCCGGTCTGCACGTGGATCTTGCCGTCGCGCATCTCGACCGAGACCTTGAGCTTGTCGAGCGTCGCGCCGTCGGGTGCGCGTTTGACCGAGTGGATCCGCACTTCCGGGCTGTCCCAGCCGTTGAGCGTCAGCCGGCCGAGCGGCTGATCGACCGTGAGCGACTCCGAGTTCGGCGCCGGCATGTAGACGAAGTTCTCCTCCGTCTCGTCGGCGCGCGCGGCCGCGGGCGCGACCAGCAGCAGCGCGAGCAGCGTCGACGCGCGCGTCATCGCAGGATCTGCTCCTGGTAGAACGCGATCTGCTTGCGGTAGGCGTCGAACAGCAGCGCCTCGGCCTGGCCGTCGGCGGGACGGGCGCGCGCGACCGCGCGGCACTGCTCGGTGGCGCCGTCGAGCGCGGCCTGCGCAGCGTCGAAGTCGTGGCGGCGCGGCTCGGGCCACGCGGTGCGCGCGTGCTCGGTGGCGGCGCGCAATTTGTCGAGCGCGCGCACGTAAACGGCGTCGGCCTGGCGGAACTCGCTCTCCGCCTCGGCGATCAGCTGATCGTCCGAGACCGCCGGCGAGCGGTGATGCCGCCACCAGCCGCCGCCGACGGCGAGCGCCAGCGCCGCGGGCACCAGCGCCCAGCGCGCGCCCAGCTTCCACCACGACGCGCGCGCCGGCGTCTCTTTGTTCAACCGTTCGGCGAGCTGCTGCCAGCCGGTGCGCGGCTCGAGCGGAATGCGCCCCTCGTCGGCGAGCGCCAGCTTCATCGACTCGAGCGCGGCCAGCTCGCGGCGGCAGGCGTCGCAGGTCTCGACGTGCGTGCGCACCCGCGCGGCGTCGCGCGCCGGCAGATCGCCGTCGGCCAGCGCCGACAACTTTTCCGTCGAGCACGTCATCGCTCGACCTCGCCCAAAAATTTCCGCATCTGCGCGCGCGCCTTGTGGAGCTGCGACTTGGACGTGCCGACGCGGCAGCCGAGGATCTGCGCGATCTCGTCGTGCTGCAGCCCCTCGACGTCGTGCAGCACCAGCACCGCGCGATACCCCGCCGGCAGCTTGTCGAGCGCGCCCTGCAGCCGCTCGCGCAGCCGCGGATCGGTCGACGGCGCCGCGGCCGCCGGCAGCGCCAGCAGCTCGTCCTCCGACGCCGTGCGCCGCGTGCGCGCCACCGAGCGCGTGGCGTGCGACAGCGCCGCGTTCACCGCCAGCCGGTACATCCACGTCGAGAGCTGCGCGTCGCCGCGAAACTTCTCGAGGCCGCGGTACGCGCGCAGAAAAACTTCCTGCGTCAGCTCCTCGGCCTCCTGCGCGCCGACGATGCGCGCGATCAGCGCGAACACCCGCCGGCGGTAGCGCTCGTAGAGCACGTGCATCGCGGGCCGCTCGCCGCGCCGGCACGCCTCGATGAGCGCGCGCTCGTCGGTCTCGACGGCCGCGCCGCGCCGCGCTTCGTCTGCGGGCGCGCGGCTCGACGCGCTGGTGAGGCTGAACGGCTTCATCTCGCTCAGGGCGTAGCTCACTTGCCATTCGACCGCCGAGCGGCCGCACGGGTTGCCCCATCTATAGATCAAGCGATGGCGCGTTGGAAGCGGGCGCGCTATTTTCGTCGGCTCATGGCCGTCCTGGTGCTCACCTGCTTCTTCCTGTCCGGCGCTTCCGGCCTGGTGCTCGAGGAGGTCTGGACGCGCGAGCTGACGCTGGTGTTCGGCTCGACGACGCTGGCGATGTCGACGGTGCTGTCGGTGTTCATGGGCGGGCTCGCGCTCGGCAGCCGCATCGGCGGAAGGCTGGCGGACAAGCTCGCCGATCGGCTGCGCGCGTACGCGATCGCGGAGGCGGGCGTGGGCCTCTACGCGCTGCTGGTGCCGCTGGTGATCGCGGCGTACCCGGCGCTCAACGGCGCGCTCTATCGCGTGTTCGGCGGCCACGAGGTGGCGCTCACGCTCGGGCGCTTCGTGGCGGCGGCGATGCTGCTGCTCATCCCGACGACGCTCATGGGCGCGACGCTGCCGATCCTCTCGCGCCACTTCGTCCTACCGGACGATCGCACCGCGCGCGCCAGGAATATTGGGGCCACCGTCGGCGCGCTGTACGCCATCAACACGTTCGGTGCGGTGGTGGGCACGTTCGTCGGCGGGTTCTTGCTCCTGCCGGGCGCGGGCGTGCGCGCGACCAACTACGCGGCGGCGGCGACCAACCTGACGCTCGCCGCCGCGGTGATCCTGCTCGGGCGGCGCGCGCGCGCGATCGATCCGGAGACCACGCTCGACGCCGCCACCGTCGAGCCGCCGGCGCCCGAGCCTGATCCGTTCGTCGCCACCGAATCGCAGCGCCGCCTCGCGCTGGTGGCGTTCGCGGTGTCGGGCGGCGTGGCGATGATCGATCAAGTGCTGTGGACGCGCTCGCTGGCGATCGTCATCGGCTCGTCGGTGTACTCGTTCACGCTGATCCTGCTCGCGTTCCTGATCGGCCTCGGCGTGGGCGCCGCGATCATGGCGCGCCTCACCGCACGCTCGCGCCGCCCCGTCGAGTGGCTGGCCGCGACCCACCTCGCGGTGGCAGCGATGATCGGCCTCTCGTACGTCGTCATGGACAAATTGCCGTCGGCGTTTCTGGCGCTTTTGCGCGGCAACGCGCTCTCGGTCGACGGCATCATCTTCTGCCAGTTCCTGCTGGCCGCGCTAGCCGTGCTGCCGGCGACGCTGTGCATGGGCGGCGTCTTGCCGCTCACCGTGCGCATCTATGCCTCGGGCGCCGATCGCGTCGGCCGCGACGTCGGCACCGCGTACTCGGTCAACACGCTGGGCGCGATCATCGGCTCGTTCGCCGCCGGCTTCGTGGTGCTGCCGCTCATCGGCCTGCAGCGCGGCCTCGGCCTCGGCGCCATCGGCACGGTGCTCCTCACCAGCGCCTTCCTGCTGGTCTCGACGAGAACCCGCCCGGTCCGCTTCGCGCTCGCGCTGGCGCTGCCCGCCGCCGCCGCGATCGTGATCGCGGTGATCCCGCGCTGGAGCCTGACGCACTTCTCCGCCGGCCTGTTCCGCGTCTCGATCGCCAAGGACATCATCGAGTCGAACAAGTGGGCGCTGCCGCAGCTCGAGTACTACCACGACGGCATCGCCACCACCGTCTCCGTCGAGCGCTGGGGCAAGACCATCGCGCTCAAGAACAACGGCAAGGTCGACGCCTCGAACGGCGACGACATGGCGACGCAGATCATGGTCGGCCTGATGCCGCTCGTCTTCCACCCGACCGCGCTCGATCACGCGCCGCGCGTGGCGGTGATCGGCTACGGCTCCGGCGTCACCGTCGGCGCGGTCACGCAGTTCCCGATCGAGCACGCCGACGTCGTCGAGCTGGAGCCGGCGGTGGTGGAGGCCGGCTCGCGCTTCTTCGAGCGCTACAACCACCGCCCCGATCAGGATCCGCGCGTGCGCATCGTGATCGGCGACGGGCGCAACTTCCTCACGCAGTCGGACGCGCAGTACGACGTGATCATCTCCGAGCCGTCGAACCCGTGGATCACCGGCGTGTCGAACCTGTTCACCGTCGACTACTGGCGGCTGGCGCGGCGGCGCTTGAAGGACGACGGCGTGTTCTGCCAGTGGGCGCAGCTCTACGAGATGTCGTCGAAGAACATCAAGACCATCCTGCGCTCGTTCGCCGAGGTGTTCCCGTACACGTACGTCTTCTCCGCCGAGGATCTGTCCTCCGACGTGATCCTGGTGGCGACCAACAAGCCGCTCGGGCTCGATGTTGCTGCACTGCGAAAAAATTGGCGCGACGCGCGGCTGGCGGCGGAGCTCAAGCGCGGCGGCGTCGAGTCGGCGGAGGATCTGATCGCGTACCTGTTGCTGACGCCCGACGAGATCCCGGCGTTCACCGCCGGCTCGCCGCTCAACACCGACGACAACGCGCTCATCGAGTTCAATGCGCCGCGCGATCTGCTCGGCTCGACGCGCACGTCCGATCCCTACCTGGCGCGCGTCTACGCCAGCGAGTGGCCCTACGGCCGCTTCGATCGTTTTCTCGTCGGGCTCGGCGAAGGCGCGGCGCGCGGCGAGACCGAGCTGCGCCTGGCGCGCTCGCTGCTCGCGCACGGCAAGCGCCCCGCCGCCGAGCGCTTCCTCGCGGCCGCCAAACGTCACGGCGCGCCGCCCGATTCGCCGACGGAGAAGTTGATCGCCGCGCTGGGCGAGCGCGTGGTCGACGATCGCGAGGTGCCGCTCACCGACGGCGAGCATCCGGAGCTCGACTCGGGCTCGAGCGGCCTCGAGCCGCCGCGCGTCCCCGCCGGCGTCGACGAGAAAGACGCCGCGCGCATCGCGTCCGATTACCTCGAGGTCGAGCGCGGCGTGCGCGCGCGCGCCTGGGCCCACGCGCTGATGGCGCTGCGCAAGTGGCCCGAGCGCTGGGTCGACGAGGGCGGCCCCGATCTCGAGCTGCTCGTCGGCTACCTGCTCTACAAAGCCGATCTCGCCGACGATGCCGTCGATCGCCTCAAGCCGCTCCTCGATGACGCCGCGTTCGTCAAGCGCCGCCCCGCCCTGCTCTACTACCTCGCGCGCGCCGAATACGGCGCCGGCATCTTCGAGGCGTCCGTGCGCAACATGGAAAAATACCTGGCGGCGGCCGCGGCGCGCTAGGAGTTGAAGAAGCGCTTGAGCGGCGGCGCCATCTGCGCCGGGACGTCGTCCTGCCACGCGCCGCCGTCGAGCGACTTGCCGGTCGGCTTGCCGCCCTCGCCCATCTTGAAGAAGATCGGCACCACCTTCACCGGGTAGCCGGCCTTGGCGAGCGCGGTCTCCCACTCGTCGAGGTCGAGCTTGACGATGTACGTACCGCGGAAGGCTTCCGTCATGACGGGATCGCCGAGGCTGTTCTTGAGCTTCTGGCAGGGGCCGCACCAGGTGGCGGAGACCTCGATGAAGGGCTTGAGGCCTTTGGCTTTCGCCTTGGCGGCCTCGGCGGCGAGCAGCGCGGGCAGTTCGCCCTGCGGCGGCTTGAGCTCGGTGATGACGAACCCGGCGGCGGCCGGCGCGGCTTCGGGCGGCGCGGCGGTGAGCGGCGGTGTCAGCACCACCGTCGGCGATTTCTGATCGCAGGCGGCGAGCGAGGCGGCGAGCGCGAGCGCGGTGGCGAGCTTCATCCCTCCTTTGTAGAACGAGCGCGCCCGCGGCGAAAGGGTTAGTCTTCGAACGTCGTGCGGATCGGTTTGATTGCGCTGGCTGCGCTGGTGACGCTCGCGTGCGCGATCTACGTGGTGGTCGCCGCGCGCGCGCCGGTGGTCTCGCCGCCCGCGCCCGTGTCCGCGCCGAGCGTCACGCCCGCCGCCGCCGAGCCGCCCGCGCCGAGCGCCGCCCGCGTCGCGCCCGCGCAACCGCCGCCCGCCGCCGCGCCTGCGCCCGCCGCCGACGAGCGGCTCTCCGCCGGCGAGCTGGCGTCGCGCGCCGCCGATCGCCTCGACGACGGCGACTACGATCAAGCGCGCGACCTCGCGCTGCGCTGCCTCGCCGTCGATCGCGCGCGCTCGCAGTGCCAGAGCGCGCTCGCCAACAGCTACGCGCGCCGCGGCCAGTACGACGAGGGCCACGCGCACTTCGTCGAGTGCCTGAAGAGCGATCCCGGCAACGAGCACTGCATGTCGGCGATGACGCTCTACCACCTCGCGCACGGCGAGCGCGCCGAGGCGCGGCGCATGCTCGACACGCTCGAGGCGGGCAACCGCGACTCGCTCACCGCGCACCTGACGGCCGGCGACTTCGCGCGCGCCACCGGCGATCACGACGGCGAGTGCAACCACTACAAAGCCGCGTGCACCCTCGGCTCCGACGGCGCCTGCAAACGCTGGCGCGGCTTCTGCCAACGCCGCGAAGAGGAGTAACGCTCGCTCCGCGCCCCGGGCGAAAGCGGGCGCTACGGTTTTGGATCGGGCGAGGCGAGGCGGGTTCGGTCGACGAGGCGATCGAAGAGGGCGAGGACGAGGGGATTGGAGGCGCCGGTGATGGATGCGTCGGCGGTGAGATCGGCGGCGGCGGTCGTGAGGCGCGCGTCGGCGAGGCGATCGCGGAGCGCGAGCAGGTAGGCGGTCTCCAGCAAACGCTCGGCTAGAAGCGCGCGGAATGGGCCGGCGAGGGCGCGGTCGGCGACGCGCTCGACGGCGGCGCCGAGCTGCTCGAGCCGCTGCGCGGGATCGACGATCAAGCGACTGGTGGCGATCTGCCCGACCTCGAGATCGAGCTCGCCGAGCAGCGCCTCGCTCGGGACCCACGCCGAGAACGCGTCGAGCTCGAGCAGCTCGCCGATGCGCGGGCGCGCTTCGTCGAGCGGAAGCGGCGGCGCCAGCGCGTACACCGGGTGGCGCTCGGGCCGCTCGACGGCGCCGAGGCCGATGCGCGCCTCGGCGAACGTCTTCGGCACCGCGCGTTTCTCGGCCACGCTGCGCTCGTACGCGCGCTCGACCAAGAGCCGCGCGTGCGCGCCGGGAACGCGCGCCGCGAAGATGCCGCGCTCCTCGAGGATGCCGCGCTCGTGCGCGCGCCACTCCTTGCGTCCCATCGAGCCGCCGACGAAATCGGCCAGGCCGCGCTCCTCCGACAGCCGCGACTGGAACACGTCGAAGCCCGAGCCGTCGACGCCGGTGCGCACCAGGAACACCATGCGCTCGCCGTGACCGTCGATGCTGGTGGCGATCGACGGCGGCTCGTTCGACGCGTACGGACCGTGCACGCGAAACTCGCGCGCCGGCGCCGCGGCGATCTTCGCGCCGCGCGTGCGCAGCAGGTGCAAACCGCGCCGCGCCGGCTTGGCCAGCGACTTGTCCGGCGACGCCGCCAGCCGCTCCAGCCGCGCGCCGTCCGCGCGCTCGACCAAGAGCGCCACCAGCGCGTCGACCGCCTCGGACGCGAGCGCGCTCGGCAGCAGATCGACGTCGCCGTCGGCGAACGCGCGCGCGGCGGCGGGAAGCTCGGGATCGTGAGCGCTCACGGGCGCGGACTATAGGGCGCGCGAGCGGCCCGCTCAAGCCTCACAGAACGTGAACGCGGCGAGCTTGCGTGCTATCTGAGAGCTAGATGACGGAGCCTTCGGTTCGGCCCCCACGAGTCATGCTGCGCGCGCTCGGGATCGCGCTTCGGGCGGGATTGGCGGCGGCGGCGGGCGTGGCGATCTTCGACGTGCTGGTGACGATCGCGCGCGCCAATCAGCCGGTCGGATTTTTCGCGGCGGTGCGCGCGCTCGAGGCGGCGCTCGGCCTCTACGCGGCGGCCGGCGTGACGCTCGCGCTCGCGGGCGGCGTGGTGGCCGGCGCGATCGCGGCCACGCTGCCGGTGGGCGAGACCGCGCGCCGCTGGCTCGACGGCGTGCGCCGCGATCCGGAAAAAGATC
Organism: Polyangia bacterium; assembly: GCA_035652295.1. Classification (GTDB taxonomy): domain Bacteria; phylum Myxococcota_A; class Polyangia; order Palsa-1104; family Palsa-1104; genus DASREC01. The sequence goes on from DASREC010000136.1 coordinate 8,231, forward strand.
GCGCGCACGCGGCGGGCGTGCTGGCGGCGGCGGGCGCGCTCGGGCTCGTCGGCGCGCTGGTGTTCGGCTACGCGATCGCGCTCGGCATGGAGATGGCCGCGAAGCGCAACGGCGCGCTCACCACCGCGATGGTGGCGATCGCCGCGGTGCCGATCGGCGCGCTGGCGTGGTTTCCCATCTACCGCGTGGCGCGGCTCGCGGTGGCGATCGTGCCGCGGCCGCGCGTGCTGGTGGTGCTCGCGGCGATCGCGCTCGGCACGATCGCGCTGGTGGTCGCGGCGGTGCTGTCGGTCGACTGGCGCGTGATCGACTTCGGTCCCGTCGAGGCGCTGGCGCTGTTCGCGCTCGCGGGCGCCGGCCACGCGTGGTTCTGGTACGCCGGGCCGGGACGCGCGCGGCGCGAGCGCTGGCCCGCCCGCGCGCGCGCGATGGCGACGTGGGGCGTGGCCGCGGCGCTGGCGCTGTGCCTCGCGGTCACGTGGCTGCGCTTCGGCGACGAGCCGCGCTCGATCGCGCTGGTCGGCGAGGAGTCGATGGGCGCGAAGATCCTGTTCCGCGCCGCGCGCCGCCTCGCCGATCGCGATCACGACGGCTACGCCGGGCGCCTCGGCGGCGGCGACTGCAACGATCGCGATCCGACGATCCATCCCGGCGCCGACGACAAACCGGGCGACGGCATCGATCAAGACTGCGACGGCGCCGACGCGCAGAAGATCGACGTGCGCCCGACGGCGAACGCCGAGCCCGCGTCCAAAGCCGCCGCCGCGTATCAATGGAAGGGCAACCTGCTCATCATCACCATCGACACGCTCAGGGCCGATCGCCTGAACCCGAAGGTGATGCCGCGCCTCGACGCGTGGTCCAAGCAGGCGGTCGTCTTCCGCCGCGCCTACGCGCAGGCGCCCAACACGCCGCGCTCGTTCCCGTCGTTCCTCACCTCGCGTTTCCCGTCGGAGGTGAAGTGGGTGCGCATGAACATGAACTTCCCGCCCATCCTCGACGTGCCGGAGAACACCACCTTCTTTCAGCCGCTCGAGAAGGCGGGCTTGCACACCGTCGGCGTGTTCTCGCACTTCTACATGAAGCCGGAGAACGGCATCGCGCGCGGCTTCGACGTCTGGGACAACGCCGGCGCGCTCACGCTGCACGACTCGAACACCGACGTGGCGGCGCCGCGCATCACCGAGCGCGTGCTGGCGCAATTGAAGGAGCTGAAGAAGTCGGGCAAGCGGTTCGCGCTGTGGACCCACTACTTCGAGCCGCACAGCCGCTACATGGAGCACGACGAGTTCCCCGCGACCTCGTCGGGACTGAAGGGGCTCGAGGAGAAATACGACGGCGAGGTGTCGTTCGATGACCGCGCGATCGGGCAGGTGCTCGACGCGCTCAAGACGACCGGCCTCGACGGCGACACCGCGGTGGTGATCTTCTCCGATCACGGCGAGGCGTTCGGCGAGCACCGCTTCGGCGGCGAGCGCATGTACTTCCACGGCCAGACGCTCTACGACGAGCTGCTCCACGTGCCGCTGGTCGTGCGCGTGCCCGGCGTCGCGCCGCGCGTCGTCGACGAGCCGGTGATGCTGGTCGATCTCGGCCCGACGCTGCTCGATCTCGTCAAGGCGCCGCGCCCGCCGTCGTTCCACGGCCGCTCGGTGCTGGCCGCGCTCCTCGGCGAAAAGCTCCCCGCGCTCCCGGTGTACGCCGAGCTGTTGCCCACCCCCTCGTGGAATCATCTCTGGCGCGCTATCATCGACGGCAACTTCAAGCTGATTCACAAGATCAGCGAGAACACGACCGAGCTGTACGATCTCGCGCGCGATCCGACCGAGCAGAAAAATCTCGCCGGCGAGGGCGGCGAGACGGCGCGACTGCAAAAGCTGCTGCGTTCGTTTCTCACGGTGGAGGGGCACGGATGAGTGGAAGGCCGACGACGCCGCTGTTGACCGTCGACGTGATCGTGCCGATGGCGGGCGGCGTGGTGCTGATCGAGCGCAAGCATCCGCCGCACGGCTGGGCGCTGCCGGGCGGGTTCGTCGATCCCGGCGAGTCGCTGGCGCACGCGGCGCGGCGCGAGGCGCGCGAGGAGATCTCGCTCGACGTCGAGCTCACCGAGCAGTTCTTCGCCTACTCGGATCCGGCGCGCGATCCGCGCGGGCCGACGGTGTCGGTGGTGTTCGTCGGGCGCGTGCCGGCCGCCGCCGAGCCGCGCGCCGCCGACGACGCCAAGGCGGTGCGCGTGCACCCGCTCGACGCGCTGCCCGAGCTCGCGTTCGATCACGCGCAGATCCTGGCCGACTACAAACGCTGGCTCGCGACGGGCCGGCGGCCGGAGGCGACGCGATGACTCCAACCGCTCCACCTGCTCCGCTCGCGCACAGGCTCGACGAAGGCGATCGCAAGGAGCTGCTGCGCATCGCGCGCGCGACGCTGCGCGAGTTCTTGACGACGGGCTATCTGCCGCCGGGCGCGCCGCACCGCAAGCCGCTGCTGGTGCCGGGCGGCGCGTTCGTGAGCGTGCACGTCGGCGGCGAATTGCGCGGCTGCATGGGACGCGTCGAGGCCGATCGCCCGCTCTATCTCGCCGTCGAGGAGTTGGCGGTGGCGGCGGCCACGCGCGATCCGCGCTTCGAGCCGCTGCGCATCGAGGAGCTGCGCGACGCGCGGCTGGAGATCTCGCTCCTGTCGCCGCTCGAGCCGGGATCGATCGAGCGCATCGAGGTCGGCCGCCACGGCCTGGTGGTCACGCGCGGTCCGCGCCGCGGGCTGCTCTTGCCGAAGGTCGCGGTCGAGCACGGCTGGGATCGCGAGCAGTTTCTCGACGAGACCTGCGGCAAGGCCGGCCTGCCGCCCGGCGCGTGGAAGGATCCCGAGACGCGCCTCGAGCTGTTCACCGCCGAAGTGTTCGCCGATCCGGAAGCGGAATAGCCGCGGCTACGGAATGCCGCCCGTCGACGACGACGTGGCGCCGCGGCGCGCGTTGCGCACGCGGTTGAGACCGTCCTCGGCCTCCTTGTGCCACTTGGCGATGCGCGTCGCCCACTGCGGCTGCGGCGGCGCGTTGAGCACGGTGTTGTACTCGCGCTCGGCGGCGTCGAAGTTCTTGTCCTTGAGCAGCCCGTCGGCGTAGAGCAGGTGATTGAGCGGATAGCCGGGCGCCACGTCGATCGCCTGCTTGAGCGTCTTCAGCCCCTCTTCGCGATCGCCGACGGAGGTGGGCGGCTCGGGCGCGGTGGCGAGCAGCGCGCCGGTGAGACGCAGCGGCCCGCCGTAGTCGAACTTCGCGTCGGCCGCGATCGCCGCCTTGCCCGCCTCGAGCACCTTGGGCACGAGCGAGCGGCCGTTCTTGGCGCGCGCCACCTGGCCGAGGTTGATGCCCTTGTAGTACTGCCCCTCGACGCGCTTGGGATCGATCGCGATCGCCTTGTCGGCGTAGTCCACGCCGCGCTCGCCGTAGGCCACGCGGCGATCGGCGAACTCGTCGGTGAGCCAGCCGGTCGCGCGCGCGCCGCGCCACAGCGTCTCGTAGTTCTGCGGCTCGAGGCCGAGCGCCTTGTCGATCGCCGCCAGCGAGTTCTCCATGCCCTCGGCGGTGCCGAGCTTGTACTGATCGTCGGCGTATTTGATGAGGTCGGTGACGCTCGACGGCAGGTCACTCGCCTTGACGGTCGCGCCCGAGCGCGTGCCCTTCAGCGGCGGGCAGGCCGCGAGCGCGAAGACGACGGCGATGAGCGAAATCGGGCGGGCGATCACTTTTCGTACCGGCGCACCGCCTCATCGTACGCGGCCTTGTCGGGAGACGCGAACTTCTTGATGTCGAGCTGCTTGCACACGTCGGCGCCCTTGGGATCTTCGCACATCTTGCGCAGCGCCTTCTCGAACGCCTCGCGGTCCTTCGCGCTGGCGACCTTGTTGAACACCACCACCGGCGTCGGCGGCAATTTGCCCGAGGCCACGATGTGCAGCTCCTTGCCGATCCCCTGCACCGTCGGAGAATTCCACTCCCCGTCGGTGAGCAGCGCCGCGTCCGCATCGCCGGCGGCCACCTTCTTCACCGACTTGATCATGCTCGTCACCGGCTGCAGCACGAAAAACGTCGCGACGTCGATCTTCCCGTCGAAGACCACCTTCGACAGATACTTCGGCGACTGCAGGTGCGTCGACGCCAGCTTCTTGCCTTTGAGATCGTCGAGCTTCTTGAGCGCGGGATCCTTGGCCACGATCACCATCTTCTCCGACTGGCGAACGCCCTCGACGGTGGCGATCACGACGAGGTCGTGCTTCTTGCGCAGCTCGAGCCACAGCTCCGGATCGAACATGCCGAAGCCGGGCTTCTTGCTCTCGATGAACTTGATCGCGTCGGCCGGCTCGGGCGCGAACTCGCCCGAGGTGGAGTTGGGCGGCCAGCCCGCGGCGGCTTCGATGTAGCGCAGAAATTTTTCGAGGTAGGGCGCCGCCGCCTCTTTGTCGCCGCCGACGCCCGCGGCCTCGACGATGAAGTCGCGCGGCCCGGCGTTCGCGACGCCCGCGAAGCCTGCGATCGCAATGATCGAAATCAGCGCCTTCATGTCACCTCCGACGACCGGGTCGCGAGTTTTATTCGGCGGACGCCCGCGCGTCAACGATCAATAACCGATCAGTACGTGAACTTGGCTTTCGCATAGATCTCGCTCGCGCCCGCCGCCGGATCACCGAACTTGGTGTCGTGATCGCCGATGAAGATGAACGCGCCGAGCGCGAGCGACGTCGCGTCCCACACCGCCCACTCGACGAGCGGGTTCACCACCGCGCACGACTTCTTCTCCACGTCGAGGATCGACGGGATCTTGATCGCGCCGGCGAGCTGCACCAGCACCTGGTCGGAGAAGAACTTCATCTGCAGCGTCGGCACCAGGTACTCGCCGATGCGCTCCTCGAGCCGCGGCGCATCGCCGACCGCGGCGCCCGCCTTCGCGTAGCCCTGCCGCCCGGCGCCGAACTCGTCGATGAAGCCGTGCACGTACTGGAAGTTGAGGTAGAAGCCGTTCTTGAAGGTGTAGTCGACGCCGATGGTGTACTTGGCGAACGGCGTCGACGGGATCACGGTGCCGCGCTGCGCTTCGGGATAATCCTGCTTGGTCGTATACGAGCCGTCCATCTGCTTCACGAACGTGACCGGATCGTGGCCGGTGATCGTTCCGGTGCCGTCGTTGTAGATGCCGTAGGTGATCTCCTGCGGGAAGAACACGCCCACCTCGGCGAAGTAGCCGAGCCCGCCGAGCTTGTCGATCGAGCCGGCGATGTCGGCGCCGAGCACGTCCATGCGCGGCCACATCACCAGCGCCGAGACCACGCCCTTCGGTCCGTTGACGGTGAACGACGGCGACGGGATGCCGAAGCGGCCGTGATAGTACGAGAGCGAGACGTCCTGCTTGAGCAGCCGCCCGGCGATGCGCACGCCCACCTGCGTGTTCTCGATCGACGGCTCCGGAAGCATGGTGTAGGCATTAACCGCCGTCGGCGGATTGGCTAGTGCCAGCTGTCCGAGGCGCAGTCGAATTCCATCTTCCTGCACCGGCGCCGGGCGCGCCGGATCGGTGAGCGCGAGCGGCGCGGTGCGCGGCAATTGCGCGGGGCGGAAGATCGGGACCCACACCGCGGTGACGATCAGATCGCGCCACGGGTTCCAGTCGAGCCGGATCATGTCGTTGGCGAGCGGCTTGCCGAACAGCACCGGGTCGGAGAGATCGAGCGAGTTGAGATTGCTCGTCGGGTTGAAACGATCGGCCGTGCCCCACGCGACCACCTGCCGCCCGATGCGCAGATCGACGTGCGGCAGGATCTTGTACACGTCGATGTACGCCGCGTGCGCCTCGAGCCGATAGGGATCGACGCGCTCGTGCAGCGTCTCGGCCTGCAGCTCGTTGACGTCGGAGTAGCCGTACCAGACGAAGTCGACGTCGGCGACCGCCTTGACCCGCTCGCCGATCGTCAGCGAGAGCTGCGCCTTGATCAGGTTCTCGTTGCGCGAGAAGCCGTACTTGAGCAACCGCTGCTGCGACGGAAACGGCACCGCGCTCAAGCCGGGCGGCACCTCTTCGCCGCCGAGGCGATAGCGGATGTCGCTCGAGATCTGCCCGCCGAACTTGATCTCCACGTCGCCGCGCGCCGGCGCCGCGATCGCGATCGCGAGCAGCGCCGCGACGATCCCGCAAGCCCCCCTCGCGCGTCTCACTGTCCGCGCACCAGCGAGCGCACCGAGAACAGGTCGTCACCGAGCCCGCTGTCGATCTTGGTCGAGACGAAGTCGATCTCCGACTGGTGATCGTTGCGCCGGTGATCGGTGATGAGCACGCGCATCGGCTGCCAGTGGATCGGCGAGTCCTGCTTGTAGCCGTCGCGCACCTGCTCTTTGAGATTTTTTCCCGACGCGTCCATGTACACGATGCGCAGCGGCTGGAACATGTTGAGATCGGCCCACAGCTTCACGCGCGGGAACTCGAGATCGAGCCCCGGCTTCTGCGTCAGCTCGAGGATCCACGACTTGTCGTCCTTGCCGGTGAGCTTGGCGTCGTAGGTGTCCGAGAGCGCGAGCTGCGACATGTCCTCGAACGAAAAGTCCGAGCCCATGAAGGTTTGATTTTTTATATGGGTGCCCATGCGTCTCACTTTTTGAAAGCCGGGCAAGAAGACGTACATGGTCTCGGCGTTCTCGACGAGCACGCCCATGCCCTTCACGTCGCCGGGCGAGGTGAAGCGCACCAGCCGCTTGTTGGGCGTCTTCTGATAGGTGACGAACGCGTACTCGCGCGCCTGGCCGTTCGGCTCGCGGATGCGCAGCTTGGAGTCGAACACGCCGTCCTTGAACGCGTTGAGCGCCTCGTCGACCTTCTTGAGCAGCTCGGGCCCCGTCGGATCGGCGAGCGCGGGCGCAGCGGCGGAGACGACACAGGCGGCGAGGGCTGCACGTAGGATCTTCATTTTGAACCTCCGACTTTATTCAGGAGCGCGGGGACCAGCAAGCACGTGAGCAGCGCCGACAGCGACATCGACAGGCCGGCGAGATAACCGAACAGGTGCATCACCGGCGAGCGGCCGAGCGCCAGCACCACGAAGCCGAGCGACACGAGCAGGATCGACACCACCATCACCGGCCCGACGGTGCGCGACACCGAGTCGGCGTCCTCGCGGCGCAGGTACCACATATAGTGCATGGCGAAGTCGGAGCCGGCGCCGGTGGCGATGCCGGCCACCAGCGACGTGGCGAGATCGATGTGCGTGCCCGACGCGCCCATCACGCCGAAGATGGCGATCATGGTGAGCATCGACGGCGCCATGCAGACGATCGCCAGGCGCAGCGAGCGGAACAGCGCGACCAGCAGCAGGAGCACCGCGACGATCGAGACGACGAGCGAGCGCACCTGGTTGCGGCCGACGGAGCGCGAGAAGCCGCGGTCGAGGATCGGCTCGCCGGCGACCTTCGCCCAGAGCGGCTCGCGCGCGACGGCGGGCGCCTTGGCGATGAAGAGATCGTCGAGGATGGTGGCGAGCGCGCTCTCGACGCGCGGATCGGCCGCGCCGGTCTCGGGCACGTTGGCCGCGCGCAGGACGATCGGCAGCGCGCGCTTCACCGCCAGCGCGCGCCGCTCCTGATCGAGGTTGGTCGACAGCGCCTGCCACGCGAGGCCGCCCTCCTCCGGCGACGGCGCCGCGGCCACGAGCTGCGCGCGCGCCTCGGGCGAGCCGTCGGTGATCAGCGCCAGCAGCTTTTCGCGCGCCTCCTTGGCCATCGGCGGCGCCTCTTCGCTCTCGAGAAACTTGCGCGCCACCTGCGCGCGCAGCATCGGCCACTCGGCCTCGCGCTCGCCCGGCCCGGCGATCACCTTGAGCGCGCGGTGCAGCGCCGCGCCGTCGGCGACCCGGCCGGTGAGCCCGCGGATCATCCACGCCACGCGGTCGGCCACGTCGTCGCTCGACGGCAACGTCGGCTGCGCGCGAAGATCGTGCGCCACGAAGCTCTCGAGCGCCTCGACCACGCGCCCCGCTTCGCCGCGGATGCGCACCTGCACCAGCGCCTCGCGCCGGCTCGAGGCGAGCAGCGCCGAGATGCCCGGCTGCCCCTCGATGAAGAAGTAGAGGTTGGCCGCCTGCGCCGCCGTCGACGGCAAAAGTTTACCGCCGCCCATCGCGTCGTTGACGATGCGCAGCGGATCGAGGATCGACTGCACCTGCGTCACGCCGTCGAGCGAGCGGGTGTACGCGTTGAGCCGATCGAGCTCGCGAAGGCTCGCCGGATCGTCGAAGTCGCCGTGCACGTCCACCTGCACGAAGTGCGCGCCGCCGAATCGATCCTCGAGGAACTTCTCCGCCAGCCACGGCTCGGAGCCCTTGCGAAAAAATGCGCGCGGCTCCATGCGCACGGTGACCGCGAGCATCGGCTTGACCAGGAGCACGCCCGCGGCCAGCGACGCGCCCACCACCAGCCAGCGGTGGCGCCGCGCGAAGTGCCAGAGCGCGACCAGCCCGTCGCCGACGATGGTGAGCTGCCGCGCGGTCGTCGCCTGGCGCGGCCACAGCGCCACCACCGCCGGCACCAGCGTCAGCGACGTGAGCCAGCAGAGCAGCACGCCCGCGCCGCACGCGATGCCGAAGCCGCGCATCGGCGGCACGTCGGTGGCGATGAACGAGAAGAATCCCACCGAGGTCGTCGCCGCGGCGATGAGCAGCGGCGGGCCGGTGATGCCGAGCGACTCGCGGATCGCGGTCTTGGCGTCCTTGCTCGCGCGGATCAAATAGTAGCGGCCGAGCACGTGCACCGCGTACGACGATCCCGACGCGAACAGGATCACCGGCAGCGCCGACGACGCGACCGTGAATTTTTCGCCCCACCAGCCCATGCCGCCCATGACCAACAGCACCGAGAACGCCACCGACGCGATGGTCAGCACCACGCCGACCGGATCGCGGAACGACAGCACGATCACGAGCAGCAGGATGGCGAGCGCGAACGGCGAGAGGCGCCACACGTCGGCTTGCGCCTCTTCATAGATGTCGCGCGCGGCGAACGGCGCGCCGCCGAAGTAGACCGGGTACGGCTGAAGCTCGTGGCGCGCGGTGGCGCGCAGCGCGTTCGTGGCCTCGCGATCGCCGATGCCCTCGGCGAGGAAGACCAGGATCAGCGCCGCCGAGCCGTCGCTCGACACGAAGCTGCCGTTCATCGACTCGCGCGACAGGACCTTGGCGCGCAAGAGGCGATGCTCGGCCTCGTCGCGCGGCGGAGCGGCGACCAGCGCGGTCAGCTCGGCGCCCGCCGGTCCGGAGATGACGTCGGGCAGCGAGGTGATCGACGCGACGCGATCGACACCGTGGACGTTTTTGATCGCCTCGGTGGCCGACTGCAGCCGCGCGATCGCGCCCGACGAGAACACGTCCTCGCCCGCCGGCACCTCGAAGCCGATCAGCGCCACGCGCAGTCCGCCGAAGCGGCGGCTGACGTCGGTGAACAGCTTCACGTCGGCGTCGTGCGTCGGCAGAAAGACCAGCAGGTCCTCCTCCTGCTGGAGGCGCGGCAGGCCGGCGAGCGCCAGCGCCGCCAGCAGCACGAAGGCGGCCACCACGGTACGCGGGAAGCGGATCGGCAGTGAGGCGAGATCGCGCAGCGTGGCCCCCTTCTCGTCGGAGCAACAACCTAGCGGCTCGCGGCGGAACTGACAAGACCGTATCGACTGGTTGACGGATGTCATTGACGTTCGTCAGTGACATTTGTTAATGAAGTGGCGTGGCCCCGACGCGCGAGCAGCAGCGGCTGCGCACCCGCAAGCGCCTGTTGCGCGAGGCGCTGGCGGTGTTTCGCCGCGACGGCGTGGCGGGCGCTCGCATCGACGACATCGCGCGCGCGGCCGGCGTCAGCCGCGGGACGTTCTACTTCCACTTTCCCACCAAGGACGACGTGCTGCTGGCGCGCATCCAGCACACCGAGGAGAAGATGGCGCGCGCCGTCGAGGCGCTGCCGGCGCGCGCGTCGCCGAGCGCGGTGCTGGAGGTGATCGGGCGCGCGATGGCGGCGGAGCTGGAGCCCGATCCGGCGCTCCTGCCCGACGTGGCGGCTGCGGCATTACGCCGCACCGCGCTCGCGCCGCAGGATCGCGACTCGTCGACGCTGCGCGCCAGCCTGGCCGCGCGCTTTCGCGCCGCCGCGGTGCGCGGCCAGCTCCACCTCACGCTGCCCGGCGAGATCCTCGCCGACATCTACCTCGGCCTGGCGCTCGGCGGCCTGCTCGCCTGGCGCGGCCACCGCTCGACGTCCCTGCGCTCCGTCCTCGACGGCGTCGCCCGCCTGTTCCTCCACGGCGCACAAAAATGACAGACGGGTTAAACGCCAAGACGCCAAGACGCCAGACAACTGGCGTCTTGGCGTCTTGGCGTTTAATCCGCTCTTCAACTGCGCAGGAAGGTGGCCGCGCGCGCGGTCTCGATGCAGCGCTGCGCCTCGGCGTCGGTGAGGATCTTTTCGGCGAGCAGCAGATCGAACTCTTTGCGCAGCGTGGTGCCGAGCAAGTACGTGCCGTCGGTGTTGATGGTGGTGCGCACGCCCGCCTGGCGAAAGCGCTCGAAGATGGTGCGCAGCTCGTCGATGCCCGACACCGCGTGGGTGCGCAGGTTCGACGACGGGCACAGCTCGAGCACCACGTCGTTCTCCACCAGCTTGCGCAGCGCCTCTTCGCTCGCGTGCGCGGCGATGCCGTGCCCGATGCGCGCCGGCTTGAGCTTCTCGATCACCGCCAGCACGCCGCCCGGCCCGGTGTGCGACGTCTCGCCGGTGTGCACCGTGGTGCCGAGCCCCGCCTTGCGCGCGCGCGCGAACAGCTCGCGGTAGCGATCGACGTCCTCGCCCAGCTCGAGCTTGTGCTGCTCCGGCCCGGCGAGATCGATCCCGATGACGCCCTTGTCGCGGTACTTCTCCGCCTTGCGCACGATGATCTCGTTCGGCCCGTACTCGAACTCGCGCGCGAGGCAGAAGATCAGCCCGGCGCGGATGCCGTACGCCAGGCACGCGCGGTCCATGCCGCGGATCGCCGCCGCGATGATGTAGTCGAGATCGCGCTCGCCCTCGAGGTTGCGCTTCATCGGGTTGAAGCGCAGCTCGATCATCGACACGCGCGACGAGCGGTACTCCTTGCCGATGATTTCATAAACCGAGCGCTCGATCGCCGACGGCGACGACTGAATCTTCTCGGTCCAGCGGTGCATGATCTCGAGGTAGTCGCCGAGCGACGCGACCTTCTTCGGATCGGCGTAGACCAGGTCGCAGAAGTCCCAGTACGACTTGACCGGCAGCTTGAAGCCGAGGTCGTGCGCGATCGCCCACAGCACGTGCGGCGCCACCGCCCCACCGACGTGAATGTGCAGATCGGTGAGCTCGGTCGTAGGCGAGAGCATGCGGGCGTCAGCCTCCGGCGCGCCGCCGTCGCGGCTCGCGGTTCAGGTCGGCTTTCAATTCCTGGCCGGGCGCGAACGCGACGGTCACCGTCTCGGGGATGGTGATGGGCGCGCCGGTCTGCGGGTTGCGGCCGGTGCGCGCGTTGCGCCGCTTCTTGGTGAACGTGCCGAAGCCGGGATAGGTGAAGCGTGGAGTCGCGCCGCGCGTCACGCGCGCTTCGACGAAATATTCGGCCAGCTCGGCGAACACCGCGTCGACGAGCACGCCCACCGCGCGGCGGCTCACGCCCGGCTGCACGCCGTCCGCCGCCGCCACTCGCTTGATCAGCTCTTGCTTGGTCATGAAAGCCGGTCCCCCAACTCGCGCAGCATGCGCCGCGCGATCCGAGGTGTCAACGCGGCGCGAGCAGCGCGCGCGCCTCGGCGACGCTCGCGACCTGGCGCCCGCGCGCGCGGCAAAGCTCGACGGCGCGCGCCACCAGCGGCGCCGAGCCTTCGGCCAGCACGCCCTTCTCGAGATAGATGTTGTCCTCGAGCCCGACGCGCGCGTTGCCGCCCCACGTGATCGCCAGGTCGGCCATCGGCAGCTGGTGGCGCCCGACGCCGGCCACGCCCCACGAGAACGGCACGCCCAGCGCCTCGACGCGCTCGACGAGGAACTCCAGGTTGCGCGCGCTCGCCGACAGCGCGCCCGCGACGCCGAGCACGAACTGGAAGTGCAGCGGCGCGGCGACGTGTCCGTCGGCGAGCAGGCGCGCCGCGATGTCGACGTGCCCCGCGTCGTAGATCTCGATCTCGGGCGTGGCGCCGTGCGCGCGGATGCGGCCGGCCATCTCGACGGTGTCGGCGGCGCGGTTCATGAACACGTCGTCGCCGAAGTTGATGGTGCCGACGTTGAGCGTGGCCATCTCGGGCGCGTCGGCGCCGGTGAGCGCGAGCGGGCCGGCGCGCTCGGCGACGCTCATGCCGACCGCGCCGCCCGTCGAGGTCTGCACGATCACGTCGCAGCGCGCGCGGATGGCGCGCACCGCCGCGCGAAACCGCTCGGTGTCCTGCGACGCGCGTCCCTCGTCGTCGCGCGCGTGCAGATGGATCACGCTCGCGCCCGCAGCCGCGCAGCTCGCCGCCTCTTCGCCGAGCTCGTCGGCGGAGAGCGGCAGGTGCGGATTCTGCGCGCGCGTGGTCTCGGCGCCGACGATCGCCGCGGTGATGACGCACGGCCGCGGCCGCCCGAACTGCGCCGCCCGCCGCGTCGCGCGCGGCACCACGCACGTCCCGCTCGCGCGGCACACCACCTCGGCGCGCTCGAGCACGTCGGCCGACGACGCGAAGCTGTCGGCGCGCGCCGGCGTCGGCACGATCACCTTGCGCGCCTCGAACTCCATCTTGAGCGAGGTCGTCCCCCACCCGACGATGCGCCCCTCCGCCTCGATGAAATCGCCCGCGCGCACCGGCGCCAGGAACTCGACCGCGTCGTACGCGCGAAACAGTCCCTCGTCGCCGTCGGCGCGGATGCACAGCTCGGTGGCCACGTCGCCGAACAGCTCCAGCATGCGCGCGCCGTCGACGAGCCCGCCCGCGTAGTGCGCGTCGCGCCCGCCCATCCGCACTCGAATCAACGATTTCATGGCCCGGTTTTTCGCATGATTCTGGAAAGCAGGTAAAGTCAAGATATGGCTGATCCGCGACCCGAGGCGCCGGCCAACAAGCGCGCCGCGGTCGTGTGCCGCCACCCGGCGACGCTGCGCCACCTGCAGCAGGCGCTCGGCACCGCGGGCCTCGGCATGCGCCAGGCGATCGGCCCGTCTTTCTTGCCGCGTTCGCAGCGCGGCGAGTTCGAGCTGGTGCTGCTCGATCTCGACGTCGATCCCGAGGCGCCGCCGCCGTCGCTGGTGGCGGCCGTCGACCTGGCGTGTCCCGGCACGCCGGTGATCGCCGTGGCGGGAATCCGCACGCGCACGCGTTTGATCGAAGCGCTGGCCGCGCCGCAGGTCGTCGGCATCGCGCCCAAGCTAGGCACGTGGCTCGAGTCGGCAAGCGCGCCGACGGTCGCCGAAGGCCCCGACGAGCAGGAGCTGGGCGTGGCGGTGCGCCGCCTGATCAACCCGACGCCGATTCCGCCCGGCCCGACGCCGTACCTGCTCGCCGGCACGTCCGTCGAGGAGCGCGTGGTCGGCTCGTCGGAGGAGCGCGAGGCGGTGCTGGCCGAGGTGCTCGAGTACGTCGATCGCTTCGGCTTCTCCGACGAGAAATTGCGCCGCATCGAGATGGTCGCCGACGAGCTGCTGCTCAACGCGGTCTACGACGCGCCGGTCGACGAGCAGCCCGACGGCACGCGCCGCCCGCGCTTCGCCGCCGTCGATCGCCGCAAGCCGGTCAAGCTCGGCGCGCAGGAGCAGGTGCGCGTGCGCTTCGGCTGTGACGGCCGCACCCTGGCGGTGTCGGTGTGCGACCGCTTCGGATCGCTGACGCGCGCGGTGGCGGTGTCGCACGTACAGCGCGTCCTCGAGCGCCTGGGCCCGCGCCCGCGCACCGCCACCGAAGGCGCCGGTTTGGGATTGGTGCTTTGTTACAGCCATGCAAACCAATTGATCGCGCATAGCGCGCCAGGGCGTTTTACCGAACTGACCGCGGTTCAGCTCGTCGCTGGCGTAAACCGCGTCGCGCAGCAGCGCGGCTCGGCTTTGTATCTTTACTTATAATCGCGGTTTGGATTACGATTGAATTGCGGAGTCAATAAATAATGTCAACGCGCGAGGTCGTACGGACGCCAACTCGGAGCGCGGCGCTGGTGAGCCGCCACGGGCCGACCTGCCGCCGCGTGGCGCAGTCGCTGGGCGCCGCCGGTTTGCAGGTGCGCAGCACCAAGTTTCCGTCCGAGCTGCCGATCGACGATCTCTCCGACGTGGCGGCGCTGCTGGTCGATCTCGACGTGTCGCCCACCGAGCCGGCGCGCGCGCTCATCGCCGAGGCGCGCGGACATTATCCCAATGTTCCTTTATTGGCGGTCGCGGGCATCGACGCGCGCTCGCGTTTGATCGACGCGCTCTGCGAAGCCGACGTCAATCACGTGGTCCCCAAACGCGGCGCGCTCAACCTGCCGCGCGGCGGAATGCCGGTGATCGGCAGCCTGGAAGGCCCCGACGAGCACGACCTGTTCGCCGCGGTCCGCCGCCTCGTCGACGGTCCCGGCTCGCCCGGCGTCACGCCCTACCTGCTCGCCGGCGCGCCGGTGCACGAGGTCGCGATCAACACGTCGGAGGACAAAGACGCCGCGCTCAACGACATCGTCGGCTTCGCCGAGTCGATGGATCTCGGCGGCGAAAAATTGCGCCGCGTGGAGCTGGCCACGGAAGAGCTATTGATGAACGCGCTCTATGACGCGCCTCGCGACGCGGGCGGCGCCATGCGCAACGCGCACCTCGATCGCCGCCTCTCGGTGGCGCTCGGCTCGCAGGAGTCGATCCGCCTGCGCTTCGGCTGCGACGGTCAGACGCTCGCGGTGGCGGTGCACGATCCGTTCGGCTCGCTCACCAAGACCGCGGTGACCGAGCGCCTGCGCAAAGTCACCGACGGCGTGCCGCGCCCGCAGCCCGGCGTCGCCGGCGCCGGCCTCGGCCTGGTGATGACCTACTCGGTGGCGAACCAATTGATCTTCAGCGTGTCGGCCGGTAAGTTCACCGAGGTGACGGCGGTGCTCCACGTCGCCGGTACCAATCGCTCCGCGCAGGAGCGCGGCACGGCCGTGCACTTCTACAGCACCTGAGGGCGGGATGGTCACCTTCGACAAGAAGCAGCTCCAGGACGGCAGCCTGCACGTCACGGTCGCCGGCAAGATCGACGAGAAGTTCGACGGCCAGCACATCATCGAGGCCGCGCGCGCGCACAAGGTGGTGATGCATCTCGGCGGCGTGCGCTCGATCTCGTCGCTGGGCGTGCGCGCGTTCGAGTCGTTCGTCGATGCGCTGCTCAAAGGTGAGCTGGTGCTGATTCACTTGTCGCCGGCGATCGCCAATCAGCTGACCATGATCCCGAACCTGTGCCAGGGCGCGAAGATCGAATCGGCCAAGCTTCCGTTCGTCTGTCCGTCGTGCGGCTCGGAGAAATCGCACTCGGTTCCGTGGCGCGCCAACTCGCACCTCGAGTCCGCGCCGGCGTGCGCGTGCGGCGCCAGGATGGAGCTCGACGGATTGGCCGAGCAGTACCTGCCGATGCCCTCGTAGGCGCGACGCTGGACAAGCGACTCCTCCTCATCACCGGCTGTCAGCGCAGCGGCACTACGCTGCTCCATCTCGTGCTCGACTCGCATCCCGACGTGCACAGCATCGACGAAGCCGACTATTGGAAACGCGCGCGGCCGATTGACGACTATCTGGCGGATCCGGCTTTACCGGCCTTTGTGGCGTTCAAGCTTCCGCAGGAGGCGCGCCGCGTCGAGGAGCTGGCGGCGAAATACACCTCTATACGCATACTGTGGTGTTTGCGCGATCCGCGCGACGTCGTCGCCTCCATGGTGTCACTGACGTTACGCCACGAGGAATCCAAGCTGGTCTGGGCGTGTCACCCCAATGGCGCGATTCACGAGCTGGCCCAAGCGATTCCGGCATTACCCGAAGACGCGCGCGCAAAGCTGGCGCCGCATCTGGAGCGTTACGCGGCACTGTCCACAACGCCCTATGAAGCCAGAAACAGGACTGACGCGATCTTTACCGGCGCGCTCTGCTGGGGGGTCAAGAACGAGTTCTTGAAGGTCTACCGCAAACGCCAATTGCCGCTCATTGAAGTGCGCTATGAGCCATTGGTGACTTCGCCGCGCGACACCATTGAGCAGTTATTGGCGTCAATCGGGTTGCCGTGGAGCGAAGACGTCTTGCGGCATCATCAACTGCACAGTGGGATGTTGATTGGGCGAACGGACGCATCGCGCGCCATCGACCAGACGAAGGTCGGGCGCTGGGCGCAGGACTTTTCAGAGGGCGAGCTAGCGGCGATACGCGGCGTCTGCGGCGAGCTGGCCGGCGAGCTGGGCTACCAGTGACTCGGAGTCGTCGGGGAACTTGCGCGCGAACAGGAGCTCGTGCTCGCCGCCGCCGGCGCGGAGCGGCACGCGCGTGAGCAGCGGCAGGTGTTTTTCGTCGAGGATCGCCGGATGCGCCGAGCCGGGCTCGCGCGTCCAATCGACATAGGTGAGATTGCGCGTGATGCGCGCCGCGTAGGGCGAGTTCCCCACAATGGTGTGAATGAACGACTCTTCAGGCAGCCGAACCTCTCTGAACAGCTCAATGACGTCACTGCGCTCTTCTGCAAAGCGCAGTACGTGATTGCACGCGCCGCGCGTGAGCGCCCACCACGGGCTTCCGCCGAATGGCCTCAATCCGCCGAGCCGCTGCGCATGGTCGTCCGGCAATCGATCGATCGGCTTGCCGCGCTCTTCACTCGGCATCTCGGCCAGGTTGATGAACTCGGTGCCCGCGTGCTCGCCAAAGAACCAGTCGATATAACCGGCGCCTCTCAATGGATAGTCGGTGCCACTGAGCATGCAGAGATAGTCGAAAGCCTCCGTCCGCGCGAGCGCCTCGGTCATCAAATTCAAGACCGCTTCCACCATCGAGAACTGTCCCCAATGGACGAGCACACGATTGTCACTGAAGTGTACGCGCGGCGATCGAGTCGATTGGCGAAACGGCGCAAGCTCGGTCTTTGCGTCGATGTGTACAAAGACGTGCGCGTCTTTACTGTCGAGCAGCGCGGCGATCAAACGCGCAAAGTGATGGGGACAGTCGTAGGCGGTAATCAGGTACGCGATCGCCACGGCGCTCAGCCTTCGCGGCGTTTCACCAGCGTGTCGACGATGTAGCTGGCGACCTGCGACGGTTTGGTGCCGGGGCCGAAGCCGGCGTCGTAGCCGAGCTCGCGCGCCAGCTTGTGGTCGATACGCGGGCCGCCGAGCAGGAACAGCAGATTGCGCTGGCCGCTCTTGCGCGCGAGATCGATGAGCTGCTGCGAGTTCTCGATGTGCAGATCGCGCTGCGTCATGATCTGCGACACCAGGATCGCGTCCGCCGACAACTCTTTGGCGCGCGCCAAAAGCGCCGCATTGTCCACTTGCGCGCCGAGGTTATAGGCGTCAATCCACGGATACGCCTCCAAACCCTTGTCGCCGGCGTATCCCTTCATGTTGATGATGGCGTCGATGCCGACGGTGTGCGCGTCGGAGCCGGTGCACGCGCCGACCACTACCAGCTTGCGGCCGAGCTTCTCGTGAATGAGGTGATTGATCTCTTTGAAGCCCCATTCGGGCACGGTCACTTCAGGGACTTCGATGGCGGCAAAGTCGAGCGTGACGTCGGCGTTTCCATAGGCGACGAAGAACGAGAACTCGCGGCCGGCGCTCTCCATGGTCGCGATCAGCACGTTCTTGAGGCCGAGCTTTTCACAGTAGAGTCGCGCGGCCTCTTTGGCGCGTCCGGAGACCGGCACGGGCAAAGTAAAGGACAGTTGAATGCGCCCGTCGTCTTTGCGATCGCCATAGGCGCGAATCGGCTGCGGCGGGCGCTTCTTCGAGGGCGCGTCGCTCACGATTTTCCCTCGAGCGCGTCCAGGATCGGATTGAGATAATCGCCGCGTTTTTCAATCACGCCATTCAAACCGCGCCCGCCGGTCTCGGGCCGCTTGACGTCGGCGAACGCCCCGCGCGCGATCGCCGAGAACATCCCCTCCTCCGCCACCTCGGCGAGCAGATCGCGCGCCTCGCCGAGCACCTGGCGCGCGCGCGCCACCACGCGGCCGTTCGGGTTCCACTGAATCTCTTCAGACAGGTGGCGCGCGGCGGTATAGACGTAATCGGCGCCCTTTATCGCGGCAAAACGATCCTGCAATAAAGGCGTATGAATCGATTCCGTCATCATACCCAACAGCTCAATCGACTGGTCTGTGGCCACACCGACGAGATCGAACAGCCCATCGACGCGGTGTGACCAGAAGATGTCGCCCGATTTATGTTTGGTCGCCGGCATCCATTTGATGGGGTGCTTTGCAAACACCTGGCGCACCAATTGCGCCTGCGCGATCTCCATTAGAAAAGAGTCTTCAATCGACTTGTCGATCTCGAAGGCGTGGCCGAGGCCCATCAGCTCGTCGGGCAGGCCGGCGCGGTGGCCGAACGCCTCGTTGATGAACTGCGAGGCGATCACCGTGTGCGCCTTCTCGACGGCGTCGGCGGTGGTGAGGTAGTTGTCCTCGCCGGTGTTGATGGTGATGCCGGCGCGCGCGATCACGCGGCGCGAGAAATATTGATCGCACAGCGTGCGGCGCGGATTGATGTCGCGGAACAGGATGCCGTACATCGCGTCATTGAGCAGCATGTCGAGCCGCTCGGCCGCCGCCAGGTACGCGATCTCGGGCATGCACAGCCCCGACGAGTAATTGACCTGTTGCAGATAGCGGCCGAGGCGCTCCTGCTCGTCGTCGAGCGCGGCGCGCACGATCTTGAAGTTCTCCTGCGTCGCCCACGTGCCGCCGAAGCCCTCGGTGGTCGCGCCGTAGGGCACGTAGTCGATCAGCGACTGCGCCGTCGAGCGGATGACGGCGATGATGTCGGCGCCGGCCTGCGCGGCGGCGCGCGCCTGGTCGGCGTCGTCGTAGATGTTGCCGGTGGCGACGATGACGTACTTCCACGGGTGCGGGCCGGTGCCGAGGCGCGCGCGATCGCTCTCGCGTTTTTCGCGCATGCGATCGATGCGCTCGAGCGCGGCGCGCGTGTGCGGCGCGAGCGCGGCCGCGGCGTCGGCGGCGGACGGACCGTCGGCGCCGTCGTCGAGCGCCGAGCCGTACGCCAGCTCCTCGGCGGCGAGCTGCGGATTCGGCGCGCCGCGGGCGAGCGCGCGGCCGAGGAACGTGGCGATGCCGCGGCCGATCGTCCCCGCTTGCAGGAAGCGATCGACGCAGGTGTTGACCAGCGGCACGCCGTCGGGATCGGTGCCGTCGACGCCGTAGGCGCGCAGCACCGTGCGCTCGATGGAGACCGTCGAGTGCGCGTCGATGAAGCGATGGACCCCGCCGGCGATGCGCGCCGCCAGCGCGCGGCATTCGGCGACGGCGCCGGTATCGATCGGAAGCGGATGCACGGCGCGCAATCTATCATTCGATTGCGCGCGCGTCATGCTCGGCTATGCTCTACCCCTCGATGGTGAACACCAACGCCCTCGAGCGCCTGTACCAGCACTACCGACAGGTCAACGTCAACAAGTTCGACGGCGTGCTGCCGCTCGACTACCGCATCGAGTTCAATCCGAACTTGCGGCGGCTCACCGGACGCATCACGTACGGGATGCGGCTCATCGAGATCGCGCGCTACCACTTTCTGCAATACGGCTTGCAAGACGCGCTGGCGACGCTCGAGCACGAGCTGTTGCACCTGTATCTGCACACGCTCGGCAAACCGTCGGGGCACAACCTCCTGTTCAAACGAACCGCGGAGGCGCTCGGCATTCGCGTGTTCCACTCGAATCCGTATCCGCGCAATCGCGCGTCGCGGCATCGCTACGTGTACGAGTGTCCCGAGTGCCGGCGCATGGTGTTTCGCAAGCGGCGGCGCGATCACGGGCTCGCTTGTGGAGTGTGCTGCCGCTCGCTCGCCGACGGGCGCTGGGATCAGCGCTTCAAGCTCAAGCTGGTCGAGACCGTCCGCTTCGCGTAAAGCAGCAATCGCGATTCGAGAACGGACAGCTCGATCGATCGATTGATCGATTGCGTTGTTGGGGATCCACGGTCTGAAGACCGCGGCTCCGACGGAGAAAAGCCCCGCGGGCTTCCGTCAAAGAAGCAGGCTCCTGCGAGCGAAAGCGCGATCTCGTGATTCATCAGAAATGACGAATAACCCTTCGCCGCGTCGGGCCGGCGGCGCCGGATCGATCGCGAAGTTGATTCTTGGTTGACGCCGTTGGAAGCCCGCGGGGCTTTTCTCCGTCGGAGCCGCGGTCTTCCAGACCGTGGCTCCCCCCTTGGCAGCGCGCTCGAGCAGGCGATCCGATCTCGGATCGTGAACATCGATTCAGCGCGCCCGCTCAACTCTTACGGCGCGCGATCCCCAGGCGATCCAGCTCGGCCATGACGAGCTGAAGATCGGACCACACCTCGCGCTTGGCCGACGGGTTGCGCAGGAGGAACGCGGGGTGGAACGTCGGCATCAGCGGGATGCCCTCGTAGGATTTGAACTGGCCGCGCAGGCGGCTGATGGGCGCGTCGGAGCGCAAGAGGCACTGCGCGGCGAATTTGCCGAGGCAGACGATCATGCGCGGGCGGATCGCGGCGAGCTGCTTCTTGAGGAACGGCTCGCACTCGGCGATCTCGTCGGGCTCGGGGTTGCGGTTGCCGGGCGGGCGGCACTTGAGGATGTTGCAGATGTAGACCTCCTCGCGCGAGAGGCCCATCGCCACGATCATCTTGGTGAGCAGCTGGCCGGCGGCGCCGACGAACGGCTCGCCGGTGCGGTCCTCGTCGCCGCCGGGGGCTTCGCCGACGAAGACCAGCGGGGCGTCGGGGTTGCCGACGCCGAAGACGATGTTCTTGCGCAGCGGGTGGAGCTTGCAGCGGGTGCAGTCGCCGAGCTCGTCGCGCACCAGCGCCAGCGCGCGCTTGGCGACACCGTCGGCGTTCGGCGTCGCGTTCGCGTTCATATTCACGCGCGCGTTCACGCTCGCGTTCCCCGTAGCCGTAGCCGTAGCCGTGGCCGTAGCCGCAGCCCGCGGCCGCGCGCTCTCCCCGATCGCGCGCGGCACACCGGCCACGCCGCCGCGCTCGAGCCACGCCGCGTGCTCCTTCACCTGCCGCACGATCTGCAACAGCTCGTCTCTATCGCTCATCCACCACCAGCGCTCGCGCGCGATCGAGAATCCGCTCGGCCACCTCGGCCTTGCTCATCATCGGCAGCCGCTCGACGGTGCCGTCGGCGCCGACCAGGATCACCCGGTTGGTCTCGGTGCCGAAGCCCGAGCCCGGCTCGCCGACGTCGTTGGCCACCATCAGGTCGCACTTCTTGGCGCACAATTTCTCGACGGCGTGGCGCTCGACCTCCGCGGTCTCGGCCGCGAAGCCGACCAGCACCGGCCGCCGCGCGTAGCTGCGCGCGCCCAGCTCGGCGAGGATGTCGGGGTTGAGCTCCAGCTCGAGCGCGGGCGCGCCGCCGAGCGCGGCCTTCTTCAGCTTGCCGGTCGCCGCCGCGCGCGGGCGATAGTCGGCCACCGCCGCCGCCATCACCACCGCCTGCGCGCCGTCGACGCGCTCGACGATCGCGTCGCGCAGTTGCCGCGCGCTCTCCACGTCCACGCGCTCGACGCCGGGCGGCGTCGCGAGCGCCGTCGGTCCCGCCACCAGCGTCACGCGCGCGCCGCGCCTCGCCGCCGCGCGCGCCACCGCGAAGCCCATCTTCCCCGACGAGCGGTTGCCGAGGAAGCGCACCGGATCGATCGCCTCGTGCGTCGGCCCGGCGCTCACCAGCACCGCCAGCCCCTGCCAGTCGCGCGGCCCGAGCGCCTCCGCGCACGCGCGCTCGATCTCGGGCGGCTCGACCATGCGCCCCGAGCCGACCCAGCCGCACGCCAGCTCGCCGACGCCCGGCCCGACGGAGCGCGCGCCCCGCGCCACCAACGTCTGCAAATTATGTTGCACTGCAACATGGTTCCACATGTTGACGTTCATCGCCGGCGCGATCACCCGCGGCGCCTTGCACGCGAGCGCGATCGTCGTCAGCAGATCGTTGGCCAGGCCGAGCGCGAGGCGCGCGATCACGTCGGCGCTCGCCGGCGCGACCACGAGCAGCTCGGCCCAGTCGGCCAGCTCGATGTGACCGATGGTGGCCTCTTGCGTGAGGTCGAACGTGTCGGTCGCGACCGGGTGCTGCGAGAGCGCTTGCAGCGTGAGCGGCGTGATGAACTTCGTCGCCGCCGGCGTCATCACCACGCGCACCTCGGCGCCGGCCTTCACCAGGAGGCGCACCAACTCGGCGGCCTTGTACGCCGCGATGCCGCCGGAAACTCCGACGAGGATGCGACGATTCGCGAGCGCCGGCTCCATCTCGGGGAAACGTAACACGCCGTCAATCGAGCGCGAAGCGCCCGCGCAAGACGGCGACGAAGCGCCACGCCGGCGCGGCCACCTCCGACGTGACGCCTGCGCCGCCCGACACGTCGAGCGCGAGATCGCGGAAGCCGAGCCGCGCCGCGCCGCGCACCTCGGCCGGCCGCGTGCCCGCGTCGGCGCCGACCGCGCCCGCCGCCTCGACCAGGATCGCGCCGCGCCACGCGCCGCGCTCGAACAGCGCGTACGAGCCGCCGGCCAGCCACGTCAGCTCGTCGCCGAACGTGGTCAGAAAAAGTTTTCGCTCGGGCGCGAAGCGGACGCCGAGCGCCGCCACGACCAGCAAGCGGCCCCAGCGAAAGTCGGCGAGCAGGCGCGGCTCGAACGTCACGCCGTCGGTAGCGGCGAACTGCGACTGGCCGCCTCCCGGGCCCGTCAGCTGCACGAGCGCCGCCAGGTGCAGCCCGCGCCGCGCCGGATCGCCGACGAGCGTAGCCTTGATGCGGAAGCGAATATCGCCGCCTGCCGGGTAGCCGAGCGGTTGGTCGTCGACGCCGGTCGAGCGCAAACGATCGCCCGCGGCCCACAGCACGACCGGCATGCCCGCGGCCAGCGCGAGGTGGCGAAACACGCCGACCTCGACGGCAAAGTCGCCGACCAGCTGCCCGGTCACCGGCCGCGACAGCACGCCGCCGACGAATTGGTTCTGCAAGCGGAGGGTGTCGGCGGTGAGCGAGAGCGAGAGCGCCCACGAGACCTCGCCGCGCGGCGTGACCTCGGCGGCTTCGCCTTGCAGGAGCGCGAGCGGGCCTGTGCCCGGCGCGAAGCGATCGGCGGCGATGCCGGTGGACGCCGACACGGGCGGCGCGGACTGGGCGAGCGCGCGGCCCGCCAGCAGTAAAACCGCGAGAAATGCCGGTTTCAAGGGGTTATATCGCGTTCGGCGTAGATCTTGGCGGCGGCCACGTGGCCGTAGCGCAGCGCCTTCAAGCGCAGCCGCAAGAGGCGGAACAGCGTCTCGGCGCGCGCCTCGCCGGCCGCGCGCGCCTCGGCCGCCTGCCGCTTGAGCGCCGCCACCGCCTCGCGCGGATGAAACTGGAACGCGCGCGTGAACAGCACCTGCGGCGGCGAGACCACGTTGGCCACCAGGCGCGCCTCGAAGATCTCGCCCTCGGCGATGCCCGGCAGCCGCCGCCGCTCGGTGACCTCGAACGCGCCGCCGCCGAGCAGGTCGTCGACCGCCAGCGCGCCGTCGCGGAGCGAGCGCACCTCGAACAGGCTGCGGTGCGAGGTGCCGAGCGCGTGCGCCCAGCGCCCCTCGAGATCGTCGAGCCGCTCCTCGGCCAAAAAGCGCTGCACCGGCAGCCGCCCGTCGGGGCCGGCGCGATCGAGCGTGAACCACTCGAGGAACGCCACCGTGCGCTCCTCGTACAGCGGATCGTCGTCGAACACGCGGCCGGCGTGCTCGCTCCACTCTTCGCGCGCGCGCACCAGGTTGGCGTCGTCGCGCGCGGCGAACGCGATGATCTTGTCGAGCACCTGCGCGAGCATCAGCCGCGGCTTTCGATCAGCCGCATGAAGCGTTCGAACAGGTACGACGCGTCGTGCGGGCCGGGCGACGCCTCGGGGTGGTACTGCACGCTGAAGGCGCGCTGCGTGGTGAGGCGCATGCCCTCGACGGTCTGGTCGTTGAGGTTGACGTGGGTGAGCTCGGCCTTGCCCGCGAGCGACGCGACGTCGACGGCGAAGCCGTGGTTCTGCGACGTGATCTCGACCTTGCGCGTGCCGAGATCCATCACCGGGCAGTTGGCGCCGTGGTGGCCGAACTTGAGCTTGTACGTCGTGCCGCCGAGGGCGAGGCCGAGGATCTGGTGGCCGAGGCAGATGCCGAACAGCGGCACGCGCGCGGCCAGGAGCTCGCGGCACGCGTCGACGGCGTAGGTGACGGCGGCGGGATCGCCCGGGCCGTTCGAGAGGAAGACGCCGTCGGGCCCGAGCGCGAGCGCGTCGGCGGCCGGTGTGGAAGCAGGCACCACGGTGACGCGGCAGCCGGCGTCGACCAGCATGCGCAGGATGTTGTGCTTGATGCCGTAGTCGTAGGCGACGACGTGGCGCACGAGCGGGCGCTTCTCGACGGAGTCCTCGGCGTGGCGCCACGAGCGCTGGTCCCACTTGTAGATCGCGTCGCAGGTCACCTCGCGCACGAGGTCGCGGCCTTCGAGGCTGGGCGTCTTGCGGACGAGATCGACCAGCGCCGCGTCGGAGAGCTTCGCCGGATCGGCCGTCGAGATCAGGCCGCGCATGGCGCCGCCTTCGCGCAGGCGGCGCGTGAGCGCGCGCGTATCGACGCCCTCGAGGCCGGGGACGCCGGCTTCGGCGAGCACGCCGTCGAGCGTCGCGCGCGAGCGCCAGTTCGACACCACCGGCGACAATTCGCGCACGACGAATCCGGCGGCGCGCGGCCTGGCCGATTCGAGATCCTCGGCGTTCCAGCCGACGTTTCCGATCTCGGGCGCGGTCATCAGCACGATCTGCCCGCGGTACGACGGATCGGTGACCACTTCCTCGTAGCCGGTGATGGCGGTGTTGAACACCACCTCGCCCGCGGCGCCCGAGCCCTCCGGCGCCGGCGCGCCGAACGCCTTGCCGCGCACTACCGTGCCGTCTTCGAGCGCCAGGCGCCCGATCATCGTGCGTTCTCCGTAGTGGAGCTGTACACCACTTCGCCGCCGACGATGGTGTGGGCGGCGCGGCCGCGCAGCTCCCAGCCGTGGAACGGCGTGTTGCGCGACTTCGAGCGGCCGCGCGCCGCGTCGACGGTAAATCGCGCGTCGAGGTCGAGCACCGCCACGTCGGCCGCCGCGCCGCGCTGCAAGGTTCCGCCCGCCAATTCGAAGATCTTCGCGCCACCGACGGTGAGCTTGCGGATGAGCTGCGGCAGCGTGATCACTTTCTCATCCACCAGCTTGAGGCACAGGCCGAGCGCGGTCTCGAGGCCGATGAGCCCGAACGCCGCCTGGTCGAACTCGACGTCCTTCTCCTGCGCGGCGTGCGGCGCGTGATCGGTGGCGATGCAGTCGATCGTCCCGTCGCTGAGCCCGACTTTGAGCGCGGCCACGTCGGCGTCGGTGCGCAACGGCGGCGCGACTTTGGTCGACGTGTCGTAGCCGCAGCACGCGGCGTCCGTGAGCGTCAGGTGGTGCGGCGTGACCTCGCACGTCACCGGCAGCCCGCGCGCCTTGGCCTCGCGCACCAGGCGCACCGAGGCCGCAGTGGAAATATGCGCCACATGGTACTTCGCGCCGGTCCACGCCACCAATTCGAGATCGCGCGCCACCATCACCGACTCGGCCGCCGGCGGCTGCCCGCGCAAGCCCGCGCGGGTGGCGTTCGCGCCCTCGTTCATCACGCCGCCCGCCGCCAGGTTCAGATCCTCGGCGTGCTGCACGACGGTGAGCCCGAAGGTGCGCGCGTACTCGAGCGCGCGCCGCATGAGATCGGCGTTCATCACCGGCTTGCCGTCGTCGGAGACGGCGACGATGCCGGAGTCCTTCATCTCGCCCATCTCGGCCAGCGACTCGCCCTTGAGGCCGCGCGAGATCGCGCCCACCGGGTGCACGCGCACGATCGCCGCCTCGCGCGCGCGCCGCACGATCAGCTCGGTCACCGCGCGGCAGTCGTTGGGCGGGTTGGTGTTGGGCATGCAGCAGACGGTGGTGAAGCCGCCCGCCGCCGCCGCGCGCGCGCCCGACGCGAGGTCCTCTTTGTACTCGTGGCCCGGCTCGCGAAAGTGCACGTGCAGATCGACGAACCCGGGCGCGACGATCTTTCCGGTGCAGTCGACCACGCGCGCGCCCGGCGCGCTCGCGCCCGACTCGATCGCGGCGATCCTGCCGTCGGAGATCAGCACGTCGGTGACTTGATCGAAGTCGTGAGCGGGATCGATGACTCGACCGTTTTTGAGGACCAGCGGCGGCGCCTGAGGCACGGCGAATTTTTAGCAGAACCGTTCGCGGGAGTATAGTCGCGCGAATCAGTCGACGCGCACCACCGAGCCGCCGAGGGCGCGCACCAGGTCGGCGGTCGCCGCCTCGACGTCCGCCTGCTGCTTGGACTCGAGCGTCACCTTCACCTTGTACTCGGGGTGATCGAGCTTGGGGTAGCTGCCCACCTGCACGCGCGGCCACGCCGCCACCACCCGGTCGAGCTCGCCGGCGATGCGTCCCTCCTCGTCGCTGGTGAACACGCTCTTGAGGAAATACGGCGCCGCGCGGAAGCGCTCGCGGATGGATTTGAACTTGCGGCGGAAGATCTCCGGGATGCCGGGCAGGATGTAGACGTTCTTCATCGCGATCACCGGCCACGTCGGCTGATCGCCGTGGACGAAATGCGCGCCCTCGGGGACTTCGGCCATGCGGAGGTTGCGATCCTCGAGCTTGGCGCCGTAGTAGCCGCGCAGGAGCGCCTCGAGCTCGGGGTGGCGCACCACGCGGGCGCCGAACGCGCGCGCCACGCCCTCCATCGTCAGGTCGTCGTGCGTCGGGCCGACGCCGCCCGAGGTGAACACGTGCTCGAAGCGCTCGGAGAAGTCGCGCACCGTCGCGGCGATCTCGTCGAGCACGTCGGGGATGACCGTCACGCGGCGCAGCGCCACGCCCAGCTCGCGCAGCTCCTCGATCAGGAAGCGGGCGTTCTCGTCGACCACCTTGCCCGAGAGGATCTCGTCGCCGATGAGGATGATGCCGGCGCTGCCGGGTTCGCCGAGTCCCATGACAGGCGAGTGTAGGCTCGCCGCTTTTCGGCGGCAACGACGTTTCGGAATGTGGTACGGCTATGGCTCGTGAGCGCTTCGTTACCGCCGCAATTGGTAGAACGCCGCGAGCTCCTCGACCAGGCCGGCATCACGCGCGCGATGAAGCGCATCGCGCACGAGATCGTCGAGCGCAACGCGGCCGCCGCGTCGCCGCTCTTGCTCGTCGGCATTCGCACCGCCGGCGTGCCGCTCGCCGAGCGGCTGAAGAAGTTCATCGCCGAGGCGGGCGACGTCGCCGCGCCGGAGCTCGGCGCCATCGACATCACGCTCTACCGCGACGACGTGTTCGAAGGCTTGCCCAAGCCCGAGGTCGGCTCGACCGAGCTGCCGGGCCACTCGATCGCCGGCCGCACCATCGTGCTGGTCGACGACGTGCTCTACACCGGCCGCACCATCCGCGCGGCGCTCGACGCGCTCATGGACTACGGCCGCCCGCGCGCGGTGCAGCTCGCGGTGCTGGTCGATCGCGGCCACCGCGAGTTGCCGATCCAGCCGGACTACGTCGGCATCACCGTACAGACCAGCCGCGCCGAGTCGGTGAAGGTGACGCTCGCCGAGCTGGGGCAAACCGACCGGGTGGTCCTGCGCGAAAAGGTGAATCCGTGACGGCGGCGCGCTGGGCGCACCGGCACCTGCTCGGCATCGAGGATTTGTCGGCCGAGGAGATCGTGCAGGTGCTCGACCTCGCCGAGACGTTCGTCGAGATCTCGGAGCGGCCGATCAAGAAGGTGCCGACCCTGCGCGGCAAGACGGTCATCAACCTGTTCCTCGAGCCGTCGACGCGCACGCGCACCAGCTTCGAGATCGCGGCCAAGCGGCTGTCGGCCGACGCGATCAACATCTCGGGCTCGACGTCGTCGGCGGTCAAGGGCGAGACGCTGCTCGACACCGCGCGCAACCTCCAGGCGATGGCGCCGGACGTGATCGTGCTGCGCCACTCGTCGTCGGGCGCGCCGCACTTCATCGCCAGGCACGTCGGCGCGGCGGTGATCAACGCCGGCGACGGCACGCACGAGCACCCGACGCAGGCGCTGCTCGACTGCGCGACCTTGCGCAAGCACAAGGGCCTGCGCGGCGGATCGTTCGCCGGGCTCACGGTGGCGATCGTCGGCGACATCGCGCACTCGCGCGTCGCGCGCTCGGACCTGCTGGCGCTCACCAAGCTCGGCGCGAAGGTGCGGCTCGCCGGCCCGCGCACCATGCTGCCCGTCGGCATCGAGGCGATGGGCGCCGAGGTGCACGAGCGCGTCGAGACCGCCATCGACGGCGCCGACGCGGTGATCATGCTGCGCATCCAGCAGGAGCGGCTCGACAAGACCAGCCTGTTCCCCAACACACGCGAGTACAGCCGCTACTTCGGGCTCGGCCTGCGCATGGCGGCGCGGCTCAAGCCCGACGCGATCGTGATGCACCCGGGGCCGATCAACCGCGGCGTGGAGCTCGATCCCGCGATCGCCGACGGCGAGCGCTCGGTGATCCTCGATCAGGTCACCTACGGCGTCGCGGTGCGCATGGCGCTGCTCTACCTGCTCGGCGGCGGCGCGCCCGGCGAGGCGGCGGCCTAGACGTTCGGCTGCGGCGGCTCGAGCGCCACCTTCACGTTCTTGCGCGGCTCGCCCGCCTCGATCAGCGTCGCCGCCTCCGCCTCCATGAGCTGGCCGATCGCCTCCAGCGTGTCGGCGTCGAGCAGCCGGCGCACCTTCGGGAACAGCTCGTCCTGCTCCTCGGCGACGTGGTGCTCGACGGCGCCTTTGAGCGCGGCCACTTTCCCGTCGAAGCCGGGCGCGTCCGTCGAGCGCATGCAGTCGACGAGCAGCTTCTTGATCTCGAGGTGCTCGTCGTACGCCTCCTCGATCTCGCGCTCGGTGTCGCGCTCGCGCACGAGCGGATAGAACTTGTGCTCCTCGATGGCCGCGTGCACCGCCAGCGCGTCGGCGATCTGCTCGAAGATTTTTATTTTCCCCGCGCGGCCGTCGCTCGATTCGAAGCGCTCGAACAGCTCGGAGACCTCCAGGTGCTGGGACTTGAGTAGAAGGATGGCGTTCATGTGGTGAGCTTAGGCGCGGCGAGCGCGCAGGCCAGGGAGCGCGCGGCGGCTTCGATCAGATCGGCGTAGCGGTCGATCGGGGCCGGCGGATCGTGGCGGTAGAAGGTGTAGTCGTCCCAGCCGTCGGGGCGATCGTGGTGCGCGAAGCCCCACGGGCCGATGCCGGCCACGCCCGCGGCGGCGCCGCACTGAAGCCACGTCGCGTAGGCGCGGCGGCGCTCGGCGAGCGGGCGCGGCTTGCGATCGCCGAGCGCGACGTTCGAGAGGCCGAGCTCCTCGACGAGCAGCGGCTTGCCGGCTGCGCGAGCCTGCGCCGCGTGCGATTGGATCCAGCGAACGCCCGCCTCCTCCTCGAGGCCGCTCTTGACGCCGTATTTTTCGGGATAGAAGTGGCACGTCGCCAGGTCGACCGCTTGCAGGTTGCGGCGGAACGAGCTGCCGGTCTCGGGCGCGAACAGCCCCGCGCCGCCGACGCGCTGCCAGTACGCGGCGTCGTCGGTGCTCACGTCGAAGCCCTCCTCGCCCGCGGCGACGAGCTGGCGCGCGTGGCCGCGGATCGCGCGCGCGGCGAACCCGAGCCAGTCGGCCAGCTCCGCGCCCGCGCCGTCGAGGCCGGTGCCGCGCGGCTCGTTCATCGGCTCCCACGCCAGCACCGCCGGGTGATCGCCGTAGCGCGTGCCGTCGAGCGACGAGACGCGCTCGAGCAGGCGGCCGACGTGCGCCGCGTAGTGCTCGCGCAGCGCCGGCTCGCGAAAGAAGCGCGCCGTCTCGGTCGGAGCGAACCCGTGCCACGCGAGCCACTGCGGCACGCCGCCGTACGACGGCCAGAAATCGGCGAGCGGCAGGATCAAGCGCAGCCCGCGCTCGTGCGCCATCTGCAACACGCGGTCGAGCGCGCGCAGCGTCCGCTCGTCGAGCTCGCCGGCGCGCGGCTGGATCGCGCTCGGGTGCGCGCCGTCGTTGAACGCCCACGCGCGCACCACGCGCACGCCCATCGCCACGCACGCGTCGAGCACCTCGCGCGCCGACGCCTCGCGCCCCTGCGCGAGCTCGTCGTGCAGGTAGAACGCGTTCAGGAGCACGCAGCGAAACCGCGCGTCGCCCTCGTACAGCTCGCCGTCGTGCATCCGGATCAGGTCCATCGCGCCCAAACTATAGCCGGCGCGTGATATCTTGCGCGACGTGAGCGCGGCTTTTTCCCTCGACGGCACGCCGGGCGACGCCGCCAAGTGGCGCTTCGTCCGGCGGCGCGCGTTCGCGGTGTTTCAGGCGCACGGCTACGTCGAGGTGCGGCCGCCGTCGATCGAGCCGCTCGGCGTGGCGGAGCGCTCGGGCGGCGAGCCGGCGATCGCCGTCGAGGGCGGCGAGCTGCGCGCCGATCCGATGGCGTCGATCGCGCGGCTCTACGTCGCCGCCGCGTCGAGCCCGAGCGATCGCTTCGCGCGCTGGATGCTCGCCGGCACCGTGTACGATCGATCGCCGCGCGGCGCGGCGCGGGCGCGCGCGTGGCAGGCGGTGGCCGGGCTGATCCTCGGCGCCAGCGATCCGGCGGGCGACGCCGAGATCGCCGCGCTGTGCGGAGGCGTGGCCGCCGATCTCGGTCTCGTCGCGCCCGAGGTGGTGATCGGCTCGATCGGCGACGCAGCCGATCTCGCGCGCTACGCCGCCGCCACCGCCGAGCTCGGCACCTTGCGCTGCGCCGCGTGCGCGGGCGCGCGCGATCAACTGCGCTTCCTCTCGTGCGAGGACGAAGGCTGCCGGGCGCTCGCCGCCTCGGCGCCGCCCTTGCGCGCGTCGCTCGGCGTGGCCGCGCTCAAGCACCACGAGGCGGTGCTGGCCACGCTCGAGGCGTCGGGCTTCACCGTGCGCGACGATCCCAAGCTCGGCTTCGGCGCGGGGCGCTACAACCGCACGGTGGTCGAATTGCGCGCGCGCGTCGCCGGCGCGCGGGGCGAGCCGGGCGAGCTGATCACCGTCGCGCGCGGCGGGCGGCGCGATCGCCTGGTCGAGTCGCTCGGCGGAAGAGCGTCGGCGGCCGTCGGCGTCACGCTCGGCGTGGTGCGCGCCGCCGCGTGCACGCCCGGCGAGGGCGAGTCGTACCAGCCGGCGTGCGAGGTGTTCTTCGCCGCGCGCGGCTCGGGCGGTCGCGCGTTCGCCCTGCGCGCCGCCGCCGCCGAGCGCTCGCGCGGCTTCCGCGTCGACGTCGATCTGCGCCCCGACAAAGAGGCCGGCTGGGCCGATCAATTGATGCGCGCCGAAAAAGTCCGCGCGCGCGTCGTGGTGGTCGTCGGCGACGTCGAGCGCAAGCGCGGCGAGGTCGCCATCCGCGACATGCAGACGCGCGAGACGCGCACGATTCCCGAGGACACCCTACCCGCCGAGCTCAAGCGCCTCTTGCGCTGACGGCTACCGCCCGCTCGCCCCAATCCTGATATCATGTCCTCGACGGGGGACTGATTAAGGAGTACGTCATGCGCTTAAGGCAGATCCTCGCGGCTGCGCTGCTCGCGCTCGGCTTCGGCGTTCCCGGCTGCACCTGCTCGAACGCCGGCACCAATCACCTGAACGGCGACGCGGGCGTCAACTTCGACGCGCTCATGGCCGGCCTCACGGTCACGCCCGCGGAGGTCACGCTCGACCTGAACGCCGGCGGACCCGCGGTGACCCAACAATACAAAGCGGTCACGCAGTCGGGCCAGGACGTCACCGGGCAGGCGATCTGGGTGCTCGACGATCCCACCGTCGGCACCATCAGCGCCACCGGGCTGTTCACGTCGACCACGTCGCACGGCGGCACGACCAACGTCAAAGCCGCGTTCAACGATCTCTACGGCTCGGCGGTGCTGCACGTGAAGCTGCACTACGTCGTCGGCGGCTCGTGCCCGACGTGCCCCGCGTTCCCCAGCCCGCCGCCCGGCCCGCCGTGCGCCGCCGGCACCGCGCCTCAGCTGGTCTATCCGCCCGACGGCGTGCTGCTGCCGCCGAACATGAACGTGATGCAGGTGCAGTTCATGCCGGGCACCGGCACGCAGTTCTACGAGGTCGACTTCGAGAACGCCGCCACCGACATTCGCGCGGCGACGCTGTGCAACCCGGTGAACGACACGCGCGGCGTGGCGACCGGCGGCTGCAGCTTCGATCTCGATCCGGCGACGTGGGCGTTCCTCGCCAACTCGAACCGCGCCGGCGACGCGGTCAAGGTGACGGTGCGCGCCACCACCGACGGCACGTGCGCCTCGCCGTCGGGGCCGCGCTCGATCTCGTTCGCGCAGGAGGACCTCAACGGCGGCCTCTACTACTGGCAGTCGCTGACGGTCGGCGGCGTCGCCGGAAAGACCGGCGGCATCTTCCGCTACGACTTCGGCGCGGCCGGACAGATGGGCCAGGCGTTCCTCACGCCCTCGACCACCGGCACCAACGTGCGCTGCGTCGGCTGCCACTTCATCTCGCGCGACGGCACGCGCATCACCTACGGCTCGGACGACGCCGACTCCGACGACGAGTACAACGATCTGCACGGCAACCTGCTCGAAGTCGCGACCAAGATGCCGCTCGGCGGGCAATTGCCGGCCGGCTTCCAGACCTTCACGCACGACGCGCAGATCTTGATGACCTCGACGGGAAATCAGAACGTCACGCAGTTCGGGCTGTGGAACGGGCAGACCGGCGCGGGGCCGACCGGCAACGCGCAGACCGGCATGCGCGGCACGCAGCCCGACTGGAGCGCCGACGACTCGAGCGTGGTGTTCGTCGTGCCGTCGAAGTTCGCCAACGCGTTCACGCCCAATCCGTACGGCAAGCTCGACGACGATCACTTCCTCGGCGGCAGCCTGTTCACCATGTCGTACGACGTGACGTCGAAGATGTTCGGCACGCCGAAGCCGCTCATCCAATCGGCGGGCGAGAACAACTACTACCCGTCGTGGTCGCCCGACACGCCGGCGTCGTTCGTGGTGTTCAACCGCGCCGACGATCCCGCGCTCACCACCGATCTCTCCAAGGACGCGTTCAACAATCCGTACGCCAAGGTCTGGATCCTGTCGACGAAGTCGGGCGCGACGCCGACGGAGGCGGTGGCGCTCAACGGCGATCCGCAGTCGACCAACTCGTGGCCGCGCTGGAGCCCGTTCGTGCAGACCTACCGCGGGCAGAAGCTCCTGTGGGTCACGTTCTCGTCGACGCGCGACTACGGCATCAAGGTGCGCAACCACGTCAAGGTCGACGTCGGCGGCACGCCGATCGATCAGATCAACTGCTACCCGCCCGACTCGCCGCAGAACCTGACCGGCTCGCACCAGCAGCCGCTGCCGGGCAACTGCAACCAGCCGCAGATCTGGATGTCGGCGATCAACTTGTCGACGGCGGAGTTCGCCAGCATGGATCCGAGCTATCCGGCGTTCTGGCTGCCGTTCCAGGACGTGACGGCGCACAACCACATCGCGCAGTGGACGCAGGTCGTGCAGCAAGCGCCGGCGTGCACCGACGGCGGCGTGCCGATGAACGGCCAGTGCCTCGCCGACGGGCAGGCGTGCGGGCCCAACATCTGCGGCCAGTGCTGCGGCACGGGCATCTGCAGCAACGGCACCTGCAACACCGTCATTCCGTAAGTCGCTTCGCTCGATTCGTCGCTGGCATCCTCGCGCAGACGCGAGGAGCGCTCCTCAACGCCGGCGAAAAACGATCTGCACGCGCACCCGCTACATCTCCGCTTTCGAACCCGCTACGCGTAAACCAGCCCCAAACGGCATTTCTGGGCACTTTTAACAGTCAGGCCCCAGAGGCTAGTTCGATAAGTCTGGTAGCGCGGGCGGACTCGCGTTCGTTTCGCCCGCCGGAACGGAGGCGCGATTCCCGTCCAAGCCAAAGCCTGCATCGGTTTCGACCACGGTCGGTCAACACGGCACAGTTGTACGGCCGCAGGCGCATAGCGCTGAGTACCGCCGGGCGAAACGAACGCGAGGCGCAAGCCCGCGCGTGACGTTACCGGCTTAGCGCGACCAGCGACGACGCAGGATTCCGCCGAGGACGGCGACGATCAAGATCGTGAAGGCGGCGAGGGGCCAGCGGCGCGGCAGCGGGGAGCCGGCGACGTCGAGCGGCGGCGCGGCGCCGGCGACCAGCGGGAGATCGTCGAGGAGCACGGTTTCGATCGCGGAGCCGCTCGGACGGAGCGCGGCCAACTCGACGCGGTCGCCCGAGACGCGCACGCGCAGGTAGTGGTGCTCGGCGGCGTAGACGCGGTGCGCGGCGTGATCGTACGCCGGGCAGGAGTCGCGCTGGTCGTAGAGCCGCGCGCCGCCGCCTCCCGACACGAAGTAGCGCACGCCGTTGCGCTCGAGCCGCTGGTACGCGTGATCGTGGCCGGCGAACACCGCGCGCACGCGAAAGCGCTCGAACAGCGCCACCCAGTCGGCGTCGTCGGAGCCGGCGCCGCAGTGGCCGCCCATCGAGAGCGCCGGCTGGTGCATGAGCACGAACGTCGGGCCGGGATTTTTTTCCGCGAGCGTGCGCTCGAGCCAGCGGGTCTCGTCGGCGTGCGCCGCGCCGGTCGCGTTGGCGTCGAGCACCACGAAGCGCGCCGCGCCCCAGCGAAAGCTGTAGTGGCGCGCGTCGCGGCCGCCCTCGGGCAGCACGAACCAGCGGCGGAAGTTCGCGCCCTCGGCGTCTTGATACAGCTCGTGGTTGCCGGCCGCGGGATAGAGCGGCACGCCGGCGAGCAGCGTGCGCTCGGCGTTGAAGAACGCGGGCCACGCCGCCGCGTCGCCGCCGATCGGCACGAAGTCGCCCGCGTGCAGCGCCAGCTCCGGCGACTCGGCGAGCGCCGCCTTGATCACCGCCTGCTCGGTCTCCGGCCCGTCGCGCGTGTCGCCGAGCACCACGAACGTGAACGGGTGCGGCCCCTCGGGCGCCGTGATCACGTCGCCGCCGTCGAGCTCGGCGTCGCCGGCGCGCACGCGATAGTGGTAGCGCGTCGACGGCGCCAGGTGCTCGACGCG
This sequence comes from Polyangia bacterium, assembly GCA_035652295.1. Lineage (GTDB taxonomy): Bacteria > Myxococcota_A > Polyangia > Palsa-1104 > Palsa-1104 > DASREC01. The sequence goes on from DASREC010000136.1 coordinate 43,578, forward strand.
CGCTTCGTGGCGCGTACCGGGCGCGGTCACCGCGTCGTGGCCGGGCAGCGACACGGTGGCGGCCACCGGCGCGTCGGTCTCGAACGCGATCGTGAAGCCGTCGGGGCGCACGTCCTGCACGTAGGGCCCGACGGTGATCGCCGCCCGCGCCGGCGCTACCAACAGGAGCGAAATCAAAACCGCGCGCATGTCAGTGCGAGCGGCGCGTGGCGATCGCCAGGCGCCTGAGCCCCGCGGCCTTGGCGAGCTCCATCACCGCGACGACGCGGCCGTGGTGCGTCGCCTCGTCGGCCTGCACGATCACCTGCGTCTCGGCGTCCTTGGCGCGCGCCGCCTCGAACATCGCCTTGAGCGAGTCGGCGCTCACCTCTTTGCCGTCGACGACCATCTTGCCGTCGGTGGTGATGGCGACGGTGATGTCGCGCGCGCCGGCCGCGATCTCCTTGGCGGCGCCGCGCGGCAGGTTGACCTTGACGCCCGAGCGCGCGCCGTCGGCCGCCATCACCGACGACGTGACCATGAAGATGATCAGCAGCACGAGGAAGATGTCGGTGAGCGGCGTGATGTTGATGTCGGCGAAGATGCCGCCCTCGTCGCCGCCTTCCTCGCTCGGCCCGCCGATCGCCACTTACGCCTCCTGCGCGGCGGGCTTGGTCTCGACGATCGGTTTGGGCGCGTCGCCCTTTTCGGCGCTCTTCGCCGGCGCGGCCGGCTGCTCGCGCAAGAGCTCGACGAACTCCTCGGCCATCAGCTTGAGCTCGAGCGACGTGCGCTGCAGCCGCGACATGAAGTAGTTGTAGATGACCACCGCCTCGATCGCG
>DASREC010000137.1:0-3624 GCA_035652295.1 Polyangia bacterium
CCCGAGGTCAGCGCCACGATCACGTCGCGCGAGAGCGGCGTGTGCGCGCGCGCGAGCTCGAGCGTCACCGCCACGATCGCCGCCGCCATCGACTTGTCGTCGCCGACGCCGCGCGCGTAGAGGAAGCCGTCCTTCTCGACCGGCTTGAACGGCGGCGTGGTCCACGGCTGGCCCTCGATCGGCACCACGTCGATGTGCGCCAACAAGAGGAGCGGCTTCTTTTTGCCGGCGCCCTTGAGCCGCGCGATCAAGTTGCCGCGCCCCGGCGCCGACTCGATGATCTCGACGGGAACGCCCGCCGACTTGAAGCGCTCGGCGATCGGCTCGAGCGCGCGCGTCTCGTTGCCGTGGCTGGTGTCTACGGCGAGCAGCTGATCGAGGATCTCGCGCGCGTCTTTCTCCACCTGCGAGACGGGCGCGGCGGCGGCGGCGGCGGGAAGCAGCAGAGCGGCGAGCAGGCAAACTCTCACGAGCACCTCCAGTGGCCGCGCAAAATACCGCGCAGAGGGATTAACCGCCATGCCGCCGCGGACGCCAACGTGATCAGAAAATATTATTTTTCTTTTTGGCGTCTGCTTGGCGTCCCTGGCGTCATGGCGGTTCTCTGACTCTTTGCGCGCGTAAAGTTTTGTGAGCGGGCGTGGGCCGGCTCCCGCGCGCGAGCGTGTCGCGGGCAACACGGCGGTCGCGCGCGGCGTGCGGTTCCGCGGCGTTGCGGCGGGCCCGCGCGTTGCTGTCGTCGGGGCGCGACGCCGCGCTCGACGGTCGCGCTCGACGTCGCGCTCAAGGAGGAGCCTCATGAACGATCCCGCCCATCGCCTGCGCAAGTCGCATTTCTTCGCCGAGAACTCGCTCGCCATCGGCGTGATCGCCGCCGCCGCCGTCGCGCTGTCGTGCGGCTGGCGCCTGTTCGCCGGCCGCTCGCTCGATCGCTCCGAGCGCGCGCGCACCGCCAGCCTCGACGTGGCGCGCATCTGGGGCGGGCCGATCGCGCAGCCGCAGCCCGAGGTGCGCTGGCGCCGCGCCGACGCCGCCACCGTCGAGCTGGAGTCGGGCGAGCTGGCGTCGACCGACGTGGCGGTGGATCTCGCCGTCGACTATCGCCGCCGCGGCATCACCGAATATCCCGGCTACGAGGCCGCGTTCTCCGGCGACTACCAGTTCAAGAATCCCGCGCCGGATCCCGCGTTCGTGGCGTTCACCGTCGGGCTGCCGGTGGATCGCTCGGCGCTGATGCTGCGCGATCTGCGCCTGCTCGTCGACGGGCAGGAGGATCCCAAGCACACCGAGTACGCGCCCGATCGCATCGCGTGGCGCGGGCGCATCGAGGGCGCGCGCACGGCGCGCTTCACGCTGGCGTATCGCGCGCGCGGGCTCGGGCGCTTCGGCTATCGCTTCGTCGCCGACCGCGCCGCCGACGGCAGCGTCAACACGCGCCCGGTCACCGCGTTCAAGCTGGCGCTCACGGTGCACAACCTGAAAGGCGAGCTCGACTTCCCCGTCGGCTCGATGGCGCCGACGGCGATGCAGTCGTCGGGCGCGACGCGCGTGCTCACGTGGGACGTCGAGCGCCTGCTCACGTCGTTCGACGTCGGCGTGGTGCTGCCCGATCGCGGCGACGTCGCGGTGGCGCTCGGCCACTTGATCCAGAACGCGCCGTTCTTCTACCTGCTGTACGCGGCCGGCCTCCTGTTCGCGCTCTCGACGGTGGGCCGCCGCCCGCGCGCGCTGCACATCGCCGGCTTCTCGGCGGCGTACTTTCTCTACTTCCCGCTGGCGACGTATCTGTCGGCGTACCTCGCGTGGCCGATCGCGTCGTCGCTGGCGCTGGCCGGTATCAGCGCGCTGGTGATCGCGCACGCGCATCGCTTCGTCGGCGCGCGCGTGGCGGGGCAGGTCGCGTTGGTGCAGGCGTTCTTTCTCGCCACGCCGGCGATCGCGTACCTCCTGCCGATGCACACCGGGCTCATTCTCGTGATCGCCGGGTTCATCGCGCTCGGCTCGGGGCTGCACTTCGTCGGGCGGCTGGCGCTGCGCCTCGACGGCGACGAGGACGAGCCGCAGATCGCGCCGCCGGTGATCGAGCCGCCGAAAGCGGAGGTCGAGGCATGAGACGCGCGCTTGGCCTGGCGCTCGCATGCGCGGCGATCGGCGCGGCCGCGGGCGCGCGCGGCGACGGGCGCCGCGTGACCATCGAGAAGGCGACGATTCCGTGGAGCGAGCTCGAGCGGCTGCTCGCGCGCGAAGGCGCCCCGCCGCCGCCGCCGCGCTCGGCGCCGCGTGCGTACGCCGTGCCGTCGATGGAGGTCTCGGGCGCGATCGCCGACGGCCGCGCCGAGCTGCGCCTGTCGATCGAGATCGAGGTGCTCGACGATCGCTGGACGGTCGCGCCGCTCCTGCCCGCGTCGCTCGCCATCTCGCGCGCCACCGTCGACGCGCCGGGCGGGCGGCGCGGCCTGCTGGTGCGCGAGCGCGGCGGCACCGCGTTCGTCGGCGAAGGCGCCGGCCGCTATCAGCTCGAGATCGACGCCGAGGGCCGCCTCGACTCCGCGCCGTCGGGCGCGCGCCTGGTGATCGCCCCGCCCGGTCTCGCCGGCGGCCGCGCGCGCCTCACCCTCGACGGCGTCGATCGCGTCGAGGGCCGCACCGCCTGGCGCACGTCACCGCAAGGCGGCGGCTCATTAATGATAGAGGCGGCGCTCGGCGAAGCGGGCGTCGAGCTGCTCCTGCCTGCGCAGTCGGCCCACGCCGCCGAGGCCGGCGCCGCGCTCGAGAAGCTGGAGGCCGAGAGCGTGCTCTCGCTCGGCGGCGCGGGCGTGACGCGCCTGACGGTGATGGCGACGCCCGACGAGACCGGCGAGCTCGCGCTCACGCTCCCGACCGGCGCGCGCCTCTGGAAGGTCTACGTCGGCGCCGCCGCGATCCCGATCGCCTCGCTCGGCAAGCGCGAGACCATCCGCGTGCCGCTGAAAAAACCCGCGCGCGTCGAGCTGGCGTACACGTTCGATGCCGCGCCGATGGGCATCCGCGGCCGCTTCCACGTCGAGCTGCCGCGCCTTCCCGTGCCGGTGCGCAGCGCCGACTGGCACCTGTGGCTCCCCGACGGCCTCCAGTACGGCGCGCCGCAAGCGTCGCTCGCTCCGTCGGGCGCGTGCACGCAATCGCACGCGCGCACGCGCACGCCGATGACTCCGCAAGGCACCTGCCACGCCTTCGCCCGCCCCGTCCTCGAGCCCGGCCGCGCGTACATCGAAGGCACCTACGACCAGCCGCTCTAGTCTCCGCTCGTCACTGAATCACGCACTCGCCGTTCAGCATGCACTTGACCGGACGCCCCGCGCTCATCTGCGTGCAGTCGCTGTCGGCGGCGCACGAGCCGCCGCCGTTGTAGGGCCGGAACAAGCACCCCGTGTAGGGCATGTTGGTCGAGGTGCAATAGTTGGGGCCGCCCATCGACGGACAGCAGTAGTACGCGTTGTAGTTGATCGACAGATGGCACGCCGACGAGGACTGGCACGTCGGGTTCGGCGGATTCGGCACCGTGACGTCGGGCGCGCAGTAATCGCCGAACCCGCACGTCGGGCATGAGTTCGCGATGCAGACGCTCGACGTGCGCGTGGCGCA
>DASREC010000138.1:0-3500 GCA_035652295.1 Polyangia bacterium
ATCGCGGCGCGTCAGCTCGCGCGTGATCGAGACGCCGTTCACGCCCGGCAGCGTGATGTCGAGCAGCACCACGTCGGGCTTTACGCTCTCGATTACGCGGTACGCCTCGCGCGCGTCGGCGGCTTCGCCGGCGATCTCGAAGCCGGCTTCGTTGGAGAGCAGCACGCGGAGCGCTGCGCGGAACAACAGATGATCGTCGACGAGAACCAGCCTGACGGACATGCCCACCCTACCCCGGTTTTTCCCCCCGAGATGGCGTTTGTATAAACATTCGTTGCTGGATGTAAAGAACGACTTGATTCAAATCAGACGAAATTATTGCGCCGTAATCGGACCGGTTGCGATCGCTTCGAAATCGGAGCCTTTGACCCCACCGAGTTTTCGCAGGTCGTCGTCGTTCCACGCGGCGTTGGGCTCGCCCGAGACGAACCAATCGGAGCCGTTGTCGGCGACGATCAAACCGTACTTCTCGAGCGCCGTCAGGATCACGCGCAACGGCGGTGAATACGGAGAGAGGTCGACCGGAGCGGGCAAGATCCGGCGGCGTGACGCGCGGGCGAAATATATCCTTTCTGCGTACGTGAAACGGTAAAGCGGATTGCGTGATTGATTGCTTGTCGATTGATGACTTCATCGTAACGTACGAGACCGGGAAAAATCGGCAAGCCGGCCACTCGACGTTTTGGATCCGTTATAAAGCTCATATAAAAACCCGTTGTCGTAATCCACGGCGATGACGTGGCGGTCGCCGCCGCTCTCGACCGGCGCGTGGTCACGCCGAGTAAAAACAAAATACGCATGGCTCGATGGTAGCCTGTGCGGATGTTTTCCGCGCGCCTGCCGGCCTCGCTCGCGCCCAACCGCATCGCGGTGGCGCTCGACGCCGCGCGCGCGTCGGGGCGCGAGCTCCTCGATCTCACCGAGTCGAACCCGACGGTGGTGGGGCTCGACTATCCCGCCGACGAGATCGCCGCGGCGCTGGCCGATCCGCGCGCGCTGGTCTACGCGCCGACGCCGCGCGGGCTCGACGACGCGCGCGCGGCGGTGGCCGAGTACTACGCGCGGCACGGGCGCACGGTCGATCCGGCGCACGTGTGGCTCACCGCCTCGACCAGTGAAGCCTATTCGCACCTGTTCAAGCTGCTGTGCAATCCGGGCGAGCGCGTGCTGGTGCCGCGGCCGAGCTACCCGCTGTTCGATCTGCTGGCGCGGCTCGAGTCGGTCGAGCTCGGCCACTACCCGGTGCGCTATCACGGCGGCTGGTTCCTCGACGCGGAGGAGGTGCGCTCCGCGATCGACGCGCGCACGCGGGCGGTGCTGGTGGTCAATCCCAACAACCCGACCGGCTCGTTCTTGAAGCGGCGCGAGGCCGGCGCGCTCGAGCGGCTGTGCGAGGAGCGCGGCCTGGCGCTGATCTGCGACGAGGTGTTCGCCGACTACGGCCGCGTCGACGAGGCGCACGGCGGCGAGCGGGTGACGACGCTGGTCGATCGCACGCGCGCGCTCACGTTCTCGCTGAGCGGGCTGTCGAAGCCGGTCGGGCTGCCGCAGCTCAAGCTCGGCTGGATTCACGTCGCCGGGCCGGCGGCGCTGGTGGCGGAGGCGGAGGCGCGGCTGGAGGTGATCCTCGACAGCTTTCTGTCGGTGGCGGCGCCGGTGCAGCACGCGGCGCGGCGGCTGCTCGCGCTCACCGAAAACATCGGGCGGCAAATTGCCGCACGCGTCCACTCGAACCGCGCGCGCGTGGCGGCGTCGGTGCGCGGCACCGCGCTGCAGCTCCTCGACGCCGAGGGTGGCTGGTACGCGGTCTTGCGCGTGCCGAACACGCGCAGCGAAGAGGAGTGGGTGCTGGCGCTGCTCGACGACGGCGTGATCGTCCAGCCCGGCTTCTTCTTCGACTTCGAGCGCGAGGCCTACTTGATCGTCAGCCTGCTCGTCGCCCCCGAGGTGCTCGACGCCGGCCTGTCGCGAATCCGCAAGCGCGTGGAAGAGGGTTGAAAACGCCAAGACGCCGAGACGCCAACTCGGAAAATCTAATTTTTTGAGATTGGCGTCTTGGCGTCTTGGCGTTTATCTCCTCTGCCGGCTGCGGCGCGCGTGCGTGATAAAGTCGCGCGAATGGTGGGGTTGACGTGCAGCGCGCATCCGCGGATGCCGGCGAACAAGCAGTGCACGCGGTGCCAGCGCGGGTGGTGCGATGCGTGCGTGCGGCGGGTGACGGTCGGCGACCGGACCATCGAGTCGTGCGCGCGCTGCGCGGCCAAGGTGCGCGAGCCGACGCCGGGCGCGGCGGTGCCGGCGGGCGAGCGCTGGGGCGCGACGCTCCTGCGCCCCTTCTCCGTCGAGGCGCTGCTCACCGCGCTGGCGATCGCGGTGCCGGCGTGGCTGTCGTGGATCCCGGGCATCGGCCGCGCGCTGGCGCTGCTCACCTTCGCCGCCACCGTCTCCTACTATTTTCAGATCATCGATCACGTCGGCCGCGGGCGTCCCGGCATGCCCGAGCCGTCGGGCGGCGTGGAGAGCTGGAGCGACGTGGTGTCGCTGACGTGGCGCGGAGTGCTGTGCATCTTCGTCGGCTTCGCGCCGTTTCTCTATTGGTACTGGTTCGACGCGCGGCTCTCGCCGGGAGCGCCCAATCCGCTGACCGGGCTCTCGCTCCTGCTCGCCGGACAGACGTACATGCCGGCGGCGATCCTGTGCGTGGTGCTCACCGACTCCAACGTGGGCGCGGTCTGGCCGCCGGCGTGGATCCAGATCGTCGCGCGCGCGCCGCTCTCGTACCTGGCGCTGGTCGGGCTCTACCTGGCGTCGATCATCGCCGGCTTCTACCTGCGGCTCTTGTTCGTGCTCGGCGGAATGGCGATCCCGGTGGTCGGGTCGCTCCTGGTCGGAGCGGCGGGCAACGTGCTCTTGTTCATGCAGGCGGCGGTGGTCGGCGGATTCTTGCGCCGCAACGCGGAGCATTTCGGCTACGACTGAGCGCGCGCTTCGCTATACTGCGCGCCATGCTCAAACCCGCCGCAGCCGTCCTATTGATGATGTGCGCGCCGCTCGCGCACGCCGACACCACGCTCAAGATCGCCACGCTCGCGCCCGAGGGCTCGTCGTGGATGCGCCTGTTTCACGATTGGGCCAACAAGGTGCAGGAGCGCACCTCGAACCGCGTGCGCGTGAAGTTCTACGCCGGCGGCGTGCAGGGCGACGAGAAGGACGTGCTGCGCAAGATGCGGCTCGGCCAGCTCTCGGGCGCGGCGGTCACCGCCATCGGCCTGGCGTCGATCGATCCGGAAGTGCGCGCGCTCGAGATTGCGCGCACGTACGACGAGCTCGACGGCCTGCGCGCCGCGCTCGGCGAGACGCTGCGCAAGCGCCTCGAGGAGAAGGGCTACATCCTCGGCGGCTGGGGCGACGTCGGGCCGGTGCACCTGTTCTCCAATCGCCCGATCAAGACGATGGAGGACATCCGCGCGTGCAAGCTTTGGATGTGGGCGGAGGATCCG
>DASREC010000139.1:0-45258 GCA_035652295.1 Polyangia bacterium
CGCTCGCGGACGGCACCGCCTTACCGGCCAAATTCGCCGCCCACTATTCCGACCAGTTCGGCCTGCGCGACACGTTATTGCATTGGCACGCGCTGATTAAACTGCGCTTATTCGGCGTTTCGCCGGTGCCGGGAAACGTGGTGGTCGGCCGCGACGGCTGGCTCTACTTCGGCGGCTGCGAGCCCGACGAGTTCCGCCGCCTCGCGCCGCTCACCGGCGCCGAGCTCGACGCCTGGACGCGCTCGCTCGAAGAGCGCCGCGACTGGCTCGCGGCGCACGGCAGCCGCTTCCTGTTCGTCGTCGCGCCCAACAAGAGTACGATCTATCCCGAGCACTACCCCGCCGCGCTCGCGCCGGCGTCCGCGGCGTCGCGGCTCGATCAACTGCTCGAGCACCTGCGCGCCCACTCCACCGTCGAGGTGCTCGATCTGCGGCCGGCGCTGCTCGCGCGCAAGCAGGAGGAGCGCGTCTACGACGTCACCGACAGCCACTGGAACCAGCGCGGCGCCGAGGCCGCGTGCGAGGCCATCGCCGCCGCGCTGCACCGCTGGTTCCCGTCGGTGAATCCGATCCCGCGCAGCGCCTACGACGCCGCCGTCGAGCACTGGCCGGTCGGCGGCGACCTGTCGCGCATGATCGCGCTGCCCGACGAGTTCACCGAGGAGGCGCTGCTGCTCCGCCCGCGCACACCGCCGCGCGCGCACGACGCCGGCAGCGCCGCCATTCCCTGGCGCCGCGACGCCGACCCCGACTGGAAGTGGCCGCTCGCGTTCGAGACCAACACCCCGTCGCTGCCGCGCGCCGTCATCCTGCGGGACTCCTTCGCCGCCCGCCTCCACCCGTTCCTCTCCGAACATTTTCAGCGCTCGGTCTACCTCTTCACCGACAACTTCGACACCCGCCTCCTCGAGAGTGAAAAGCCCGACGTCGTGATCGAGGAGATGGTCGAGCGCCACCTGATGCGCCGCCCGCCCCCCGCTCCCGACGTCGTCGATCTACCGACGATGTGAGGAGGGCCTCTAGCCTTTCGGTTTGATCGTCTGGCCCCACGGCAGAACGCGCACGAGCTCGGCGCCGCGCGCGCGTTGGCTGCGCGACAGCTCGTTGCGCGAGGCGGCGTCGAAGGCGGTCGCTAATTCCGGCGGATTATGGAACCTTTCGTCGGGGTTCTTGGCCAGCGCGATCGCCAGCACCAGGTCGACGTCGCGCGGCAGCCCGGGCACGATCTCCGACGGGCGCGTCGGGCTGCGGTAGACGATGTCGAAGAGGATTTGCGGCATGTCGGGCCCCGAAAACGCCGGTCTTCCCGTCAAAGATCGATACAAAACTGCGCCCAAAGAGAAGAGGTCGGAGCGCGGGTCGACCTCGCGCCCTTGCGCCTGCTCGGGCGACATGTAGCCGGGCGTGCCGATGATCGCGCGCTGCGTGAGCGTGCCGGTCGAGCCGCGCAGCTTGGCCACGCCGAAGTCGAGGATCTTCCACAGCTCGACCGCGTCGCCCGGTTTCTCGACGAGAAACAGGTTGGCCGGCTTGAGATCGCGGTGCACCACGCCGGCGCGGTGCGCGGCCGAGAGCCCCTCGGCGATCTGGCGCGCCAGCTCGACCAGCTCGGCGAGCGGGAGCTGGCGCTTGCGGCGCAGGTGCCAGCCGAGATCATGGCCGGCCAATTTCTCCATGGCGATGAACGGCGCGCCGTCGTCGGCCTGGCCCAGCTCGTAGATCTCGACCAGGTTGGGCGCGCGCAGCGAGAGCGCCAATTCGGCCTCGCGCAGGAAGCGCTCGACGGCGGCGGGATTGGCGAGCGCGCGGCCGTGCAGCAATTTGATCGCGGCCTCGGCGCGCGTCTCGGCGTGCTGCGCGGCGTAGACCTCGCCCATGCCGCCGCGGCCGAGCACCTCCGACAGCAACCACTGACCGACGATGCGGCCGGTGTACAGGCCGCGGCGGCCGGCGCCGGCGGCGAGCGCGGCGTCGAGATCCTGGTTGGCCTCCTCGAGGAGCGCCTCGCGCTGCTGCACCAAGCGCAGCGCCTCGTCGAGCCGCTCGACCGCTTCGTGCGTGGCGTTGCGGCTGAGCCGCGCCTGCCAGAACATCACGCCGAACACCGCCAGCGCGGTGCCGATGGCCACCATGCGCAACACCACCGGCGCGTCGCGCGCGGGGAACAGCGCCGGATCGGGCACCGCGCCGAACGCCACCAGGCACGCGAGCACGCCGTAGCAGATGCTCGCGCTCACGCACATGAAGTAGCTGAACGCGCGATCGTCGGCGAGACCGAAGTACGAGATGCCGAGCGCGATCACCGCCGGCGCCGGCGAGAACACGCCGGCGTAGTACTGCACCACCAGCGAGTGCACCAGGCAGATCAGGCCGAACACGCGCATCATGCGCTTGGGCGAGCGCGTCGTGCGCACGCCGGCCCAGACCCACGCCGCCACCAGGCCGCAGGACGCCAGCGACGAGGCCATCATCACGTGCGGCCAGCGCGCGCGGCCGTCGAGCGCGCGCGCCATGAGCAGGACCGGGCCGAGCGCGAACAGACAGAGCAGCGCGATCACGCGGCCGAAGCCGCGCGCGCGCAGCAGCTCCTCGGCGCGGAGCGCGCGCATCGCGGTGGCGCTGTGCACCGCGGAGGTGCCGCGGCTCGAGCCGTGCGCGAGCGTGGTGCGCTCCTCCGAGCGCGCGGCGGGCGAGTCGGCCACCGTTGGAGCGGCCAGCTCGGCGGGCGCGTCGGCCTCGCGCTCCTTCATCGCCCCTCGACGGAAGCCGCCAGATTAGCGGGGCTCCGCTTCGCGTCCCCGCTAATTTGCTTCGTACGCGCCGATCGACGGCGGCGACTTGCGCATGCGCCCGTCGAGATCGAACACCGGCACCGCGATCGTCGAGCCCGCGCCGATGCAGACCGACGACGACTGGAGATGCAGATCGACCGGGTAGCTGACGAACGCCGCATCCCCTGACAGGTTGCCGGTCGACTGCGCGTCGGTCAACCCATTGATGCCGGACGCGCTCATGAGCACGGCCGCGCCCTCGTCGACGAACAGCGCCTGCGGCGAGGCGAACGGATCGAAGTCGTTGTGATCGAGCACGCGCACGTCGGCGGTGGTGTCGCCCTCCTTGAAGACGATGCGCGCGGGACACGGGCCGCCGCGCAGGATGTTGTTGCGGAACACGCCCACGCCGCTCGTCGGCAGCGGCAGGCCGCTCGTCAGCTCGACGCCGATGCCGGAGCACGCGGTCGACTCGCCGCCGGCGTCGATGTCGTTCGAGTGCACGTCGAGCTCGCGCCCGCTCGCGGCGAGGCGCGCCTGAATCCCGTAGAAGCGCGGGTTCACCGTGCCGCCGCCGTTCGAGCACAGACCGCCGTAGATGCGGTTCGATTGCAGGCGCGCGGTGGCGTCGTCGGTGAACACGGCGGTGGCGCTGGTCGTGCCGCAGCCGCCGGTGATGATGTTGCGATCGACGAACGTGGTCGCGCGCACCAGCGCGAGGCCGATGGCCGCGATGGCGGAGTGGCCGCTGATCGAGTTGCGCTCGACGCGCAGGCACGCGCCGTCGTCGCAGCGCACGCCGGTCGCCGTCGGCGGGAAGCCGCCGCCCGAGCCGTTGATGATCTGCTTGTCGTTGCCGAGCACGGTGCACAGGCTCGGCACGCCGGCGCCGTTCGCGCCGCAGTGCACGCCGTTGGCGCTCGCGGCGTTGCCTTCGCCGCCGCCGACGATCAGACGGTTGCCGTCGATCACCGGGTGGCACGCGCCCATCGCGCGGATGCCGTCGGCGCGCGTCGCCGCGTTCGCACCGGCGGTCGAGATCGAGACGTTGTCGACGATCCACGGCGAGGCGTCCTTGCAGTCCTCCAGCCACAGCGCGTGCGAGTCGGTGACGCCGCCGCTGGTCGAGATCTGGTTCTGGCGCAGCGTGACGCCGGTGCCGTCGTTCTGCACGCGCACGGCGGCGCTCACGTTGGCGCCGGTGCCGCAGAGGACGTTGGCCTCGACGATCGAGTTGGTGGCGCCGTCGAGCAGCACGGCGTACGAGGCGGCGCCGCTCCCCGCCGCCGAGGTGCGGCCGAAGATGCCGACGCCGCCCGAGCCGCACGCGCCGACGCACGCGCCGCTGGAGTCGAGCTGCGGGCAGTTCTGCCGCACCGTGACCTGCGCGCCGAGCGCGTGGATGCCGGCCGCGAGCTGCGTGCCCGCGCCGCCGCCGATCTGCGAGCGCGTGATCAAGACCTGCGCGCCGCTCGACGCGTCGACGCCGTAGCTGGTCGGCGACGACACCGCGTCGTTGATGACGAGGTTCGACAGGATCACGTTCTTGGCGCCCATCACCGTGACGCCGGCCGAGCTGAGCACCGTCGGGCCGCTCGTGCGCTCGAGGACGAACCCGTCGAGCACGGTGGTGGTGGTGACGCTCGAGAGAAAGACCACGCCTTCGGGCGTCGCCATCTGCAGCGTGGTGGTCGCGCCGCCGCAGCGGGTCCACGTGGTCGACTCGTAGCCGCTGTAGACGTCGATGCCGTTCGCCATCGTCAGCGACACCGACGGGTAGCTCGCGGAGGTGCCGCACGTGGCGGCGTTGGCGACGCACACCACGTGCGGGCGGGTCACGCCGGGCGCGCTCGCCCACGAGACCGCGGCGGCGAGCGTGAGGAACGGCGTCGCGTTGTTGGTGCTCACCGCCGTCGTGTCGTTACCCGTCGGCGAGACCTTGACGCAGCCGCAGCCTTCGTCGACGGTGCCGTTGCAGTCTTCGTCTTTGCCGTCGCACGCGTCGGCGGCGGCGGGCGTGCCGGGCTTGCAGACCTGGAGCTGGCCCTGGTGACACGCGGCGACGCTCGCCTGACACGCGCCGAGGCCGCACGTGAACACGCCGAGCCCTTCGTCCGTCATGCCGTTGCAGTCGTCGTCCTGGCCGTTGCACGCCTCGCGGCTCGGCACCACCTCGCCGACGCACGCGCCCCACACGCCGCCGACGCACACCTGCGCGCCGGCGCGGCACACGCCGACGCCGGCGGTGTTCATCGGTCCGCCGTAGCAGCTGCGCGGGCCGGCGGTGAGCGTGACCGCGGGATCGTTGTCGTCGCAGTCGGGGCCGAGGCAGCCCATGCCGGTGCCGTAGCCGTCGTGGTCGGCGTCGACGCACGCGCCGCACTCGAGCGTGCAGACGCCGAGCAGGCACTTCCACGCGCCGCCGGCGCAGATCGGCGCGCCGCGCAGAGCGCCGCACTGCGAGTCGTCGTCGCACTCGGTGCCCTTGCAGCCGGGCGGAGGCGGGCCGCCGTCCACGTCGTCGCAGTCGGTCGGCGGATCGCCGTCGCAGTCGGGATCGTCGGGCGAGATGATGCGCGTGCCGGCGAAGATCAAGCAGCCGCCGGCGCGGTTGAAATCTTTGCCGTCGGTGCCGGCGACCAGCATGAGGTCGCGCTCAAGCACCTGCTCGCGGGCGAACGCTTGCGGCGCGCCGAACGACGCCAGCGCGATCGCTTTGCCGCTTTGAAGCCCGAGCACCGCCACCATCAGCGGCGCCGGGCCCGCGCCGGTCTGCGGCGCGTCGTGATAGAGCACCTGGTACGGATTTTTTTGCAGGTCGCGCCCGCCGACGTCGACCACCACGTCGGGATCGCTCGAGGTCTTGAAGTAGACGCCGGGCGTGGCGCTCGGCTGGGCGACGATGAACTGCAGGTGATCGACGTCGGTCGCCGAGACCGTCGCCGGATCGCGCGTGACCGACACCAGGATGCCGGTGTCGCGATCGCACGCGCACAAGAGGCCGGCCCAAACCAACACGAGCCGATAACCCATGTTCAAACCTCTAAGCTAAAGAACGAGCAACCTGAGTTTATCACGATTCGACGCCCATATTAATGTCGGTAGTCGACCACCAGGTCCTGGTGCACCGACGGGCGCGCGACCCACACGACGGCGATGGTGCCGGCGGCGACCGCGGCCAGCGACGCGCCGAGCACCCACCAGCGCCACGTGCGCGGCGGCTTCTTCGACGGCGGCGGCGCGGCGGCCGACTCGATCACCGCGCGGCGGTGCTCGGTCATCTGGCCCTCCGACAGCGGGTACGCCGACAGCGCCACGTCGAGCTCGACGGTGCGATCGAACTCCACGTCGATGAAGCGCAGGAAGTCGTGATACGCCGGATGGGTCACGCGCAGCGCGTGCGTGCCCACGGCCAGCTCGAGCGGCTGCGCGCCGAGCGCGATCGGCGCGCCGTCGAGCACCGCCTGGGCGCCGGCGACGTCGAGGCGCAGCTTGACGCGGCCGACGAAGCGCGACGGATCGAGCGCGCGCACCGCGGCGCCGCGCAGGCGCGCGCGATCGTCGGGCGTGAGGTGCGCGCCGTCGCCGAGCGTGACGTTGGCCGAGCCGAGCTCGCGGCCCGACGCCGTCTCGACGACGTGCAGGTACACGACCAGGCCGTCGCCGAGCGGCGCGAGATCGACGGCGAGCGCGCGATCGGTCTTGAGCTCGCGGCCGAACGCCTGCGCGCGCGCGATCGGATCGGCCTCGCGCAGCGCCGGCGACGCGGCGCCTTTGCCCGCGACCAACGCCAGCGACGGCAGCGCGCGCACGGTGTCGGCCAGCTCGCGCAGCACCTCGGAGGTTTCGTTCTTCGGGCGCGACGAATCGGGATCGCCCGAGCCGGGCGCGAGCGCGATGGTGGTCGCGCGCGCGACGGCCGGCGGCGGCGCGGCGAGCGCGATCGTGCCGGCGACGAGCGACGCGGCGAGCGACGCGGCGGCGCACGAGACGGCGGCGAGCGCGGCGCGTGTCATGGGCACGTCCTTCCGGGCGCGCAGCGCGTGACGTCCTGCTTCGGGATCGCGAAGCCGATGCCGACCGCGACGCCGACGGTGACCACCGCCAGCCCGGTCCAGAAATACCAGCGCGCGTAGATCGGCTTGCGTCCCTCGGGCGCGCGCCGCTCGAGCTCGCGCCGCGCCGCCTCGGTCACCGCGCGCTGCCGCACCACCACCTGCGTGGTCTTCTCGTAGCGCACCGGCACGTCCTCCTCGAACGGCGAGAACCCGGGCCGCTCGACCGCCAGCTTGTGCACGCCGACCGACAAGCCGGCGAGCGGACCCATGAGCGGCGTCTGCCCCACCGCCGCGCCGTCGAGCATCACGGTCGCGCCCGGCACCTCCGAGAGGATCGCGATCGCGCCGACCAGCTTCTCCGGCGCGACCAGGCGATAGGCGGCCACGCGCACCTCGTCGATCAGCTCCTCCGGCGAGCCGCGCAGCGTGGCGGCGACGCGCCGGAGCTCGCGCCCGTCGGAGTCGACCAGCTTCAGGTTGACGACGTAGCTGTCGGCGAGGCCGCCGACGTTACCGGCGACGATGCGCGTGGCGTTGAGCGCGCGCGCGAGCGGCGCCAGGCACGCCGGATCGGCGGTGCACTCGGCGAGCTGCGGGCTGGCGAGCGCCGCGCGATCCACCTCGGCGCGCGACGGCAGCGGCTGCCCGACGACGCGCTCCAATTCGATGCGCAAGAGCCGCTCGAGCTGCGCCACGATCTCGGGCGCGATGCCGAGCGGATCGAGGCGGAACAGCGCATAGCGCGCGCGCGCCGGCGCCGGAGCGGCGGCGAGCGACGGCGATCCGAGCGAAACCAGGAAGGCGCAAGCTAACAGGGTACGCATGACCCCGCTTACGATGGTAGACCCGCGCGGCGCGGCGAGCAAACGCGCCTGGCGCGATCTGCACATAGATTGGCGCGCGGCCGCCGCCGGGCGCTGCTACACAGGCGTCGGATGCACGGCCCGATTCTCACGCTCGTGATCCCGTTCGCCTGCGCGGCGGCGTGCGGCGATGGCGGCGCGCCGCTCGAGGCGGGCGACGCCGGCCCGTCGAGCGCGAGCGATCTCGACGTCGCCGCCGCGAGCGATTTCGCCGCGCCGCCCGATCTCGCGCCGCCGCCCCGCGCGCCCGCCGATCTCGCCGCGCCCGCCGATCTCGCCGGCGCGAGCTGGACCTGCGTGACCTCCGACGACTGTCCCGTCGGCAACACCTGCTGCAGCGACGGCACGTACAGCGCGTGCATCCAGGGCGTCGGCACGTCGCCGTGCAACAGCTTCTATTACGGCACGCCGACCTGCACGCGCGGCGGCCAGTGCGGCGTGCTCGGAGGCTCGCCGAATTACTGCTGCCCGACGGAGAACCCGAACGTCGATCGCTGCGCCGGGTGGCTGATGGGGAGCGGCTCGGGCTGCTTCAACGATCTCACGTGCACGCCCGGCTCGTGCGCGTCGAACCAGACGTGCGTGAACGGCTACTGCCGGTTCAACTGATCTCGCGCGCGAATTCGGTTACGCTCTTGTGACGTGATCGAGCACCGGCACGAGGGTGAGGTCGACGTCTGGGAATCGCCCAGGGGCAAGCTGCGCATGTGGACCCCGGCGCCGGCGGTGGTGATGAGCCTCGCCGAGGGCTACTTCGACGTCGCGCTGGCGCAGGCGTTCCTCGCCTGGCTCGAGCCGCGGATCGCCGGCGGCACCGTGCTCACCGGCCTGCACGACTGGAGCGCGCTCGTCGGCTACGCGCCCGAGACGCGCAAGCTGTTCACCCGCTGGACCGACGAGCACCGAAGCAGCTTTCACCGCATCGTCATCTACACCGAGTCGCGCCTGGTGCGCATGGGCATCGCCACCGCCAAGCTGGTGCTCGGCTCGATCGTCGAGGCGGTGGCGACGCGCGCCGAGCTGGAGCGGCTGCTCGCCGAGGCCGCGCCCGGGCGGCGCAAGACCAAGACGCTGTACTGACCGCGCGCGTCGCGCTTCGTGGCACGCATCATTAATAGAGGCGCTACTCGGCGGCGGTGCGGGCGCGCGCCGGCTGGCGGCCGATGGCGGTGATGAGCAGCTCAGCGTCGACCGGCTTGACGAAGTGGCTCTCGAACCCCGCCTGCGACGAGCGCGCGCGATCGTGATCCTGCCCGTAGCCGGTCACCGCCATCATGCGCGGCGCGCATGCGCCGAACTGCGCGCGCAGCTTCACCGCCAGGTCGTAGCCGTCCATCACCGGCAGCCCGATGTCGAGCACCGCCACGTCGGGCTTGAAGCGATCGACCAGCGCCAGCGCCTGCGGCCCGTCGTGCGCGATCGCCACCTCGTGCCCGACCGCGCTCAAGATCTCGCCGAGCAGCTCGGCCGCGTCCACGTTGTCGTCGACCACCAGCACGCGCCGCGGCACGCCTCGCTGCGCCGAGCGCACCGTGCGCCGCCGCTCCTCGAACGGGCGCGGCGTCTCCTCGTCGGCGGGCAGCGCCGGCAGCCGCACCACGAACTCCGAGCCGCGCCCCGCGCCGTCGGAGAGCGCGGTCACGCTGCCGCCGTGCATGTGCACCAGGCTCCGCACGAGCGTGAGCCCGATGCCGAGCCCGCCCTCGGAGCGATCGACCGAGCGCTCGCCCTGCACGAACAAGTTGAAGATGCGCGGCAGCACCTCGCGCGGAATGCCGATGCCGTCGTCCTTGGCGCGGATCACGATCTCGCCCGCGTGGCGCGCCGCCGAGAGCGAGATGTGCCCGCCCGGCTCGGTGTACTTGGCGGCGTTGGTCAGGAGGTTCGCCAACACCTGCGCCAGGCGCACCTCGTCGGCCTCGAGACGCAAGCCCTCGCGCGGCACGTCGACCGCGAAGTTGTGGCGCCGCTGCTCGAGCAGCGGGCTGGCGATCTCCACCGCCTTGGCCACCACCGTCGACAATTCGATCGCGCCCTTCTTGAGCTGGATCTTGCCGCGCGTGATGCGCGAGACGTCGAGCAGATCGTCGACGAGCCGCACCAGGTGCTGCACCTGCCGCTCGATGACGTTCTGCTCCTTGGTCGAGCGCACGTCGCCGCGCAGCTTCATGAGCTGGAGCGCGGTCACGATCGGCGCCAGCGGATTGCGCAGCTCGTGGCCGAGCATGGCGAGGAACTCGTCCTTGGCGCGGTTCGCGCTCTCGGCCTCGGCGCGCGCCGCCTGCGCGCGGGCGAGCAGCTGCATGCGCTCGGCGTCGGCGCGCTTACGCTCGGTGATGTCGAGGACCGTGCCGGAGAAGCGCACCGCCCGCCCGTGCTCGAAGAACGCGCGGCCGCGCGACGCCACCCAGCGCTCGACGCGATCCTGCAAACCGACGGTGCGGTACTCCATGCGAAAGTCGCCGCCCGACGCCGGATCGAGCGCCCACTCGATCGCCTTCTGCGTCATCTCGCGATCCTGCGGATGGATGCCGGCGAAGAAGCGCTCCCAATCGACCTCGCCGTCGGGCGGCAGGCCGAACAGCTCCTTGCAGCGCGCCGACCAGTTGAGCGATCCCGAGATCGGGCTGTAGTCCCACGTGCCCAGCTCCGCCGACTCGACGGCGACGCGCAGGCGATCTTCGCTCTCGACGGTGCGCTGGCGCGCGCGCCGCGCCTCCTTGTAAAGGCGCGCGTTGTCGATGGCGACCGCCGCCTGCGACGCCAGCGCCACCACCATCTCCACGTCGGTGGCGGTGAAGAAGCACGGCTCGGCGTGTCCGAAGTACAGGCCGCCGAGCACGCGCCCCGAGCGCGCCATCACCGGCACCGCGAGGTAGCTGCGCACCAGCGCGCCGTCGGGGATTCCCGGCAGCGCGCCGCCGGCGTGATCCTCCAGGTGCACCACGTCGGTGCCGCCGGAGACGTAGAGGAAGGTGCCGATCTGCGCGCGGCACAGCGCGGTCGCCTCGTCGGTGATGCGCTGCACGAGCGCGTCGAGATCCAATTCGGCGGTGACCGCGGCGGTGATTCGCCGCAGCGCGCGCGCCGCCTCGCGATCGGTCACGTCCTCGATCACGTGCAAGAGCCCGCACACCTCGCCGCCCGCGCCGAGGATCGGCGACGACACCGGGCGCAGATAGCGCGCGCCGTGTTTCTCGACGGGGCCGGCGTCGCGCGCGCGGCCGGCGAGCGCGCGCTCGAGCGAGGCGCGCACCTCGGGCGAGAGCTCGAGC
Source organism: Polyangia bacterium (assembly GCA_035652295.1). Lineage (GTDB taxonomy): Bacteria > Myxococcota_A > Polyangia > Palsa-1104 > Palsa-1104 > DASREC01. The sequence continues at coordinate 10,968 of DASREC010000139.1, forward strand.
CGCGCGCGATCGGCGCCGGTCATGCGCAAATATTCGTCCGAGACCGCCACCACCTCGAGCGCGGTCGACAGCGCCAGGCGCGCGCCGGGCGCCGCTTCGAACAACTTGAGCAGGTCGGCCATCGGGTAAGGCCCCGTCATGTGCTAATCACCGACGGGTAAGTGTCAATGCGTGCGCTTCAGCTCCCCGTCAGCGCCAGCGCGATCGCGGACGCCGCGGCGAGCACGGTGCCGAGCAGCGCGCCGCGCCAGTACCCGACGACCCGACGCGCGGCCGCGCGCGGATCGCCGCCCGGCTCGGCCGCGAACAGGAGCGCGGGCTCGGTCCCGCTCGCGCGCAGCTCCGCCGGCGTGCCGTCGATCCGGCCGAGCGCCGCGACGCCGGCGCCGATCGCGACCGTCTGGCGGTAGCGGTACGTGCGAGTGTTGCCGCTGCGCCGCTCGTCGTAGACGGCGCTGTCCGTCGAGCACCACCACAGCTCGTCGGGCGAGACCTCGACGGTGCCGGCGTCGCTCTCGATCGCGAACCGCGAGCCGTGGAACTCGAGGTTCTCGAACGTCACCCCATGCGACGCCGACGCGCGGTTGTCGACCGACCCGACCGGGCTGCCCGATCGATCTTCGACCGTGCCGTCGATCCCGAGCGCGATCGGTGTACCGGCGATCAGCGTTCGGGCCTCGGCACGGACGACCTTGCCGATGACGAGCGCGCGCTCACCGCCGCTGCCGCGCCATGCCCGCGCGCCGAGCAGGCGGCCGGCGCGGAGGTACGTCTTCGCGCCGACGATCCACGCGACCAGCGTCCACGTCGCGATCGCGCCGGCGGTGAACGCGCCGATCCAGCGCGGGCCAATCCCCTTGTAGAAGAAGCCGAGCGTCAGCAGCAGCACGCCTGCGATCAGCTTGACGATCACGAACGGAACCACGCCGCCGACGGCGCGCTCGCGGGCGCGGAGCACGAGATCGTCGTCGGCGCCGCGCGTGGGACGGAGCACGGCCGCGGCCGCATACAGCGCCAGCGCCTCGGCGATCGCAACGCGCAACGGCACGACGCGCAGGAGCGTCCACGCGGCCCCGGCGGCGAGGCACACCAAGGTCGGCAGCCAGTCGGTCAGCGCCGTCGACGAACGCGGGCTCGGCGCGCTCCCGGCCCCCGGGTCCGACGCGGCGGCGAGCGCGCGCTCGACCGCCGCGGCCGCGTGCGCGCCGCGCGCGAGGATGCGGGCGCTCACCTCGGTCGGCGCGCCGGCACCGTCACGGGCCACGACGTCGCCCCACACCTCGACGCGATCGCCGACCGCGACCCGCGTGATCGCCAGACTGGCCTTCGCGTACGGAGCGGCCTGGACGCCGTCGAAGCGCGGCGCCGCGCGCTCGCCGAGCTCGCGGCAGCCGCCGTGCTCGACGGTCGGCTCGCCCAGCACGGCGAGTCCCTCCGACCGTATGCGGACGTCGCGGCCGCCGACCGCGATCGACACCGCGCCGGAGTCGTGCGCGACGTGCTGCGCGCCGTCGACGGACAGCGCCCAGCTCGCCGGCGCCGCCCCGTGCACCTCGCGCACGGTCCCCCCGAGACGAACCGCTTTCGACATGGGCGACGACTATATCATCCGCGTCCGCGCCGCCCGGCGCGGGTGCGTCAGCCGGCGGGCACGCGGCCGGCGCCGGCGCCTTCGCCGCCCTGGCCGGGGCGATCGTCGATCTCGGCGCGACCGTCTATACGCGCGCCGATCGCCAATCCGTCGAGGTTTAGCGCGGCGGCCGGGCGGAAGCGGCGGCCCGGCTCGCCGACCTCGGGGCCGCGCAGCTGCAAATCGATCGACGGGTGATCGCCGATCGCGCGCACCAGGTGCGGCGTGGCCAGGCCGTCGGTCTCGACCAGATCGTTGTGGCTGAGCACGCGCCGCTCGACCAGCTCCATCGCGTCCGCGCCGCGCTCGGCGAAGCGCAGCTCCTCGAGGCGGCCCTCGATCGATTTGCCGAGCAGGCGGTGCGGGTGCGCGTGGATCGGCGTCGCCGAGCCCGGCTCGCGGCACACCGCCACCAGCGCCCAGCCGCTCGCGCCCTCCCAGTAGGTGATCCAGCGGCAGCCTTCGCCGTGCGGCAGCGGGCTCTCGCGCACCGGGATCAATTCGCCGATCGATGGATGCAGTTGTTGCAAGAGGCGGCGCAGCGCGCTCTCGTCGAGCGTGTGCTCGGCCTCGAGCCAGCCGAGCAGGCTCGTGGCTTCCCACATCGAGAGCGGCGCGCCGTCGGCGAAGCGGCGCTCGAGCGCGCGGCGCTGGCGGTCGCGCGAGGTCATGCGGCGAAATGCCGCAAAGCTGGCCGCCACGCCGCCCGCGCCTGCGAGCGCCGCCGCCGCCGGCTGCCCGCGCGCCGCCAGCGCGATCATCGCCAGCGTCAGCCCCGCGGTCCACGTCGAGGCCACGCCGCCGACCGCGAGCGCGCGCCCGCCGACGCCGAGCAGCTTGCCCAATTCGAGGTGCAGCCCGATCGCCGCCGACACGCCGGCCATCAATAGATCCACGATCCATTGATCGATCGCGATCGCGCCCGTCCACGCGCCGGCCGCGCCGAGCAGCCGATCGCCCGCCGCGCGCGCCGCCGCCAGCGCGAGATAGCCGAACACGAAGCGCGGGAAGTGCTCGACCGCGCGCGCCCCGAGGCCGCCCGAGCCCGCGCCGCCTTTGCGATAGAGCGCGAGGATCACCAGCGTCGGCGCGAGCAGCACCACGCGCGCCGACTTCGACGCCGCCGCCATCGTCCCGCCCGCCTCGCCCATCTGCTTGCCGACGGCGATCGCGCTCGACAGATCGTTGACCGCCAGGCCGCTCCACAACCCGGCGTGCGCGGTGTCGAGCCCGACCGCCGCCGCGATCGGCCGGAACGCGATCAGCGCCGTCACGCTGAAGAGGAAGATCGTGCCGATGGCGATGCCCTGCTCTTCGCGCCGCGCGCCGACGGTGGGCGCAAGCGCGTTGACCGCCGACGCGCCGCAGATCATCGTGCCGCCCGCGATCAGATCGGCCATCGCGCGCCGCACGCCGAGCGCCGCCGCCGCCGCGTGCGTCACGAAGAACGCGCTCGGCAGCGACGCCAGCGCCACGCCGCCGATGAGCGCCAGCTCGCCGAGCCCGAAGAACTTCGTCTGCACCTTGAAGCCCATCGCCACGATCGCCGCGCGCAGGATCCACTTGCCGGTGAAGCGCAGCCCGACCGCGTAGCGATCCGGCTCGCGCTCGGCGCTCGGCAGCGCCAGCTTGAACACGCGCCGGAGCGGCGTATTCAGGATCACCGCGCCGAGCAGGAGCGCGACCAGGATGTCGGAGATGAACGGCGACGGCGGCAGGAGCCGCACGATCGCCAGGCCCGCCGCGCCCACGCCGAGCGAGAGCGCCACGCCGGCGAGATCGGCGCGACCGGGCGTCCACTGCGGCCTCGACATGAGCGCGCGCAGGATAGCCACAATCGGCGCGTGGCGGTAGAGTGGCGGCCGATGATTTTCGAGCAGCTCTTCGATGCCGAGTCGAGCACGTACACGTACCTCGTCGGGGACGAGGCGGCGCGCGTGGCGGTGTTGATCGATCCGGTGGCGGAGCAGCTCGAGCGCGATCTCGCGCGGCTCGGCGCGCTCGGGCTCACGCTCGCCCACTCGCTCGAGACGCACCTGCACGCCGATCACGTCACGTCGGGCGCCTCGCTCACCGCGCGCACCGGCTCGCTGCCGGTCGTGCACCACGCGAGCCCGGTCACGTGCGTGGCCAAACGCGTGGCGCACGGCGAGCAGTTCACCGTCGGCGCGCTGGCGTTCCTCGTGCTGGAGACGCCGGGCCACACGCCGGAGTCGGTGAGCTACGTGCTCGGCGATCGCGTGTTCACCGGCGACGCGCTGCTCATCGGCACCTGCGGGCGCACCGATTTTCAGGGCGGCGATCCGGGGCAGCTCTTCGACTCGGTGCACGCGCACCTGTTCACGCTGCCGGGCGAGACGCTGGTGTTTCCCGCGCACGACTACAAGGGCAAGACCTCGTCGACGATCGCGGTCGAACGGCAATCGAACACGCGGCTCGTCGGGCGCACGCGCGCGGAGTTCATCGAGCTGATGAACGGGCTCGGGCTGCCGCCGCCGCGCAAGATGGACGTGGCGCTGCCGGCCAACCTGAGCTGCGGCCAGCGGCCGTCGCAGGAGTAGCGTGCGGCGCCGCGAGTTCCTCGGCCTCGGCCTCGGCCTGGCGACGTCCGCCGCCGCGCTCGCGTGGTCGCGGCTCGGGCGCGCGGCCGACGTGCTGTGGGCGCACACCATGCGGCCGCAGAACTGGGCCACGCCGACCGAGTATTTCGATCGGCTGATCACGCCCGCGCCGGTGTTCTTCGTGCGCAGCCACTTCGGCCCGCCGTCGCTGAAGCCGGATCGCACGCTGCGCGTCTCGGGGCTGGTCGACACGCCGCTCACGCTCGACGCGGCGGGGCTGAAGGCGTTCGAGGAGGTGACGATCACCTCGGTGTTGCAATGCGCGGGCAACGGGCGCGCGCTGCACGAGCCGCGCGTGGCCGGCGTGCAGTGGGAGCACGGCGCGATGGGGCAGGCGGCGTGGACCGGCGTGCGGCTCGCCGACGTCTTGAAGAAAGCCGGCGTGCAGGCCGACGCGCGCTTCGTGCAGCTCGAGGGCGCGGATCGTCCGCCCAAGCCGACGGTGCCGCGCTACGTGCGCGGGTTTCCCGTCGAGCGGGCGCTCGATCCGACGACGCTGATCGCGTACCGCATGAACGGCGCGCCGCTCGCGCTCGAGCACGGGGCGCCGTTCCGGCTGGTGGTGCCGGGCTGGACCGGCAATCACTGGATCAAGTGGCTGGCGAAGATCGAGCTGCGAAAAGACGAGCCGGAAGGGTTCTATTATGCCACGGGTTATCGGCTGCCGAAACAGCCCGTACAACCGGGGGCGGCGGTGGCGCCGGCGGACACGCGGCCGGTCACGACCTATCCCGTGAAGTCGATCATCGGGCGGCCGGCGGACGGCGCGAGCGCGAAGGCGGGACGGCAGGAGGTGGTCGGCGTGGCGTTCTCGGGCGAGGCGGCGATCGCGCGCGTCGAGGTGTCGCTCGACGGCGGCAAGACCTGGAGCGAGGCCAAGCTCGACGGAGAATCGGGCGCGGCGCGCTGGCAGGTGTTTCGCCACGCGTTCGACGCCGCGCCCGGCCGCTATCGCGCGATCGCGCGCGCGACCGACCAGGCCGGGCAGACGCAGCCCGAGCACGCCGTGTGGAACCCGAGCGGCTATTTGTGGAACGCGTGGCACGCGGTCTCCTGGACGGTGATCGCATGACAAAGACCCTACAGAGAACTTTGCAGAGTTTTTTGCCGTTCTTTTTGATAATTATTTTGCCGCGTACTTTGCAGGCTGAAGAGCCCGCCAAAGAGCTGATCGCCAACAACTGTCTGAGCTGCCATAGCGAGGAGCTGCTGGCGCAGCAGCGGCTGACGGCCAAGCAGTGGGCGGCGGCGGTCAAGAAGATGCAGGGCTGGGGCGCGCCGATCGAGGCCGAGCACGTCGAGGCGCTGGTGGCGTACCTCGCCGAGCACTTCGGTCCGAACACGCCGCGGTTTCAGCCGGCGCCGCTCGACGCGGCCGCCGCGGCCGCCGCGCTCGCCCCGCTCCCCGACGGGAAATTCAAGGGCGGCAGCGCGGCGAAAGGCAAGTCGCTGTACCAGACCGCGTGCCTCTCGTGCCACGGCGCCGACGCGCACGGCAGCCCGACCGGCATGAACCTGGCCGATCGCCCGCTGCTCCGGCGCGCGCCCGAGTTCGCCGCCGTCACGCGCGCCGGCAAGGGCCGCATGCCGGCGTTCGCCACGCTATCGAACGCCGACGTGGCGTCGCTGCTCGCGTACCTGCGCGGGCTCGAATGAGCTACCGCGAGGACCTGAACGCGCTCTATGCGCGCGCCGATGCGCTCGAGCGCGATCTCGAGCGCGCGCGCGCCGAGCTGGCGGAGCTGCGCGGCCAGCCGCGTCCGCCGCGCGAGGACCGCGAGTTTCCCGCGGGCGAGCTGATCGTCGAGCGGCGCCCGTTTGCCGAACAGCTCACCGATGAACGGCGCGCGCGCGAGGCGCCCGTCGCCGACGGCGTGCTCGCGCTCCTCGAGTCGCTGCACTCCCGATCCGATCCGGCGCCGCTCGGCGCCGAGCACGAGTTCGAGGACGGGATCGGGCGCGCCATCGAGCTGCTGGTGCCCGAGCTGATCGCGCGCCACCGCGGCGTGCGCGGCGACGGGACGCACGCGCAGCTCCTCGGGCTGCTCGACCTGTTGGTGGCGCTGTGGCGCGAGCACTCGTCGGGCGCGCCGCCCGCCGAGCCGCGCTCGTGGAGCGCCGTCGAGCGGCTGACGCACGGCTGGGAGCCGCACAACGAGCTCGCGCGGGTGCTGCGCCAGCTCGGCGACTACTACTGCCGCCCGCGCTGACGATCGCTCAGCGCGCCAGGGTGAAGCTCTCGCGCAGGTTCGACGGCAGCCGCTCGAGCAGCGGCCCGACGTTCGAGAACCGATCCGCGTCTTGAATGTGCAAGACCACCTGAAACATCCCGCTCGGCCCGACGATGCGCGACAGCGCGCCGCACGCCTCGGCCAGCTCGTCGACCAGGATCTTGCGCTGATCCTCGACGGTGTTCATGCGCGTGACCACCTCTCCCAGCTCGGCGAAGCTGTGGCAGCTCCCTTTGGTCATGTTCCGCTCCTCCATTCAATGATTTCGAAAACGATTCGAAATGAATCGAAAACTCTTTGAAAACGGGGCGGCGGGTTTTGACGCCCGCCGCCCCGCGCCGCCGGCCGATTACGCCGAGAACGTCATGCCGGGCTGCTCGAGCCGCGCCGTCTCCTCGGCGATGAACTCGAGCGCGCGCTTCTCCAGCTCGGACTTGAGCGCCATCTCGCGCACGCCCAGCCACGGCGAGCGGCGCACCGTGCCGTCGCCGAGCGCGTGCTCGCGCAGCGTCGCCACGCGGAAGAAGATGCGGCTGCCCGCGTTTTTCGCCGAGATCGAGGTCACCACCTTGGTGGTCTCGTCCGAGCGAAGCTCGAACTGCTTGATGGTCTCGTACAGGCTGGCCTTCATCGGCTTCGACCCGAGCTCCTGCCGAAACCACTGAAGCGAACGAGCGAACTGCTTTTTCATGCATTCTCCTTTGCGGCGAGGTTTGAACCGCTCGCCAATCGGTAAATGCAAAGTACGACTTCCGCGGTGAGCTTTTGAGGCGCCGGAGCGGCGGTTTGCGGCGGCTATAAGCTATTGACACGCAAGCGCTTGCGGGTGAAGACTTCCGGATCGAAATGCCCTTCGTTCCAAACGGCGAGCGGCTGCGCGCATTGCGCGAGCAGCGCGGTTTTACGCTCGAGGAATTGGCGTCGAAATCGGGCGTGTCCGATCGGCAGATTCGCGCGATTGAATCGGCGAGCCCGCCGGCGACCATTCAATTGCGGACGATTCGCGATCTGTCGGGCGCGCTCAAGTGCGAGCGCGAAGAGATCGCGACCTGGATCAGCCGGCCGTCGAGCGCGCGCGCGAACGTGAACGTGAACGCGAACGCAGATGCGAGCGACGAACGGCAAACGCGCGGCGCGCGCGAAAGCGAAAAGCACGAGCAGAAGCTGCCGCCGCTGTCGACGCTCGCCAAACGCGCCGCGCTCGAACGCCGCCTCCGCATCCCCGCGCGCCACTTGCAAGTCGCCGGCGAGCGCGTCGAGGTGCTCGGCTTCGATCGCCTGTACGAAGTCGACGCCGCGTTCGGCGACTGGGCGGCGAAGCGCTTCGGCGTCGAGGGCGTGGTCACCGAGCACCGCCCCATCCCGCGCTACGTCGAGCCGGTCTTGCGCGTGAAGACCGGCATCGGGGCGCAGTTCCTGATCGTGCGCGAGGTGGCGCGCGAGCCGCTCTACGTCTCGATCTTCACCCGCACCAGCGCGCAGACGCGCAAGCTGATCGAGGCCGAGCGCGCCGGCGCGCCGATCGCCGCGGTCGCGCGCGTGGTGGTGACGCGCCCGAAAGGCGAATGGAAGGGCTTCTTCATCTTCGAGAAGAAGCCGAAGCCGCACCCGTGGGCGCTGGTGATCGAGACGCTGCTCTGATTTACCGCCGCGCGCACGTGAATATCCGTAACATTCAATGCAATATCAAACCGTTTTTGCGCAAAACAGTTGTTTTTAATAGTATTTATCTTTTCAATATCATTTATAAAATACCAGTGGTCGGACCTGCGACAATTTGACGCATCGCTTTATCGTATTGACCGTGTTAATCCCTCTTCGACTGGGTTTTGCAATATTTGCCCGGTTTGAAAACCACGGGGGGGTTGGCGGGAATCATGGGTCGGGGAATGGTCGAGCGCGCGCAAGAGACGCGCCGGGCGGCGGCCGCGGTCGAGCGGCCGGACGCGCGCGCCCTGTTCGAGCTGCGCGATCCGCGCATCGTGGCCGAGGTGCTGGCGCACGCGCGCGAGCTCGCGCCGCGCGTCTCGCTGATTCAAGGCGGCGCGGCGATGAGCGGCCGCATCGTCGCGGGGCCGGCGAACGACGGGCTGCGCTTCGAGCTCGACGGCGTGGCCGAGCCGGCGGCGCACCGCGCGATGGCGGCGCGCTTCGAGCTGCACGGCGTGATCTTTCTCCTGCGCGCGCAGGCGCTCTTGTCGAAGCGCGCCGGCTGGCACCTCCGCGGCCCCTTGCGCCTCTATACGCTCGACCGCCGCGGCTCGAGCCGCCAGGCGCTGCCGCCCGGCCTGGCGACGGTGCGCTGGAGCGCGCCCGGCGGCCACGGCGGCCTCGCGCAAGCGCCGGTGCGCGATCTCGTCGCCGACGGCGTGTGCGTGATCGCCGAGCGCGGCGCCGCGCTGCCCGACGGCCGATTTCCCGCGATGCTCGAGCTCGAGGGCCGGCCGATCCTGTGCCTGGCCGAGCGCCGCAACCAGCGCGTCGATCAGGACGGCGTGCACTACGGCGTGCGCCTGCACACCGAGGCGGGCCGCGAGGCGATGATCGGCTCGTACCTGCGCCACCGCTTCCCGCAGCTCCTGCACCGCGGCGAGATCGATCGCGCGCGGCTGGCCGATCTGATGGAGCGCTCCGGCTACTCGGCGCTGCGCGCCGGCGCGCGCCCGACGGAGAATTGGTTCGCCGCGCCCGGCTTTCAGCCGGTGTCGCGCGACGTGGCCTATCGCGCCGCCGACGGCGCGGTGCTCGGCCACATGTCCGCGACCCGCGTCTACACGCGCACGTGGCTCGGCCACCAGTTCGCCACGCTGCGCGGCCACGCCGAGACCGACGCGTGCCGCCGCGCGATCTACCTCAACATCGCCAGCTACCCGACGCTGGTCGACGGCGAGGACGCGATGCTGCTCGGCTACTTCGATCGCTCGAAGCGCTGGCACAAGATGTTCTTCTTCGACTTCGCCGACTGGGTGAACGCGCCCGAGCTGGTGACCATCATCGGGCTCGATCGCTTCGAGCGCGCGGCCGGCGCGCCCGCGCCCATCGCCGCGCCGCCGGCGTTTGGATTCGAAGTCGGCGAGCCCGATCCGCGCGAGGTGATCGAAGCCGCGGCGCTGATCCGCGCGCAGCTGCCGCCGCTGGTCGCCGAGGCGCTCGACATCGATCCCGAGCACCTCGCGTCGGGCGCGCTGCACCCGGCGTGGCGCGCGACGCCGTACTTCCGCGCGCGCCGGCCGCTGGTGCTGCGCTCGGGCGGACGGCTGGTGGCGGTGGCGCTGTGCGAGCTCGGCTCGCGCGAGATGTGCCTGTTCAACCTCTTCAACATCGCGCAGCTGTTCTTCGCGCCGGGCGAGCACGCGCCGCCGCTCGCCGCGCAGCTCCATCTCTTGTCGCGCGTGCGCGCGCTCTACGCCGAGCGCGGCGAGCACAACCCGATGATCGTCGCGCCGCCGGGCACGTTCGACGCCACGCGCGAGCCGGGCACGGTGCTGGCCGAGACCATGGGGATGATCGCGTGGTCGGGACGCGCGCTGCGCCAGTACGAGACGTTCATCAAATACCACTTCGGAAGACACATGGAGGTCGCGCGGTGATCGAATCGACGTTGGCGAAATCGTATGAGCCGGAGCTGTCGCGGGCGCGCGCGCTGCTCGTCGAGGATGCGACCATCCGCGCGCTGCTCGATCCGCGCATTCCGCCGGCGCTGCTCGAGCGGTTCCTGATCCAGTTCAGCGCGTGGGGCGTGCAGATCACGCGGCCGGTCGACGGCTGGATCCGCCGCGCCGGCGAGCGCTGCCTCCAGCTCGGCCTCGACGAGATCGGCCGGTCGCTGGTCGCGCACTCGAAGCACGAAAAAGATCACCACCTGATGCTGATGGACGACACGCGGCTGCTCGTCGATCGCTGGAACGCGCGCCGCGCGCCGCCGCTCTCGGCGGAGCGGCTGTTCCTCGAGCCGGCCACCGAGGCGATGCGCGCGTACGTGGCGCTGCACGAGGACACCATCACCGGCGACGCGCCGTTCGGGCAGGTGGCGATCGAGCTGGAGATCGAGGGCATGTCGGTGAGCTTCGGGCCGCGGCTGATCGCGCAGTGCCTGCGCGTGCTCGGGCCGGACGTGGTGTCGGGGCTGAGCTTCATCCGCGAGCACGTGGCCATCGACGTCGGGCACACGGCGTTCAACCAGCGCTTGATGGATCGCGTGCTGGCGATTCGGCCCGACGCGGCGGGGCGGCTGGCGGCGATCGGCGGCGAGGCGCTGCGCATCTACGTGCGCTTCTTCGGCGAGTGCCTCGCGGCGGCGCGGCGCGACGCGGCCTGAGAGAGAGCGCGCGCACGAGCACGCGCACGATCGCCCGATCGCGCGCCGCCGTCAGTCGAGCGTGTCGCGCCCGTCGCGGTGCAGCTCGAGCAAAAGCTCGACGGTGACGCGCGGCAGCGGCTGCCAGCGGCGCCCGCGCTCGTCGAGCGATTCCCCCGAGCGCACGTCGATGACTAGGCGCGCTTCGATCGGGTAGTACTGGTTGTGCCGCTCAATCAGCTCATTGAGCCGCTCGAGCTCGAGCCGCCGCGCCACGCGGCGCAATTCGTCGCCGCCGCCCTCCTCCGCCGCCGCCCGCAATTTTTTCAGCGCCGCCTCCAGCAGCTCCTCGATCTGCCGCTTGCGCCGCAGGTGCGCCGGCACGCCCTCCTGCGCGCGCACCCGCTCGGCGAGCGACAGCGCGAAGTTGCGCGACGGCGGCAGCAGCTCGTCCGCTTTGGGCCGGTCGTCGGCCATGGTCTCACCATAAAGTTTGCCGCCGGGCGCGCAAGCGGCAACTCGGCCGCGCGGGTTTCATTGTAGCATCGCCTCATGCGCAAGTTGTCCAAGACCACCTGGATCGCGCTCGCCGTCGTCGCGGCGCTGGCCGCGCTCTCGATCGCCGGCGCGCTCCGGCTCGCGCGCGTCGCGCCCGTGGCCACCGCGCTCGCGCCGCCGGCCGCGTCGAGCCCGCGGCTCCTGATCGCCGGCGGCCCCGATCGCGTGCTCGTCGTCGAGAGCGAGCGCGCGTATCGCCTCGACGCGTCGCTCGCGGTGACGCCGCTCGCGTGGCCGCCGTCGCTGATCGTCGACGCGATCCAGTCGAGCGCGGCGCGCGACGGCAAGCTGGCGCTCACCGTCAAGGCGCACGAGCGCAACCAGGATCCCGACAAGACCTGGCCGGCGGTGCTGCTCATCGACGGCGAGCGCGTGGCGCGCGTCTACACGCCGAGCTTCGACGCGCACCGCTCGCACGTGTCGAACGTGCTCGCCGTCGAGCCCGAGGAGGGCGAGCCGAAGGAGACGCGCTTCGCGGTCTACGTGCAGGAGGACAACAACCTCTATCGCCTGCCGTTCTTCGGCGAGGTCAAGCGCGGCGACGACGACGCGCGCCACCGCATCGATCCCGGCTTCTACGCCGGCTCCGTCGAGCGCATCACGTGGAAGTCGGGCGAGGGGCCGATCTTCTGGTGCGCCAACGAGCGGCGCACGCTCGACGAGCACACCGCGCCGGTGGTGCCGACCACCGCGCTCGACGTGTTCGGCAACGTGCACGGCGAGGCGGAGCTGCCGGCCGACGAGCGCGAGCGGCCGCTCCTGCGCGTCGTCGACGGCGATCGGCTGAGCGCGCCGGCCAATCCGCCCAAGCTCGAAGGCGGACGCGACGCGCGGCTCGACGGGCGCGTGCTGGCTTCGCTCGCGCCGCGCGACTCGTTCTGGCTGGTGCCGCTCGGCGCGCGCTGGCTGGCGCTGGCGCACGACTCGCCGCAGGCGCTGATCGTCGACGCGTCGGGCGCGCGCGTCGATCGCGTCTCTCGCGCGCGCACCATCGCCGCTCTCACCGACGAGCCGTCGCCGGCGTGGCTGGCGGTGATCGGCGCGCTGGCGCTGGCGCTGATCGCGCTCGGCCTCGTCACCGGCCACGCGCTGGCGGCGCGCGATCTCGGCGCGGCGGCCGAGGCCGAGCGCGTGGAGCCGGGCGCGCGCGGCGTGTTCTTCGGCACCTTGCGCGTGCCCGAGGGCGCGCTGCTCGAGACCGACGCGCGCGGGCACGTGCAGGTGGCGAGCGGCTGCCGCGTGCGCGTGGCCAACGCCGACGTCGAGCTGGGGCCGGGCCTCGAGCGCGGCGACGCGGCGATCGACGTGCCGCTGATCGACGGCGACCAGGTGTTCGTGATCGGCCGCGTCGAGGGCGACGCCGAGGGCGGCGGGCCGTGGCGCGGCTCGGGCCGGCTGCGGCTGGTCGCCGACGGAAAACGGCTGGCCATCGGACGCGGCGGCGCGGGCGATTTCGCCGAGCGCGTGGCGGCGTCGCGCAACCGGCGCGTGCTGCGGCTCGGGCTCGCCGCGCTCGCGCTCGAGATCGTGCTGGTCGCGCGCTTCGCGTTCGCGGTGTTCGGCTGATGGCGCGCACCGCGCTCGTCGCCGGCGCCACCGGGCTCGTCGGCGGCCACCTCCTGCGCCTGCTGCTCGACGATCCCGCGTACGACAAAGTCACCGCGCTCGTACGGCGCGCGCTCGACGTCACGCACCCGAAGCTCACGTGCGCCGCCATCGACTTCGATCGCGCCGGCGACTACGCCGCGCACGCGCGCGCCGACGACGTGTTCTCGTGTCTCGGCACCACGATCAAGAAGGCCGGCTCGCAGGAGGCGTTTCGCAAGGTCGACTTCGAGTATCCGCTCGCGCTCGCGCGCGCGGCGTCGGCGGCCGGCGCGGGACAGTACTTGATCGTCACCGCCGTCGGCGCCGACGCGAAGAGCGGCGTCTTCTACAACCGCGTCAAGGGCGAGGTGGAGGCGGCGCTGCGCGCGCACGCGTTTCCGCGCGGCCTCAAGATCTTCCACCCGTCGGTGCTGCTGGGCGAGCGCGGCGAGTCGCGGCCGGGCGAGCGCGTCGCCGCCGCGCTGATGAGCGCCACGCGCGGCCTGTTCGTCGGCGCGCTCCAGCGCTACCGCGCCATCGACGCCGAGGGCGTGGCGCGCGCGATGCGCAACGGCGCGCGGCTCGACGCGAGCGGCGTCGAGATCTACGAGGGCGCGCGGCTGTTCGAGCTGGCCGCGCGCTGACTCACGACGCGGCGCCGGCGAGGTGGAGCGGCCGAGCGTCCGCGTCCGCGGGAGTGACCTGTGCCGCGGAGGATGGCGCGGCGGCGTGGTATGGCACGAACATGCGCGCGCTGCCGTGGGTTCTCTTGTGCGCCTCGCTCTCGTTGAACGCTCTATTAATGATGAGCCTGCGCGCGACGCCGGTTTCGCCGGCCGGCTCCTCGCGCGAGCCATCGTCCGCCGCGCCGCCGGATCCGTTCGCCGCATCGCCCGCGCGCGCGCCGAAACCGCCACGCCCGTTCGCGAGCTTCGCGCCGCCGGCGTCCGCGCCGCCGACGGGAAAAGCACCGGCGTCCGCGCCGCCGGGCGAAAAGCCGCCGCTGGTCGACGACGCGCTGATCCAGGACGTGCTGTGCACCGTCGCCGAGAACCGCATGCGCGAGGGCTGGCGCCGCGATCGCGACGGCATCACGCAGGGCCTGCGCCGCAGCCTCGCCGATCGCGCCGAGCAGGAGGCGAACGCCGCGCAGAACGGCGCCGAGCTGGCCACGCTGCTCGACGTGCCGGCGCGCGACCGCGACGACTTTCAGCGCCGCTATCGCGAACGGCGCCTCGCGCGCGTGGCCGCCGCGCTCTCGGCGCTCGACGGCGCGACGCCCGACTACGCCGCGCTCATGGCCGCCGCGCAGGGGCTGTTCGCCGACGAGGACGCGCTCGCCCGCGAGCTCGGCGGCCAGGCCGGCTTCGATCGCGTGCGCGCCGCCGAGCTCGAGGGCCGCACCACGTTCCTCGCCATCACCGCCGCGCTCGCCGACGCGCCCGATCGATCGATCCGCTGGTGAGGCGCGCGCGTCAGGGCGCGACGAACGTCTCCTGCTGGCCGGTGCACTGGGCCGTCACGTGACCTTCACGTTCATCGACGACGCGGTACAGCTCACCGCGTTTGAGCCGCAGCCGCCGATCCCCGCCGCGGCCGCCAGCGCCGCGATCAACCCCAAGCGTGTCATGGCCGCAGTTTATCGTTTATGCTCGTCCCGTGCAGATCCGACACCGCGCGACGCTCGCGCTCGGCGCCGCGCTCCTCGCCGTGGTGTTCGCGGTGCACGGCCCGGTGCTGGCGTTTCCCTACGTGCAGGAGGACTGGGAGATCCTCGGCGTGGTGGCGCACCAGCCGTTCACGTTCGCGGTCGCGCACGCGTTCCGCGCGGTGCACGCCATCCACTATCGCCCGCTGGTCGCCACCTGGCTGATCGCGCTCAACCAGATCGTCGGCACGAACGGCCTGTGCTCGCACGTGCTGGTGCTGCTGCTGCTCGCCGGCGCGTCGCTGTCGCTGGCGCTGCTGGTCGAGCGGCTCACCGGCGACCGCGTGCTGGCGGCGCTGGTGGCGGTGAGCCACGCGGCGGCCAACGTGATCCACATCGACACGCTGATGATCCAGACGTGCGGCGTGGAGAACCTGGGCGGCACGCTGTGCTTCTTCCTCGGCGCGTGGCTGTTTTTGAAACAGCGGCCGATTCTCTCGGCCTCGTTATATGCCGTCGGATTATTGGTCAAAGAGACCACCATCGTGCTGCCGGCGTTCGTGCTGTGGTGCGCGCTTCTCGTCGGTGACGAGGGCGCGTCGCCGTTCGCGCGGGCGCGCGCGATGCTGCCGCGAATGTGGCCCCATGCACTGGTTTTGGCGGGTTATCTGTCGATTAAATTGCGCGGCCTCTCGCCGTTCACCGCGCAGCCGAGCGATCCCTATTACATGTCGTTCTTCGGCAAGCATCTCGTGACCAACGGGATGACGTACCTGCGCTGGTCGCTCGACGCGCTGATGCCGAGCGCCCCGCCGCTCGCCGCCGCCGCGATCGCCTTCGTGGTCGGCGCGGCCGCGCTCGCCGTCGGGCGCGGGCCGAACGCGCGCCTGCGCCAGCCGCGCTTCGTGCTGTTCCTCCTCGGCTGGTTCGCCATCGGCATCGGCCCGATGGTGGTGATGCCCAATCACACGTACCGCTACTACCTCGAGTTCGCGATCCCGGCGATCTGGATCGCGTGGTGGATCGCGCTGCGGGTGATCGCCGGGCGCGTGCTCGGCAGCGAGCGGCGCGTGACGCTGGCCGCCGCCGCCGGCGTGCTGGCGCTGTGCGCCGCCGCCGCGATCGATCTGCGCCAGCGCGTGGCCGCGCGCGCCGAGCTCGACGGCTCGAACGAGACGCTGACCCGCGCCACCACCGTCGCCCGCGTCAAGTCGCTGCTCGAGCGCGACTGCGGCAAAGTGCCGCAGGGCGGCACACTGCTGTTCGACGACGTCGAGGTCTGGGCCTTCGGCCAGGAGGCGGGCCCGCGGCTGTGGTGCGACAATCCGCGGATGTCCGCGTTCGACGCCCGCCACCTGCGCGTCTCCAAGAGCGGCGAGCTGGCCATGGTCGACTCGCCCACCCACCAGGGCGAGCTGTACACCGGCGCGCACAACTACGCGGCGCTGGAGGCGGCGAGCACCTTCGTCGTGCACCGGCGCGACGACCAACTGGCGCTCGATCCGGTGGCGCGCTGGCTCGAGGAGCGATGATCGCCGACGGCGTCAGCCTGTTCTTCCCCGTCTACAACGACGAGCGCACGGTGCGCACGGTCGCCGACAAGGCGCTGGCGCTCCTGCCGCAGGTGGCGAGCCGCTACGAGATCATCATCGTCGACGACGGCTCGCCCGACCGCTCGGGCGCGATCGCCGACGAGCTGGCGCGCGAGCACGACTGCGTGCGCGTGATCCACCACCCGCGCAATCTCGGCTACGGCGCCGCGCTGCGCGCCGGGATCGCCGCGTGCCGCTTCGAGTACGTGTGCATGATCGACGGCGACGACGAGTACGAGGTCGAAGATCTGCGGCGGCTGCTCGAGCTCAAGGAGCACTACGATCTGATCGTCACGTTTCGCTACAAGAAGATCTACTCGTCGAGCCGCATCTTCCTGTCGTGGGTCTACAACCGCGCGCTGACGTATCTGTTCCGCACGCGGTTTCGCGACATCTCGACGGGGTTGCGGGTGGCGCGGCGCTCGGTCCTGGAGACGCTCGACCTGGAGGCGGCCAGCACGTTCATCGGGGCGGAGATGGCGATCAAGGCGATGCTCAAAGGCTACCGCGTCGGGGAGGTCGGGATTCAGACGTTTCCGCGGCGGTTCGGCGGGAGCGCCAGCACGACGGTGAAGAGCATCGCCGGCACGGTCGCGGACATGCTGCTCACCTATGGGCGCGTTTTTTCCGACACGTATGATTTGCCGGCGAATCGCAAACGCTAGGCGGCTTCGAGCAGGGCTTTGAGGTTTTGCAGGTCCTTGCCGATGTTGCGGCGGACCATGGGCGCCACCAGCGCGGAGGCGAGGCGGAAGAAGCCGGAGGGCTCGCCCTGCGCGCGGATGCGCGTGACGGTTCCGTCGGGCGCGTCGTCGAGCGTGTAGCGGATCTGCATCGGGAAGGGTTGGGTGACGCGCATCTCGACGAAGCGCTCGGGATCGGCGTCGGTGACCAGGTATTCGTAGGCGAAGCGGCGGCCGAGGAACTTTGCGGTGCGCTCGACGCGCGAGCCGGCGCGGAGCGGGCCGTCGGTGAGCGGGCGGCAGGCGACGACGCCGGAGGTCCAGCGCTGGTCGTTGCGCGGCTCGAACATGAACGCGGCGACGGTCGGGCGCGGGCGGTGGATGAGGACCTCGAGGGTCACGTCGATCATGGGGCCGTTGTAGCGCGCGGCGGGTTGGGAGACAATGGGGCAAGAATGAGACGAACTGTCCCGAAAACGAGACAATGAGGCTCGAGGACATGCGGCTGTTCGCGCGCGTGGCGGAGGCGCGCAGCTTCACCCGCGCGGCGCGCCTGCTCGGCATGCCCAAGCAGACGCTCAGCCGGCGGATCGCGGAGCTGGAGGCGGCGCTCGGCGTCGAGCTGCTCCACCGCACCACGCGGCGGCTGCAGCTCACCGACGTCGGCGCGGTCTACGCCGAGCGCTGCGCCGAGCTGGCGCGGCTCGCCGACGACGCCAACCGCGCGGTCACCGACGCGCACCCGGAGCCGCGCGGCCTCTTGCGCGTCACCGCCGATCCGGTGTTCGGCGAGGCGTTCCTCACCGCGCTCCTGGTCGAGTACGCGCGTCGCTGGCCGGAGGTGTCGCTCGAGGTCTCGCTCACGCGGCGGCGCGTCGATCTGGTCGAGGAGGGCTTCGACGTGGCGTTTCGCGTCGGCGCCGTCGACGATCCGGCGCTGGAGGCGACCGCGCTCGGGCCGGCGCGCGTGCGCTACTGCGCCAGCCCCGGCTATCTCGCGCGGCGCGGGCGGCCGGCGAGACCGGGCGATCTCGCGCGCCACGACTGCATCCTGGTGGCGGCAGGCGGCGCGCCGGTGCGCTGGCCGTTTCGCGGCGCCAAGGGGCTCGACCTCGTGCCGGTCGCCGGGCGGCTGCGCTTCTCCAGCTTCGCGATGGCGCACGCGGCGGCGCTCGCCGGGCTCGGCGTCGCGCTGTTTCCCGAGTTCGCCTGCGCGCGCGATCTCGGGCGCAAGCGGCTGCGCAGCGTGCTCGACGATTTCTGCGTCGACGTCGGCGCGGTGTGGCTGGCGCATCCGGCGCGGCGGCTGCGATCGCCGCGCGTGCAGGCGTTCGTCGAGCTGGCGCGCGCGCGCCTCGCCGCGCGGCCGTGGGTGCCGAAACGTAACTCGCGCGGCGGGGCGGCGTAGACCTCGGAGGAGGTGGACATGCTCGACAAGCTGGTGGCGCTGCGCAGGCGGGCGCTCGACGCGGTGAAGCACGTCTCGTTCGTCGGGCCGACGCTGGCGCGCGTCTCGGTGGGCGTGGTGTTCGCCGCGACGGGCTGGGGCAAGCTGCACGACCTCGAGGGCGTGACCAAATTCTTCACCGAGCTGGGACTGCCCGCGCCGGGATTTCAGGCGGGGCTGGTCGCGACCACGGAGTTTCTCGGCGGCTTGTGCATCCTCTTCGGGCTGGTGACGCGGCTGGCCGCGCTGCCGCTGTCGATCACGATGGTGGTGGCGATCGTGACGGCCAAGCGCGCCGACATCGACGGCGTCTCGTCGCTGCTCGGGCTCAACGAGTGGCTCTACCTGGCGATCTTCATCTGGCTCGCGGCCGCCGGGCCGGGACCGCTCTCGCTCGATCGTTTGCTCGGCGCGCGGCTCGATCGAAAACAAACCTGATTACTGATCGATGACCAGCGGCGCGAGCAGCGCGCCGGCGAGCGCGCCCGCGACCACCGCGCCGCCGTGGCCGAGCGCGACGTGCAGCGGCTCGGCCCACGCGCAGTGCAGGTGCAGCACCAATCCGCCGAGCGCGCCGCCGGCCGCGCCCAGCGCCGCGCCGATCGCCCGCGCGCCGACGGGCAGCGCCCGCTTGAGCGCGATCATCCCCGCGGCGAGCGGCACCACCGCCACCACCATCGCCACGCCGAAGCAGCGCAGCGTCGCGTGAGCCAGCTGCGCGCCGTCGGCGGCGACCAGGCTCTCGCCCGGCACCGCGCGCGCCAACAGCAGCGACAGCGCCACCAGGCCGAACGACGCGAGCGCAGCGGCGAGGCGCGCGGCAGCGACGCGCGGGAGCACCTGCCGTCGCGGCGGCACCAGCGCCAGCGCGAGCGGCGCGACGAAGCCGAGCGCCCACGCGAGGCCGATCCCGATCATGAACGCCAGCGGTTGCGCCGCGAGATCTTTGCGCGCGCCGCGGAACACCGCGGTCATGAGCCCGATCGCGTAGAGGAGCGACAGCGCGATCACGATCGCCAGCGCGCGGCCCGGCCGGCGCGTGCGCACCGCGCCGCCGCCCGCCGTCGCGCGCAGCAGGTCGGGCGACGGAGGCGGCGCTTTTCCGGCGAGCTCACGCGGCTCCATCGTCGACCTCTAGTAATGGATACGCGCGACCTCGGCGCTGGTTACGTAGGCGGCTCATGATTCACTCGCGGCGGCGCGCGGGCGCACGAGCGCGCGCAGCTTTTCGTAGGCGCGGTGCGCGCGCAGCTTGATCGCGCCCGCCGTGGTGCCGAGGATCGCCGCGGCCTCGGCGTGCGAGCGGCCGTGCAGCTTGGTCAGCACCAGCGCCTGCCGCTGATCCTCGGTCAGCTCGGCGAGCGCCGCCAGCGTGAGCCCGATCAGCGCCTCGTCGCCGGCGTCGAGCGGCTCGGCCTCCTCGGCGTCGCCGGTCAGCCCCGCGCGCGGCTCGGCCGCCGGCCGATCGTCCGAGCGCTGCTCCTCGAACACCTGGCGCGCGCGCCGCCGCCGGCGCAGCTCGTCGAGACACAGCCGGTGCGCGATGGTGTACAGCCACGGCACCGGATCGGCGCCGCGCACGTAGCTCGCGCGCGCGCCGTGCACACGGATGAACACCCGCTGGAGCACGTCCTCGGCCGCCGCGCGATCGCCGAGCATCGCGCGCGCGTAGTGCAGGAGGCGCGCGGCGGTGGCGTCGTAGAGCGCGCGAAACGCCGCGTCCTCGCCGTCGCAGTAGCGGCCCATGACGCCGCTGAGATCGGGCTCGCTCAATCGCGAAAGCCGGGGTTCACGCGATCGAGCTTGCGCAACAGGCCGGGCCACGCGAGCGCGCCGCCGAGATTTTTCGTCACCTGCTTGGCCGCCGCCTGGATGCCGTCGAGAATCGGCTTGGCGATCGGGATCAGCTCGCCGCCGCCCTGCGCGCGCACCTGGATCATCGACGCCGACTCGAAGATGTACATGGCGAGGAACGCGTCCGCCGGCGATGCGCCGACGGTGAGCAGCCCGTGGTTGCGCAGCATCAGGAAGATGTTCGCGCCGAGATCGCGCACCAGCCGCGGCTTCTCGTCGTCGCGCAGCGCCACACCCTCGTAGTCGTGGTAGCCGAGCGACGACAGCACGAACAGCGACTGCTGCGAGATCGGCAGCATCCCGTGGCGCTGCGCCGACACCGCCACGCCGTTGAGCGAGTGGGTGTGCATCACGCACAGCGCGTCCTCGCGCGCGGCGTGGATCGCCGAGTGGATGGTGAAGCCCGCCGGGTTGATCTCGTTCGGCGAGTCCATCACCTTGCGCGCGTCGAGATCGACCTTGACCAGGCTCGACGCGGTGATCTCCTCGAACATCCAGCCGTACGGGTTGATGAGGAAGTGGTGATCGGGCCCGGGCGCGCGCGCCGAGATGTGCGTGAAGACGAGATCGTCCCAGCCGTAGAGCGCCACCAGGCGATACGCGGCGGCGAGATCGACGCGCGTCTGCCACTCCTCGGGGGAAACTTTTTCGCGGACCGACAAGGTCATGCTGGTCATTGTACGATGGTGCCAGAAAGGGACGAGCGATGCCGCATGCGCACGTGATTCTGCACCGGGTCGGGCCAGGCCAGGACGAAGTGCTGCTGGCGCAGAAGAACCTCTACCTGCCGCCGCACGGCGCGTACCTGTACGCGGCGATCGCGCGCCACGCGGTGCAGTACGTGATCCCGGGCGGCAAGCTGGTCGAGGGCGAGTCGGCCGAGCAGGCGGCGGTGCGCGAATTCTTCGAGGACGCGGGCGTGGCGCTGGCGGCGTTCAACCTGCGGCCGCTCGGCACCATCGGCGATCGCGCGTTCTTCGAGGCGCGCAACCCCGAGCCGTTCGATCTCGGCGCGGTCAACCGCACGCTCCGCGACGGCAGCGCGCGCTCGCTCAAGTCGAACAACCTGGCGTGGGTGTCGCGCGAGCTCGCGGCGTCGTGGCTCGGGCACAAGAAGGAGTACGAGACGCTGCCGTGGGTCACCGAGCAGGTGATGCGCGCCATTCAGGCGGGATTCGGGCGCGACCACATCGCGCGCCGCGCGTTCGATGCGCACCAGCCGTTCGTCGACGCGCTCGCGCGCCTGTAACGCGCGCGCCGACAGTGGTAGCCTCGCGCCATGGCCGACCAGACCGCGACTCCGCTCGATGACGAGCGCTACATCAGCCTCGAGACGTTCAAGAAGGACGGCAACGGCGTGAAGACGCCCGTGTGGGCCGCGCCGCTCGACGGCAAGTTGGTGATCTTCACCGACGGCACGTCGTTCAAGGTGAAGCGGCTCAAGCGCAACTCCAAGGCGCGCGCCGCCGCGTGCAACGCGCGCGGCACGGTCAAGGGCGAGTTCCACGACGGCACCTGCGTGATCGTCGAGGATCCGGCGCAGCAGGAGCGCGCCCATGCTGCATTGCGAAAAAAATACGGCTGGCAGATGGCGCTGCTCGATTTCTTCTCCGGCCTCACCGGCCGCAAGAAGCGCCGCGCCATCCTGGAGCTGACGATCGCGAAATGAGCGCGCGATGAGCAAGGGGCGGCTCGAGGCGTTCTCCGACGGCGTGTTCGCCATCCTCATCACCATCCTGGTGCTCGAGCTCAAGCTGCCGCACGGCGACGACTGGCAGGCGCTGCGCCCGATGGCGGTCATCTTCGGCACCTACGTGCTGAGCTTCGTGTTCCTCGGCATCTACTGGAACAACCACCACCACATGCTGCACGCGGCGACGCGCATCAACGGAAGGATCTTGTGGGCGAACCTGCACCTCCTGTTCTGGCTGTCGCTGGTGCCGTTCACCACCGCGTGGATGGGCGAGTCGCACGTGGCGCCGTTTCCGACGGCGATCTACGGCGTGGTGCTGCTGTGCGCCGGCGTCGGCTACCTGATCCTCGAGCGCGCGCTGATCGCCGTCGAGGGCGCGAACTCCAAGCTGGCCGAGGCGGTGGGCCGCGACGTGAAGGCCAACGTCTCGGCGCTGCTCTACGCCGCCGCCATCGGGCTCGCGTTCGTGCGCGGCTGGATCGCGATCGCGATCTATTTTTCGGTGGCGGTCATGTGGCTCGTGCCCGACCGGCGCATCGAGGCGCGGCTGCGCGAGTAGCTACGGCGCGACGACCGCGTCGAGCACCGGCGCGAGGATGTCGTCGTGCTTGGTGAAGCGCGCGTCGTCGATGAGCGCGCCGACGTCGGCGTTGGTCAGCGGATCGGTGCCGAAGCGGATCACCAGCAGATCGAGGCTGGGGATCACGTCGACGAACTGGTTGCCGAAGCCGCGCGCGGCGAACAGATCCTTCGGCGCGATCGGCGACATGCGATCGGGCCACGGGTTCATCATCGCGTCGACGGCCGGCGTCTCGCGGTTGAGCCAGAATAAAAACCCGTAGGCGCGATTGAACGGCTGCGACGGCGCGAGCGCCTGCGCGATCCACGTCGGCGCGATCACCTGCTCGCTCCGCCAGCGCCCGCCGTGCAGGTAGAGGTAGCCGAGCCGCGCGTGATCGCGGCAGGTGGCGAGCACGTTGGCGTACGGCGTCGGGTGGCCGGCGAGATCGTGCGCCCACGTCGCGCTCATCCCGATCTTCGACCACAGGTGCTGCGCGGCGTACTGCTCGATGCTCAGGCCGGTGGCGCCGCGGAACAGCGGCTCGAGGAGCTGCACCGCGCCGTTGTGATAGATCCACTTCGAGCCGGGCGGATCGGAGAGCGCGAGGCCGAGCGCGAACTTCGTGTCGTCGGGCGCGAGCGCCGCCATCGCGACGTAGTCTTGAAACGCGCTCCACTGCAGGCCCGACGTCATCGAGACGAGGTCGCGCACGGTGATCGACGCGCGATCGGTGCCGACCAATTCGGGCACGTAGTCGGCGACCGCGTCATCGAGGCTCTTGATGTCGCCGCGATCGATGGCGATGCCGACCAGCGTGCCCGAGTAGGATTTGGCGAGCGACCACGACTTGTGCGGCGTCGAGGCGTCGGTGCCGGCGAAGTAGCGCTCGTAGACCAGCGCGCCGTGGCGGATGATGAGGAGGCAGTAGGAGCCGTTCGCCTCGGCGATCGACGCCGCCTGATCGAGCTTCGTCGAGTCGAGGCCGGCGTCCGCGGGCGTGCCGGTCGGCCAATCGGGCGACGGATAGGGAACCGGCGGCGGCAGCGTTATACCGGCGCCGAACGGCGATTCATTCGGCTGCGCGCGCACCGGCGGTTTCGCATCGGACGCGGCCGACGGCGCGGAGAGGCGCGCGCAGCCGGCGCACGAGAGCGCGAGCGCGAGCACGAGACGCGTTGGGCTCATGCGCGAAGCATCGGCGCCCGCGCGCATCGCCGCTTTCACGAACGCGCCATTCGCTGGTGCGCGCGCGCCACGGTGTATGCTCGGTGCATGCGCCGGTCGACGCTCGACGAGCTCGCGCGCGCGCCCGTCGGGCGGTACGTGGCCGGCGAGACGTTCGCGCACTTCTGCGCGGCGCCGACGCTGTGGGGCGTGGTGCTGTGGGGGCGGCCGGACGCGCGCCACGCCGCCGAGCTCGGGCGATCGCTGCCGCTCGAGCTGCGCGCGCCGGCGGTGCCGCACGCGTCGATCGTCGACGCCAGCCGGCTCGAGGGCGGCGATCCGCAGGCGTTCGGCGCGGCGGAGCGCTACCTCGCGCGGCACGGCGCCAAGCTGGCGTCGTGCGTGCGGCGGCTCGCGCTGGTGCGGCCGCGCGGGCTCGGCGGCGCGATCGTCGCCGGCGCGTACGAGGTGCTGCCGCGCCCGTACCCGGTCGAGGTGTTCGGCGACGCGGCGTCGGCGTTCGCGTGGCTCGCGAGCGAGCGCGCGCGCGATTGGCCCAAGGACGGCGCGGCGGCGCTCGCCGAGATCTACGCCGAGGCCTCGGGCACGCCGCACGTGGTCGGCGCGTTGCGCGCGATCCTCGACGAGAAATTGGGCGGCGCGAGCGTCGCCGAAGCGGCCGGCGCGCTCGGCCTCTCGGAGCGCACGCTCCAGCGCAAGCTCGGCGAAGCGCGCACCACGCTGCAAGACGAAGTCGCCGCCGCGCGCATCCGCGCCGCCGAGCGCCTGCTCCTCGACAGCGACGCGCCGCTCACCGCCATCGCCTTCGACGTCGGCTGCGCCTCGCTGCAGCACTTCAGCGCGCTGTTCCGCAAGCGCACCGGCGAATCGCCGAGCGCGTTCCGCAAACGGCGCAAGCCGAAATGATATGCTCGCCGGCGAAATGAAATCGTCGCTCGCGATCGCGCTCTTCGCCGCCGGCTGCGGCGCCGCCTCGATCCCGCAGGGCAAGGCGCCGCCCAAGCAGGCGCCGCCGCACACCGTCGGTGGTTTCTCGGCGGAGCTGCCGTCGGTGACGCTCGCGCCCGGCGACGAGGTGCTGCCCTGCTTCATCGTGCCGCTGGTGCTCGAAGGGCCGTCGCACCTGGTCGGCGGCGCGCGGCTCACCGTCGGGCCCGGCATGCACCACGGCAACGTGAGCGCGCGTCCGGCGACCGGCACCGGCGTGCGCGCGTGCCCCGACTCGGATCGCGGCGACGCGCAGCAGGCGCTCGACGTGCTCAACGGCGGCGCGGTGCTGTTCGGCTCGTCGACGCAAGTCGTCGGCGAGGAGTGGCAGAGCTTTCCCGCCGGCGACGGCTACCGCATCGCCGACGGCTTCGAGATCATCGCGCGCATGCACTACTTGAACGCGTCGACCGGGAGCGTGACGGTGGCGCCGCGCTACGACTGGTACACCATCGACGAGGCGACGCTCCAGCACGAGCTCGGTCCGTTCGCGTGGGATCAAGAGGACATCGATCTCGCGCCCGGCGCCGACGTGACGCTCACCGCGCGCTGCCTGTTCGAACAGCCGATGCACATCGTCAGCGTGCTGCCGCACATGCACAAGCTCGGCTACGCGCTCGACGCCGGCTTCGTCGGCGGGCCGCTCGACGGCAAGACGTTCCTGACGTCGCCCGGCTACGATCCGTCGAACGGCGTCATTCAGCAGTACGATCCGCCGGTCGATCTGTCGTCGGCCGACGGCGCGTGGTTCTCGTGCGCGTGGCACAACACGCTCGACAAGCAGGTGGTGTACGGCGTCGGCGACAACGAGATGTGCATCCTGTTCGGCTACGCGTGGCCCAAGCCGGCGAGCTACTCCGCGCTGGTCAAGAACGGCCACTGCGTGGTGTTCGGCGGCGGCTGATCAGTCGGCGGCGAGCCGCAGCATGCGGATGCAGAACAGCGTCAGGCCGATCTGCAGCCCGAGCAGCCCGCCGGCGAGCGCGCCCCAGATCGCGCCGCCGCGCGCGTGCTCGGGCCCCATGATGGTCATCCAACCGATGCGGGTGACCCACTCGGGCTCGAGCGTGAGGAACAGCGCCATCGCGCCGAAGCAGAGCGCGGTCACCGCCGCGAACACCACCGTCCCGGCGCGCAAGAGGCGCAGCCGGCCGTCGTATTCGTAGAGCATGATCGCCGCCGAGATCGCCATCGCGCCGACGGCGCCGGCGGCCGCGACCTGCCACGCGCCGGCGATCGGCAGCGGCTTGGGCACGAAGTAGATCGCCGCCACCGCGCCCACGCCCGCGCCGGCGCCCGCGCCGCCGAGCAGCGCGCCGAGCTCGTGCACCGCGCGCACGACCTTCTGCCCCGAGTGAAATCCGATCCACATCCCCGCCTGCGCGCCGAGGCCGATCGCGGGACCGGTGAGCGCGGCGAACACGAAGATCTGCGCCATCGCCTGCAGCGTCACCTCGATCGGATCCGACGCGCGGTAGACGATCACGAACAAGAGGCCGCCGACGGCGCCGCCCACCAGGCCGCCGAACAGCCCGCGCGTCAGCGACGGCGCCAGCGTCTGGTTCACCGAGCGCTTGCGCTCGCGCCAGCGGGCGAACGCGGTGAGCAGCACCAGCCCCACGCCGCCGAGCGTCTCGAGCACCTTGTCGAGGATGTCGATGTGGTGCCCGCGCATGAGCTGCCACAAGGCGACGGTCGCCGCGAGGAGCAGGCCGCTCAGGAGATGCTTGGTGATGGTGCGTCGCATGGCCGCGGCAAAAAATATTACGGGTTGGCGGCCGAGTCGAGCTGCGCGGCGAACTCGGCGGGGGTGAGCTGCTTCCAGCCGCCGGCGGACGGCGTGAACGGACGGAGCCGCACGCGGCGGCCGGCGCGCTCGAGGAACAGCGACGGGTAGCCGCGGACGCCGTAGCGGTCGGCGATGGCGCGCTCGTCGGGCGAGCGCTCGGGATCGAGGCGCACCTTGACCGCGCCGGCGAGCGCGCGCTCGACGGCGGGCGCGGGCAGGAGGTCGCGCTCGAGCCGTTTGCAGTAGCCGCACCATTCGGTGTGGAAGTAGACGAGCATCGGCGCGCGCGTCGCGCCCGACTCGCGCTCGGCGGCGGCGAGGCCGGCCGCGCCTTCGTTCCAGCCGGGCGGCGCGGGCGAGGCCGCGCGGTGTCGGCGCGCGATCGCCAGCGCGCCGGCGACGAACGCGGCGCAGACCACCGCCGCCACCATCACGCCGCCGCCCGCGCGCCGCTCGCTCATGCCTCCATCGTAGCCGATTCCAAGTTGACGCGCGGGCACGCGCGGGCGCACGATCGCCGCATGAAGATGCTCAGCGCCGCGCTCGCCCTCACCGTCGCCGCCGCGTCGCCCGCGCTGGCCGCCGAACCGACCGGCGCCGAGCTGCTGCGCAAGGTCGACGACGCGCTCAACGCGTTCAAGGACGGCGTGTTCGACGCCAAGCTGCGCGTGCGCGAGCCGAACGGCACGGCGCGCGAGTTCGCGTTCGTCACCTATCAAAAGAGCGATCCGAAAAAACCGTCGGAGTCGAAGCGCCTGGTGCGCTTCACCTCGCCCGGCGACGTCAAGGGAATGGGCGTGCTCGTCGAGAACTCCGAGACCATGTACGTCTTCTTGCCCGGCTTTCAAAAAGTGAGACGTATGGGCACCCATATAAAAAACCAGACGTTCATGGGCTCGGACTTTTCGTTCGAGGACATGTCGCAGCTCGCGTTCTCCGAGGTGTACGACGCCAAGCTCGTCGGCAAGGACGACAAGCAGTGGTTCCTCGAGCTGACGCAGAAGGCGGGCAAGGATCTGGAATTTCCGCGCATCAAGCTGGCGGCCGATCTCAAGATGTTCCAGCCGCTGCGCATCGAGTACCAGGACGCCGCGGGCAAGACGCTCAAGGAGCAACTGCGCGACAACTACAAGCAGGACTCGCCGATCCACTGGCAGCCGATGCGCGTGCTCATCACCGATCACCGGCGCAACGATCACCAGTCGGAGATCGACTTCACCTCGACGAAGATCGACGTCGGCCTCTCGGATGACGTGTTCTCGGTGCGCTCGCTGGTGCGCGGCCAGTAGCCGCCGCGGCGCGCCGCTACACCGGCAGCGACGCCAGCAGCTTTTGAAACGCCTCCCAGAGCGGCGTCGCCTGGTCGCGGATCTCGGGCGGCTGATTCTCCAAGCCGCACAGCCACGGCACCGTCTCGCGCGCCTCCTGGAACACGCGCTGCTTCGAGCGGCTCCCCGAGAGCAGGTTCACGCCGGTGATCAGCGAGCGCGCGAGGCTGGCGCGAAAACCGTCGGCCTCGATCAGGATCGCCTGCCCGGTGTTGGTGGCCGCGAACTCTTTGGTGAGCGACGCGCCCGCCTTGCGCGCCTCGGGCGTGAGCGAGAAGTTGAACTGCCCGCGCATCACGATGATGCTCGACATCTGGCGGTGCTCCTTGACCAACTGCGTGCACACCCGCCCGATGGTGCGAAAGTGGTCGAGCTCGAACTCGTGCCAGTGAAAATTGATCAGCAGCGACTTGTAACGAAACAGGTGCTGATTCGGCGCGCGCACGATCTCGGTGAACATCGCTCGACCTCCCCCGCCCTCTTCAACCGTTGAACGCCACGTTCTCGAGCGCGGTCGCCAGCTTCACCTGGTGCGACGGCGGCGCGTAACGGGCGATCATCGCGAGCCACTGCACGAGATTGTACCGGTATTGATCGGGCGAGATGGTGATCGTGCGCGGCACCGCCAGCGCGGCGCGCAAGCCCGGCAGCATCTCCGCCACCGCGGTCGCCGAGTTGAGCGCCGCCTCCTGGCTGTCGAACCACTGCGTCCAGCCGCCGGCGAAGAACACGCCCTCGCGTCCCTGCCAGCACTGGAGCTGATCGCGCAGGCCGACGAACGTGGTCGTCGGCATCATCACGTTGTGCGGCACCATCTGCCACTGCTGCGGGCAGTTCGCCACCGCCGGCGCGCCCCACGACTTGAACACCGGGATCTGCTTGCCGCCGTCGTAGGTCGAGCGCATCGGGCCGAACCACGCGCTGAACGTCACGCCGGTTCCGTCGACGAGCGTGTTGATCGGCTCCCAATAATTTTGATCGCCCGGCATCCAGCACGCGCCGTCCTTCTGCATCATGATCGGCAGCGGCGCGTACTCCATCTTGAGCAGCACCTGGATGAGCTGCGGATCGCAGGTGCCGCCGGCGGTGAGCATGTCGGCGGCGGTGTGCGGATCGCAGGCCAGCACCACGTCGCTGCACTCGACGATCGCGCCGGTCTTGGCGATGACGACGGGCTTCGAGCCCTGGCGCGCGATGCACTGCACCGGCGTCGAGAGCTGGAGCGTCGCCTTGGACAGCTCGAGCACGCGCTTCAAGATCCCGTCGAGGCCGATGGTGCTCTGGTAGGTCACGAACACCGGCTGCGGCGCGCCGGCCAGGCCGGCGATGTTCGACGGCGACGGATCGGACAGATTGCGCGCGAGATAGGTGATGGCGTATTTCGCCGACGCCTCGCCGATGCGCGGCAGCGGCAGCGACACGAACTGGTAGAGGAACGGCTTGATCACGTTCTCTTTGAAGTCGTCGCTCACCAGCGTCATCGACCCGAGCCAGTCTTCGACGCTCAGGCCCCAGTCGTCGGCGCCGTCGCCGTCGAGGAACGCCGAGTAGCCGAGGAAGAGGCCGAACTCGACGATGCGATCCCAGTCGGCGAGCGAGTACTTGCCGAAGCCGCTGACGAACGACGGCATCCAGAAGCGGCGCGCGTTCGACGGCTTGTCCCAGACGGTGAAGCCGGCCGGCACCGAGTAGACCACGCCCTGCGGCAGCGGCTCCTCGAAGCCGAGCTGCTGGAGCAGGAAGTTGTAGTTCGGCTGCGGGTTCTTGTAGAAGAACTGCGCGCCGGTGTCGATGTTGTAGGCGTTGCCGCCGTAGTTGACCGTCGACGACGAGGTGTTGCCGCCGACGCGGTCGCTCGCCTCCATGATCACGATATCGTATTGGTCCCCATACATCTGCTGCACGCGGTACGCGGTGAAGACTCCCGCGGCGCCCGCGCCCACGATCACGATCTTTCTCGCGGCCATTATTTCCCCCCCTCGAACGTGACGGCCAACCCGCGTGGCGGATGCGACAGCGGGAGATACACCGGGCCCGGCAGCGGCCCGTCGACGCTCAGGCGCGCGCGCACTCCGCGGCGCACCATCGCCTTGGCGAAATGCAAATTGAACAGCGTGCCCTCGGCGATCGCGATGTGATAGCCGAGGCAGAAGTGCGGCCCGCCGCCGAACATCGCCGTCTCGAGCGTGCTCGGGCGCGGCCGCTCGGTGAAGCGATCGGGCGAGTAGCGATCGGCCTCGGCGAAGCGCGACGGATCGCGCATCAGGTGGACGAACGGGACGTTGACCAGCGTGTCGCGCGGGATCACGCCGGCGCCGTCGACGGGCAGATCGGCGGTGGCGCGGCGGATCACCGAGTGCACCGGCGGGTACATGCGCAGCGACTCGCGGAACTGCGCCTCGGCGAAGGTGAAGCGCTGCGGGTCGGTGCCGAGCTCGATCAGATCGCCCGAGCCGCGCACCTCCTCGGCGGCGCGCCGCTGGAACTCGGGCGACGCGGCCAGGTGCAGCGCGCTCCACGCCATCGCCGACGCGGTGGTCTCGTGGCCGGCGAACACCAGCAGGCGCAGGTTCGACACCACCAGCAGCGTCGGCAGAAAATTTCCCGCCTCGTCGCGCGCGTTCGCCATCGCGCCCACCAGCGTCGAGGCGTCGCCGCTCGCGCGCAGGTCGTCGACCATCTTGCCGAGCCGCGCGTCGAGCCAGTCGCGCGCGCGCTTGGCGATCCAGTAGAGCGGCCCGCGCCACTTCCCGCGCGAGGGAATGCCGGCGAGCAGGAAGCGCGAGTACTGGCGCCGCCACGACTTGAGATCGGAGACCGGCACGCCGACGACGCGGAAGATGATCTCGAGCGCGATCTCCTTGGCGCCGATCAGCGGATCGATCTCGCCGGCGTCGATCCAGCGATCGATGCCGCCGGCCACCGCCTCGGTGACGATCTGCAGCACGTCGGTCTTGCGGATGGCGGCGGGCGTGAACGAGGGCGCGAACTGCGCGCGCACGCGGCGGTGCTCGTCGCCGTCGAAGGCGAACAGCGTGTTGCCGAGCAGCGCGCTGAAGCCTTCGGAGTAGAACGACGTGGACGCGTTCGGATGCTTGAGGATGTCGAACGCGCGCGGATCGGCGAACATGAGCTGCGGCGCGCCGGGGCCGCCGTGGATCCAGAACAGCGGGCCGTGAGCGGCGAGGCCGCGCGCGCACAGGGCGGGGAAGCGGCGGTACATCTCGGGGAGGTGGCCGATGATGGGGTAGGCGCCGTCGAGGATCGGGAACCCGTTACGCGCCTTGGCGGCGGCCATCCGCGCATCATAGAGGAAGACGTTTCGACGCGGAAGGAAAACGCGCGCGAATTGCACGGGGTGCGGCATTTTGCCGCAGGGGGCGCGAGCGCCGCGGTTACGTTATGCTTGCGCGACGCGATGCTGCCCGGCCCCTACGAGCGCTGGTTCACCGAGGCGTGCGGGCGGCCGGCTCCCGTCGAGCGCCGCTCGACGTGCGACGCGTGCGCCATGCTCCCCGGCGCGCCCGACCTGCCGCCCGACGGGCCGTTCGACGAGGCGGTGCGCTGCTGCACCTATCATCCGCACCTCGCGCCCCACTTCGTCGGCGCGATCCTCGACGGCGGCGAAGGCCTGAGCGACGCCGGCCGCGCGATCGTGCGGGCGCGCATCGCCGCGCGCGCGGGCGTCACGCCGATCGGCCTCGCGCCGGCGCCCGAGTTCGCCGCCGCGTACCAGCGCATCGCCGCCGAGCCGGGCGCGTTCGGCCGCCGCCGCGAGCTCGCGTGTCCGTTCTACGACGGCGGGCGCTGCGCGATCTGGCGCCAGCGCGGCGTCGCCTGCGCGGCGTTTCACTGCAAGTTCGATCGCGGCGCGCTCGACGTGGCGGTGTGGAACCTGATCGTCGTCGGCTTCAACGCCGTCGAGCGCGTGCTCGCGCGCCGGCTGCTCGAACGCCACGGCCTCGACGCCGCGGCGTGCGACGCGCTCCTGCACGCGCCTGGCGACGACGCGCTCGACGCACGCGCGTGGGGCGAGTGGCGCGGGCGCGAAGAGGACTATTTCGTCGCCGCGGCGCGCGCGGTCGAGCCGCTCTCGTGGGCCGACGTCGAGGCGCTCGGCGGCCGCGCGCTCGCCGGTCTCGCCGAAGCCTTGCGCGCGGCGATGGCGCGGCTCGACGAAGCGCCGCCCGAACGCGTGCGCCGCGGCGGCGAGATCCTGCACCACCTCGGCCGCGCGGGCGGCGCGCGCCTCGAGCACCGCGGCCTGCCGCTCGATCTCGTCGACGTCTCCGCCGAGGTCGCCGCCCGCCTGGCCGCGCTCGGCGAAGCGCGCCTCGCCGACTTGCACCTCGACGAAGCGCTCGCGCGCCGCCTGCTCGACTGGCAGGTGCTGGTGCCCGCCGGCTCGTGACGCGCGCGCCGCGTACCGTCGCGGCAGGAGAGTTGCACCCGTCAGGGCCGGGAGGTCGTCATGGCCCTGCAGAGTCTGCCGCACGACAACCGGGTGAGGGCCTTCTCGGTGGTCTCGATCGCCGTCCTCGCCCTGCTGATGGCGTTCCTGCTCACCGCGCTGGTTCACTCGTCGGTCGCGCACTGAGCCGGCGAGCGGCGAGCTTCACTCCTCGTCGTCGCGCGGCGGCTCCTTGATCTCCAGCCAGAGCAGCTGGTAGCCGAGCACGATCAGCACGACGATCATCAGCGCGGCCAGCCCGAGCATCGCCCAGCGATCGGGCGTCGCGATCGCCATCACCGACGCGTAGAGCGCGCCGCCGAGATCGATCGCCATCCACACGCCGAGCGCGAGCACCACCGCCAGCAGCCAGCGGCGCGCGCGGCGCAGCGGGCGGATCGCCGCCGAGAGAAAGCCGATCCCCATCGCCACCTGCGCGGCGATGAAGAACCAGAACGCGCCCGGGTGCTCGGCGCGCGTGGCGGC
The DNA here is from genome assembly GCA_035652295.1 of Polyangia bacterium. GTDB lineage: Bacteria > Myxococcota_A > Polyangia > Palsa-1104 > Palsa-1104 > DASREC01. The sequence goes on from DASREC010000139.1 coordinate 43,596, forward strand.
GCCGAAGCTGCCGCCCGAGACGCCGGTCGCGACGCAGAAGCCGGCGAACGCCAGGAACGCGAGGCCGAGCAGCGCCGCCGCGAGCGCGCCGGGCGTCACCCGCGCGCGCGTCATTTGCCGGCGAGCGTGGCGTAGTGATCGAGGATCGGCAACAGCAGCTCGGCGTTCCCCGACGGCGCGCCGAACACGACCTCGTCGACGCCGAGCTCGCGGTAGTGCGCGAGCTTGCCCGCGTCGGGCAAAACGCCGTAGATCACCACGCGCGCCGACGCCGGATCGCGGCCCGCGCGCTCGAACGCCGCGCGCAGCTCGGGCAGCGCCGCGCCCACGCCCGCGCCGCCGATCGGCAGCCACCCGTCGGCCCACTCGGCGATGTGCGCGAACAGCGCCGGCGTCGCCGCGCCGCCGACGATGATCGGCGGGCGCGGCCGCTGCACCGGCTTGGGCCACGCCCAGCTCGGCTCGAGACGCGCGAACTTTCCGTCGAACGCCGCCACCTCGTCGCTCCACAAGCGCTGCATCACCAGCACGTGCTCGCGCGCCTGCGAGCGGCGGTGCTTGAAGTCGACACGGTGGTGCTCGGCCTCGTCCTGGTTCCAGCCGATGCCGACGCCGAAGACGAAGCGGCCGCGCGAGATCAGATCGAGCGTCGCGACCTCTTTCGCGGTGATGATCGGATCGCGCTGCGCCACGAGGCACACGCCGGTGCCGACGAGCAGCCGCGTGGTGACCGCCGCCGCGGCGGTGAGCGCGACGAACGGATCGAGCGTGCGGCGATATTCGTCGGGCAGCTCGCCGCCGGCGGGCCACGGCGTGCGGCGGCTCACCGGGATGTGCGTGTGCTCGGGGACGTAGAGCGAGTCGAGGCCGCGCTCCTCGGCGGCGCGCGCCAGCTCGGCGGGGCCGATGGATCGATCGGTCAAGAACGTGGTGACGCCGTATCGCATGCGCGGACGTTAACACGTCAACCGCAGGTTTCCGCCGGGTGCCGCGACTCTCCGCTCCGCGCGCGTCAACTCGCCGATTTCCCGTCGGCGCGCGGCTGGTGCGCGGCTTGCGATGGCGGGCGGCATGACCAACTCGACCATGACTCGACTGGGTGTTGCACTGTTGGCGGCGATCGCCGCGGGCTGCGCGTCGTCGCCCGAAGGCGACGTGCCGAGCGCGATCAGCGTGGCGTGTCCTCAGGCGGTGGCGGCGTGGACGAGCGGCACCGCGTACGCGGTCAACGCGCTGGTGACGTATCACGGCGCGGTGTACCGCTGCGTGCAGGCGCACACGGCGCTCGACGGGTGGACGCCCGACGTGGTGCCGGCGCTGTGGGATCCGGTGCAGTGCTCGTCGGGCGGCGCGCCCGGCGGCGGCGGAATGCCCGCGCCCGCGCCGGCGCCCGGCGGCGGAATGCCCACGCCCGCGCCCGGCGGCGGAAGCTCGGGATGCAGCGGCCTGACGGTCGCGTGCCCCGCGAACATTCCCGCGTGGGCGCCGTCGGTCGCCTACGCGACGGCGAACCTGGTGACGTACCAGTCGCGCGTCTATCGCTGCGTGCAGTCGCACACCTCGCTCTCGACGTGGACGCCCGACGCGGTGCCCGCGCTGTGGGAGCCCGTCACCTGCGCCGGCACGACCTGCGGCGACTCGCCGACTCCGACGCCGACGCCGA
>DASREC010000140.1:0-5852 GCA_035652295.1 Polyangia bacterium
GGGCACACATTCGCGCGGGGCACACATTCGCGCGGGGCACACATTCGCGCGGGGCACACATTCGCGCGGGGCATACATTCGCGTGCGGGCCCTTGAATCGCGTCGGCTGCGCGGAGGCGTGTTTGTTGAGAGGCAGGCAGAGGAATGTGCGCCCTGGCGAGTTGCCGGGCGCGCGGGCGGCCTGTACGCTCTGGCGGATGCCGTCGCGGCGGGGGTCTTGGCTCGGACTGGTGCTTGCCGCCGGAGTGGCCCGCGCCCAGCCGGCGCGCGAGACGCCGCTGCTCCAGGATGACTTGCAGTCCAATCGGCGCACGAAGATCGACGCGCCCAAGGACGATCTCGACGCGCAGCTCGATCAGGCGCTCGGTGGCCCGCAGGGATTTTCGACGAAGGAGCTCGAGCGCATCGAGGACAAGATCCGCGCCGAGCTGCGCCGCGATCGGCCGCGCGCGACGCCGCGCTTGATCGTGTTTTTGTATCCGGGGCGGGTCAGCGCCGAGAAGCTCAAGTCGATGAGTGAGGTGTACGTCGACGTCGAGCTGACGATGGACCCGTGCGATCGCAATGTGTGCAAGGACGCGGTGGCCAAACACATCGAGTTGGTGGGCCGCTCCGTGGGGCAGCCGGTATTGTCCGCCCCGGGCTACAAGCTCATCTTCAAGCAGCTCACGCTCAAGACCTCGACGCAGATGCACGATCAGGAGGTCGACGTCTACCAGGTCCCGATCGCCGACTGCATAGCCGCGGCGGCGCGGCCGGGCGGCGGCGTGGCTTGGCTGAACGCGCAGCAGCACGCCGATCAGGATTATGAGCCGATCGTGACCAAGGCGATCGCGCGCCGCGCCGCCGAACGCCGCGTCTCGCTCGAGGGGCCGCCGCAAGTGGTGCGCGCCTCGGGCGAGGTCGACGTCACGCTCAAGGTGCGCGGCGATCGCAACCGCGTGCAGCAGGTGGTGCTCGACGCGCTGGCGGCGGCCGCCATCGGCCTGCGCGACAATCCGAAGACGCCCGCGCAGTCGCAGCTCGACGTCAGCGTCGACCTGCAGATGCGCGGCGCCGAGCCGCGGCGCTTTCGCAGCCAGGGCGCGCCGGTCGGCTTGTACGTCGACCGCCGGCTCGACGGCGGCGCGCTGTGGAGCAATTACGTGCAGGAGCTCAAAAAAGAGAAGGGCGCACAACGCATGTCATTCGATGACGCCAATGCGCGCGGCGGCGAAGAGGCGCCCGAGCCCGACGACAACGCGGCCATCGCCGTGCTCTCGGCCAACTTCGGCGCGCTCGGCGGATGTGCGCGCGCCGAGGCGGCCCGGTCGCCGGCGTTTCGTGGCGTGACGCTCACGTTCCGTTGGCTCCCGTCGGGAAAAGCCGACGGCGCGACCGTCAAGGAGCCGGCGCTGAAAAGTGCGCCCGTCGCGCGCTGCCTGCAGACGGCGCTCGACGCCATTCGGCTGCCGCGCTTTTCGGGCGAGCCGCGCGCGATCGAATATCCCATCCGACTCAAGTGAAAAAGGGGCGTTCAAATGGGCAATGAGTTGACGATGACCCTGTTTCAGATGGCGCGCAGCCTGGCGTGGGCGGTGGTCGCCGCCATCAGCTTCGCGTTCGCCATGGGGCTGGCGATCAAGGTGTTCGATTGGATGTCGAAGGACATCAATGAATGGGAGGAGATTCGCAAAGGCAATCTCGGCGTGGCGTTGATTTTCGTGGCGATGATTCTCTCGGTGGGGTTGGTTTTGTACAAAGTCATATAGACGGCTTTGACGGTCGTTTGATGGTGGTTTGCAAATTGTTTGGACGCCGTTTGAAGGAGCTGACTGGAATGCGCCGTGGAGCTCGCCGCCGGCAAAGGATCGTCGTCGCAGGCGGCGCTCGACCTGGCGGGCGCCACCTCGTGGGCGCGGGCGTCTTCACTTGTGCGCCCGTCGCGATGATGTGACCGCGCGTGGCGCTGCCGACGACCCGCATGGAGTATCGCATCGCGCTGTCGCACGTCGACCGCGCAGCCGAGGTGAGCGAGACGGTGATCGTCGGGCGCCACCCATCGGAGACCGCGGAGCATCTGACGCTCCGTGTGCTCGCGTGGTGCCTGCTCTACGAGCCGCGGATCGCGTTCGGGCCGGGACTGTCGACGCCCGATGCCGCCGATCTCTGGACGCACGATCTCACCGGGCGGCTCACGACGTGGATCGAGTGCGGCGCCGCGCAGGCGGACAAGCTGCGTAAAGTGGTGCAGCATCATCCGGGCGCACAAGTGCACGTGGTGTTCGATAACGAGCGCCGCCGGCTGGAGTTGGTCGGCGAGTGCGCCGGCTGGAAACGCGCGGGCGAGGTCTCGCTGTGGACGATCGATCCGGCGCTCGTCGCGTCGCTGGCCAAGCGCGACGAGCGCCGCCACCGTTGGACGGTGACGGTAGTGGGCGATCATTTCTACATTGACGCTGACGACCGCCCCCTCGACGGCGCGGTTACCCGGACGCGCGCGATCGACTGATCGCCGCGTCGATTGAGCGCCCCCGAGTCAAGCGCAGCCAATCGAGCGTCGCAGCCGATTGAGCGCCCCAGAATCAATCGAGCGGTGCGCGCAACCGAGCGCCGCGCAGTTCGGTGTAATAGCCGCCTGAACGCTCTTCTGCTCAATTGAACGTGACGCTCAACTGAAGGCGACGCTCAATTGAACGTGACGCTCAACTGAAGGCGACGCTCTATTGAGCGCGACGCTCAACTGAAGGCGACGCTCTATTGAGCGCGACGCTCAACTGAAGGCGACGCTCTATTGAGCGCGACGCTCAATTGACTGCCGCGTAGCGGATTGAGCTCTGCCACCGACGTTAGCGCCCGGCGTTGATTGAGCGCCTCACCCATTTGCAGCTCGGCGCGCCGCCGAGAGACGCTCGGGCGGTTGGGCGTCCGCGACGGAGCGGGCGTCGCGGATCAATGTGCGCCCCTACTCGATCGAGCGCTGCGGGCGATTGAGCGCCGCCGCTTCTGCATCGCGATCCATGGAGTCAGGACGAATACCGCGCGGGGAATCAAGCGGAGCGCGGGCGGCTCAAGATGAACGAATTCAAGAACGCGCCCTCTTTTTGAAACTCGGTGACCAGCCACTCGGGATGCTCGGCGCGCCACTCGGCGAATGCGCGCTGCTCGCCGAGCGTCGGATTGCCGTGGAATTGATACCACTCGTTGAAGATCACGACCGATCCGTCGCACAGATACGGCGTCACGAAATCGAGCGCGCGCTTGGCCGATTCGTACAGGTCCGAATCGATGTGAATCACTGCCGCCCGACGGAGGCCGATGCGACGCGCGGTGGTTTCGTTCAGCGTCTCCTCGAAGAACCCTTTGACCGTGACCACCTTGTCGAGCGGCACGCTCGCCCGTCGCAGATTGGCGCGAAACTGCTCCTCCGAGCACGCGTACGAGCCGCGCGGAAACGCCTCGAACAGCGTGTCGACGCCGCGCGGCTCGGGCATGCCCTCGAAGGAGTCGAACGCGATGAACCGCATCTCGTCCCACGCTTTGCGAAATCCGGCCTTGCTGGCGTCGCGGTCGGCGAACGAGTGCTCCCATTTTTCGGACGTGACCTCGCGTATCACGTCGCGCGCCGCGTAATACGCGCCGATGAAGCTGCCGCCCTCGAACGCCCCGAACTCCAGATAGTCGCCCATCGCGCCCACCAGCTTGAAGGCTTTGAATACCGCCGTGCCCTCGCGCTCGAGTCGGCCGACCGTGGTCATCGAGCGCAGCGAGCCTTCGACGCGCGCGATCAACCAATTCTTGCGGGCCGAGTTGACCAAACGCTTCAGACGCTGCGCCGGACGAAGCATGCCGGATGCGTAGCCGATCACCCGATCGCCGTCAAACCTGCGGGGCGCACATTTCTCGGGCCGGGCGCGGTGACGGAGACTTCATGAGGTGGTCTCAGGATCGCTCTTCGGTGGCCGCGCTCATGAGCAGACCTACTTGAGGAGCGGCTTCGAGATTTCGCCCAGGTTGACGAACGCGCGGTCGACCATGATGACGAACGGGCGCTCCTCGAACGCGAGATTGCCTTGCCCGTCGTGCTCGATGATCTCGAGCTTGCCCATGCCGTACCCCATCGGTCCGCGCGAGTAGTAGTGCGCCTGCAGCCGATACGGATATGCGCCGGCCGCGCCGGGGATCGTGAAGCATTCGGGGCCGTAGCCGGTGGTCACGTCGGCGTAGAGCTCGCCGCCCGTCGGCAGGGAACGCTGCGAGTAGTACGCATGTCCGCCCTGCGCGTCGAAGATGTGGAAATCGACATCGTTGGCGTCGGTCTCCCAGTTCAGCACGAAACGCAATGAGCGCCCCGTTGGCAGCTCGGCGCCGGCCGCCGCGACGCGCTCCATGATTTGTTTGCGCCGCGCAGGCTCGCGGCGGATCCACGCCGCTGCGATCAGCCCCACGTCCTCACGAAGGATGCGATCCACTCCCGCAAACCGTCCCGACGGGTATTGCGTATGTGCGCCCTCGAGGATCACGTCGAACGCTTGCGCGAGTTGGCCGGCGCGCAGCAGCGCGTAGGCGAGCAAACGATGGCTCGCGGGATGATCGGCCCGCGACGCGCGCGCCTGCTTATAGGTGTCGATGGCCAGCTCCTGTCCGTCCGCGCCCAGACGCTCGAGTCGCTCGCCCGCGAATCGACGCATGTCCGCCCGCGCCGGAAATAGATCGATCACCGACCCGTACGCGCGCGCCGCCAGCCGTTTCTTGCCGAGGGCCTCGCTCGCCTCGCCGAGCGCGATCAGCGCCAGCACGTCGCCCGGATCCTGATCGCGCCAGGCGAACGCCAGCTTGAGCGCCTGATCCGATTTGTGCGCCTGCACGAGCTGCATGACCTCGAGCAGTCGGCCTTCGTACGGCGACGGTTCCGCTGGTTTCTCGACGGGCGGGGCCTGGCGCGGCGGCGCCTGGTGCGCGCGGGCGGGCACGGCGCCGTCGTTGGTCCGCAGGATCACGAACTCGACGCGACGATTCTTGGACCAGCACTCTTCGCTGTGCTGGGCGCACAATGGACGCGTCTCGCCGTAGCCGCGCGATTGCACGCGCTGGGACTCGACGCCGTGATCGATCAGATAGGTGCGCACCGCGGCCGCCCGCTGATCGGTGAGCTGCAAATTGAACCGGTCGTCGCCGCGCTCGTCGCTGTGCCCTTGGACCTCGACGAGCACGATCTGCGGGTTGGCCTTCAGCGTGGCGGCGATCGCGTCGAGGATGGGAAACGAGATCGGTTTGATCAGCGCCTTGCCCGTCTCGAAATAGATGCGTTCGAGCACTTCGATGCGAGAGCTCTGGATGATCACGCGCCCGCGATCGGGGCAGCCGTCCTCGTCCTCGTAGCCGTTGTACGTCTCGGGTTCGTTGGGGCAGCGATCCACCGCGTCGGGAATTCCGTCGTGATCGCTGTCGGCTTGTCCGCCCTCCTCGTGGCCCGAGCTTTCCTGCGGACGCGGTGGCGCCACGGGGTGAATCTGGTGCGCCCCAGGCGGCGCGGGCGGAGGCGGCGGCGGTTGCGCGACGACGGGCGCCGGAGCCGTCTCGCGCGCCGGCTCGGGACGCGGTGGCGCTTTGGTGACCGGCGACGTCGAGCTCGACACGGACTTGGGGGCCGACATTGGATCCGCCGTTCGGGGCTCCTCGGGGGTGTCCAGATTGCGCTGGCGCCGGCCGTCGGCGTGCTCGTCCTTCTCCGCTTCTTTCTTCTCTTCGCCGTGTCGCCAACGGGGGCGCTCATCCATCGGTGGCTTCTCGATGGCCGGCGGTGGCAGTGTCACCGCCGCGGGTTGATCGCGGCGATTCTGCAGCTCGATCCCGTCGGGCCCGACGGCGAG
>DASREC010000141.1:0-3806 GCA_035652295.1 Polyangia bacterium
CTGGCCGCGGAAAAGTTCGACGAGCTGGTGCTGGCGGGCGGCGTGGCCTGCAACCGCGGGCTCCGTGCTGCGCTGCAAAATAAATCGGCCGCGTGGGGCGTGAAGCTGCACGTGCCGCCGCCTTCGCGCTGCACCGACAACGCGGCGATGATCGCGTGCGCCGGCTATCACCGCCTCGCGCGCGGCGAGCGCGCCGACCTCGCGCTCAACGCCACCGCGACCCTGCCGCTGTAACGTGCCGCTCGAAGCCCGCGCGCTGCTCAAGAAGTACTCGCTCTTCGCCAAGAAGAGCTGGGGCCAGAACTTCCTCGTCGACGAGCGCAGCTTCCGCGCGATCGTCGACGCGTGCGCCATCGAAGCCGGCGACCAGGTGATCGAGATCGGCGCCGGCCTCGGCACGCTCACCGATCGCCTGGCCGCGCACGCCGCGCGCGTGATCGCCGTCGAGCGCGACCGCGACATGGCGGCGATCCTGCGCGCCGAGCTGGGCGAAAATCCGCGCGTCGAGATCGCCGAGGCCAACGCGCTCACGTTCGACTACGCCGAGGTCGCCGATCGCATCGGCCGCAAGCCGATCGTCTGCGGCAATTTGCCGTACCAGATCGCGTCGCCGATCCTGTTCCGCCTGCTCGACGCGCGCGCCAAGATCCGCCGCGTCGTGATCATGCTCCAGCGCGAGATGGCCGATCGCATCGTCGCCGCCCCGTCGACGCCGGAGTACGGCGCGCTGTCGGTGATGGTGGCGATGTCGGGCCGCGCCAAGCTGATCGCGCGCGTGCCGGCCGGCGCGTTCGTGCCCGCGCCGCGCGTCGCCTCGGCGGTCCTGCGCATCGAGCCGTTCGAAGGCGGCGCCCCGCGCGCGCCGGTCCCCGACGAGCCGCTGTTCTCGAAAGTCGTCCACGCCGCGTTCAACCAGCGGCGCAAGACGCTGCGCAACGCGCTCCGCGCCGCGTTCGACGACTGGGACGACGCTACGTTCGCGCGCGCGGAGATCGATCCGCAGCGCCGCGGCGAGACGCTCTCCGTCGAGGAGTTCGCCGCGCTCACGCGCGCGATCGCCGCCATCGCCGGAGCCACGCCGCGTGCCTGAGCTGCCCGAGGTCGAGTCGGTGGCGCGCAGCCTGCAGCCGCACCTCGTCGGCCGCCGCGTGCTCGGCGTCGAGACCTCGGGCCTTCCGCTGCGCCGCCCGATCGATCGCGCCCGCCTGCGCGCCGCGTGCAAGGACGCGCGCGTCGACGCCGTCCGCCGCGTCGGCAAGTACCTGCTGATCGATCTCTCGACGGAGAACGTGCTGCTCATCCACCTCGGCATGAGCGGCAACCTGCTGGTCAAGCCGCGCACCGAGCCGCGCCGCCCGCACACGCACGCGGTGTTTGCGCTCGAAGGCGCCGCCGAGCTGCGCTACGTCGACCCGCGCCGATTCGGCGTTTTGCGCAGTTATAACCGAGCGGATCTGGCGGCGTCGCCGGAGCTGAAGATTCTCGGCCTCGACCCGCTCGATCCCGCGTTCACCGCCGGCTACCTGCGCGCGCAGCTCGGCGCCACGCGCCGCGACGTCAAGACGTTCCTGCTCGACCAGACGCGCCTCGCCGGCGTCGGCAACATCTACGCGTGCGAGGCGCTGCACCACGCCGCGATCGCCCCGCGCCGCCGCACCCACGCCCTCTCGGCCGAGCGCGCCGCGCGGCTGCACGCGTCGATCGTCACCGTGCTCGAGCGCGGCATCGCCAACCGCGGCACCAGCTTCTCCGACTACGTCGACGCCGACGGCGCCGCCGGCGAGAACCAGCACGCTCTGGCCGTCTACGGCCGCGAGGGCCTCGCGTGCCCGCGCTGCGGCCGCAAGATCCGCCGCCTGGTGCAGGGCGCGCGCTCCACCTTCTATTGCCCGGGCTGCCAGAAGTAGATCCTTCGGCCGATTCGCCCGTTTGTAAGGCCAGGGACGTTTGAAAGGTGGCCTTCCTTCAGCTACGATCCCCCAAGTCCGTCGCGCGGCGACGGCCGTGGGGTGTGCGGTTGCGGGATGACTCAGACGAGTCGTTGATGCTGAGGTATCGCGACGGCGACGTGCGGGCCTTCGAGGTGCTGGTCACCCGGCACCGGAAGCCCATCTACAATTTCATCTTGCGCTTTGTCCGTGACACGGCGCAGGCGGAGGACGTGCTGCAGGAGACTTTCCTGCGGCTCATCAAAGGCGCAGATGCGTACGAGCGGCAAGCGAAGTTCACGACCTGGCTCTACACCATCGCGCGCAACCTGTGCGTCGATGCTTCCCGCCGCGGGAAGCACCGCAACGCCGCTTCGCTGGACGCGCCCGTGAATGGTGAAGAGGGCGCCTCGGCGTTGATCGATCTCGTCGCCGACGGGAAGTCGGGGGTCGATCGCGAGGCCATCGGCCGCGAGCTGGCGGTGCGCATCAAGCAAGCGGTGGAGTCGCTGCCGGATGAGCAGCGGGAGATCTTCTTGTTACGTGAAGTGAGCGATCTGCAGTTCAACGAGATCGCCAAGATTGTCGGTTGCCCGGAGAACACGGTAAAGAGCCGGATGCGCTATGCGCTCGAGAAGCTGCGAGAGGCGCTCGAGGAGTATCGCGACCTGGCCCAGGCGGTCCAATGAGCGAGCCGACTGAAAATAGCGCGCCCGATCCGATGTGCGAGCGGGCGCTCGATTATGCGTACGGCGAGCTCGACGGCGCGCAGGCGGCGGAGTTCGAGCGTCATATGAAGGACTGCGCGCGCTGCCAGAGCGAGCTCGCGCTGATGAAGCGCGTGCGCACGGCGGTGCGGGCGGTGTTGCCGTCGGTGGAGCCGCCGCAGGCCGCGACCGGCGCGCTGCACGCGCAGCTGCTGCACGCGGCGGCGCAGCGGCGGCCGCCGCGCACGGGAAAAGTTTTGCAGTTCGCGCGTCGCGTGGTGAGCCATCCGGGTTACGCGGCGGCGGCGGGGCTGGTGATCATCGGCGGCGCGATCGGGTTGCAGTTCGCGCGCGGCGGGTTGCAGATGCCGATGCACGCGGCGGCGCCGTCGACGCCGGTGGAGGCGTCGCCGGTCGAGGCGCCCAAGCCGGCGGTCGCGGCGGGGCCCGCGCCGGCGCCGGCCGAGCCGCCCGTCGAGGGCGCGATCGCCAACAACAAAGACGAAGCGAAATTCAAGAAGTCGGCCGACAAGGAGACCGCGGCGCCGGAGAAGCCGGCCGCGCTCGCCGAGCGCAAGCCGATGGCCGACGAGACCGCGCCCGATCTCTACCTGCGTCGCGCCGAGCCCGTGGCGGCCAAGGCTCCCGCGCCGACGCACCACGCGAGCAAGCCGGCGGCGTCGCCCAAGACGCTGAGCGCCGACGATTCGGGGATCGTCTACGACGGCAAGTTGGGGAACACCGGCATCGGCCGCGTGACCGGCGAGGTCGGCGGCGCGGGCGGCGGCGAGTCTTCCGGCGGCTACAAGCAGCAGCAGCAGCAGCAGTCGTGGGGCGGGCGCGCCGCGGGCAACAGCGGCGTGGTAAAAGGCGGCAGCGCCAACTATCGCGATCAGCAGCAGCAGGCGGCCGCGCCGCACACGCGCTCGGCGATGCCCAAGGCCGACGCGTTCGATGCGCCGTCGGCGTCTCCGTCGGCGTCGCCGCCTCCTCCTCCGCCCGCGCGCTACGCGCAGGCGCCCGAGCCGCAAGCGCCGCAAGCGCAAGCGCCGTCGGCGTGGAACGGCAACAACAGCCCATCGCCTCCCGCCGAGAAGGCGCGCGAGGTCCAGGCCGAGCAGAACCAGCAGGCGCCGGGCGCGGCCGCGCTCCAGCAGCCGATGCAGAAAAA
>DASREC010000142.1:0-7551 GCA_035652295.1 Polyangia bacterium
TCGGCGGCGTCATCTCCCACTCGCCGCGATCGACCGGCTTGCCGACCTTGTCGAGATCGCGGTTCGACTCGAACTCGGCCGCGCGCATCGAGTTGGCGAAGAACGAGCCCGGCTTCACGTCGAGCTTGTCGTAGTTGCGCCACTTGTCGGGGAAGCCGATCTGGTTGGCGATGGCGTGCAGCTTCTCGAACGCCGCCTTGCGCGTGGCGTCGTCCATCCACGTCAGCGCCTTCAAGTTCGACTCCATCGCCGCTTCGATCGACTTCACCATCGCCTGCGTCTCGTCTTTGCCCTCGGCGCCGAAGTACTGCTTCACGAACGGGCGCGCCAGCGCTTCGCCGAGCGCCCAGTTGGTGGCCTTCACGCAACGCTTCCAGCGCGGCTCGAGCTTGTCGGTGCCCTGCAGCGTCTTGCCGTAGAAGCGGAACGTCTCGTCGACGAACTTCTGCGACAGCGCCTCGGCCGCGCCGTGCAGCGCGTGCCAGCGCAGGTACGTCCTCCAGTCGGCGATCGGCACCTTGGGCAATTCGCCGCTGAGGCCGGCGAAGAAGTCGGGCACCGCCACGTTGATCTGCGTCAGCGACGGGCGGCCGAGCGCCTCGAAGAACGCGTCCCACGGAAAGCTCGGCGCCTTCTTGGCCAGGCCCGCGCGCTCGAGGCGGTGATACATCTTCTTCGGATCGCGGCGGTCGACGCGCGACATGGACACCTCGGCGAGGCGGTGCTCGATGCGCATCACGGTCTGCGCGTCCTTGGCCGCCTCGGCCGCCGGCTCGCCCGCCAGCTCCAGCATCTTCTGCACGTGGGCGAGATACTGCGCGCGCACCTCCTTCGTCTTCGCGTCGTCCTTCAAGTAGTAGTCGCGATCGGGCATGCCGAGCCCGCCCTGGTCGGCCGTGCCGATCACCAGCGTCGCGTCCTTGAAGTCCTGCTGCGAATGAAAGTCGAACAGCGGCGCCGCGACCGACAGGTGCAGCCGCGCGACCTCGCGCGCCAGCGACGGCAGATCCTTGACGCCGTCGATGTCCTTGAGCAGCGCCTTGACGTCGGCGTCGCTCGACTTCTCGATCTGCGCCTCGTCCATGCACGAGGTCCAGAACGCCGCCAGCTTGTCGCCGTACGCGTCGGCGGGCGGCGTCTTCGCGGCGGCCAGCCCCTCGAGGATCTTGCGCAGCGCGAGCTCGTTGCGCTCGTCGATCTCGTTGAAGCTGCGGTGCCACGCCGGCTTGTCGGCGGGGATCGGCGTGCGCTTCATCCAGCCGCCGCACGCGAAGGTGTAGAAGTCGTCGCAGGGATCGATCGAGCGGTCGAGCGCCGTCTCGTCGATGCCGCTCGACGACGCCGGCGGCTTCTCCGGCGGCGGCGCCTTGGCGAGCGCGGGCTGGGCGAGAGCGATCGAGAGCGGGAGCGCGAACCAGTGTGAAGCACGCATGCGGGGCCTCCGGAGCGGGATTGGCGTCCGTATACTACGTGCCGCCCCGCGGAGGCGAGTTTCAGTTGGTTTTCGGTTTGCGGCTGCGCGCGAACTGGAGGATGGCCGGCAGCGCCACCAGCGCGGCCAGCAGGCAGGTGACCTCGCCGATGTCGGCGAGGCGGCCGAACGAGCGCAGCGCGCGGTTGTGCGAGAGCAGGAGCGACGAGTAGCCGATGATGGTCGTCGACGAGCACAGCGCCACCGCCGAGCCGGTGTCGGCGATCACCGAGTGCAGCTTGGAGAGGCCTTCCGAGCGCAGGCGCGCCCAGATGTTGGCGGCGTAGTCGGCGCCGACGCCGAGCGTGATCGGCAGCGCCACGAAGTTCATGAAGTTGATCTTGAGGTGGATGAACCCGAGCACCCCGCCGAGCCACATGATGCCGATCGCCAGCGACGTCAGCACCGGCCACGCGCCCTGCAGCCCGAACGCCACCAGCACCAGCAGCGCGACGCCGATGATCGCCGCCAGGGTCACGCGCGGCCCATCATTAATGATGGTCTCGAGCATGCCCGCGAAGATGGTCGCCGCGCTCGCCGCCACCCACGACTTGCCCGCCGCCTCGACGCGCAGCGCCTTCGACATGCGCAGGAGGTCGTGGCCGTTCCAGTCGTAGTAGGTGGCGTGATCGGCGTCGATGCCGATCAGCCGCCCGCGCTGCCCGTCGGTCTCGGTGAACGCCTCGCGCACCTGCCGCGGCAGATCCTCGACGCCGAGCGCGCGCAGATAGTCGGGCGGGCGCCACGCGTCCACCTCCTTGCGCTCGTCGTCCTCCATCAGGTCGCGGTGGCGATCGATCTTTTTTCGGATGCGCGCGAGCAGCGCCAGCTTGTCGTCCTGCTCCTTGGGCAGCGTCGACGAGAGCGTGCGCACCTCCTTGAGCACGTGCTGCGGACCCTTGGCCGCGTCCTGCGCGCGCATCGCCGCCGCGACGGTGTCGGCCTGGTCCGGCTGATCGACGAGCAGGACGCCGTTGTTGCCGATGTAGCCGGCGCCGACGTCGCCCATGCCGAGCGCCTCCATCTTGTCCCACAGCCGCTGCGACGGCGTCTCGTCGGTGCGCAGGTTCTCGAAGTTCCACTCCAGCGGATCCTTGACGTAGCGATACACCGGCAGCGCCGCGGCGCCGAGCAGCAGCACCGACGTGAGCGCGAGCAGCACCGGCCGCTTCTCCGACAGCCGGCCGATCCACGCGAACGGCTTGCGCCACCAGTTCTCGCGCGGCGTGAGCGAGCCCGGCCACATGCGCTCGCCGAAGATCACCATCGGCGGCACCAGCAGGAACGACATGATCCACACGAGCAGCATGCCCGCGCCGCCGAGCAGCCCGAACTGGTTGAAGCCGCGGAAGCTGGTGAGCAGCAGGCAGCCGTACGCGATCGACGCCGCCGACATCGCCGTGAGCGTCGCCAGGAGCGTCTCGGACATCGCGATCGTCAGCGCGATCGCCACCGGCTGTCCGTGCCGCCGCTCCTCGCCGTAGCGCGCCAATAAAATGATCGGCGAATTGATTCCATTACCCAAAATGATCGATATCAAGAACGCGGTATTGATATTGAGGTAGTGAATCGTCAGCGACGCCAGCATCAGCGACAGTAAAAGTCCGAGCACCGCCGGCGCGCCGATGACCAGCAGCAGCGCGAAGCGGCGGAAGTAGAGCAGGATCACCGCGCACACGCCGAGCCCGCACAAGACGGTGGCGATGGTCAGGTCGTCGCGGATGCCGTTCTGCTCGTCGATCGCCTGCGCGATCGCGCCGGTGTACTCGACCACGATGTGGCGATCGATGGCGCCCGGATCGAGCCGCGTGATGGTCGCGCGCACGGCGTCGAGCGTGTCGTGCGCGCTCTTGCCGGCCAGCCCGTCGAGCCGCTGCCACAGCATCACGCCGAGGTAGTGCTGATCGCCGATGCGCGCCTCGAAGTACGGCGCGTCCTTGCGCACCGGCAGCTTCTGGTTGAGCTTCTCGCGCAGCTTCTTCAGCTCGGCTTCCGGATCGTCGTCGAGATCGACGTTGAGCGGCGACGAGCGGCTGGCTATTACGCGATCGAGCAACTGCTCGACATGCTCGAGATCGGCCTTCGGGACGTAGAGCCATTTCCATTTCGCGGCGTAGTCGGGCACCTCGGTGTCGGGGCGCCACTGGATCTCGGTGAACGCCGCCGGCACCATCTTTTCCAGCTCGGGCTTGAGCTTCTCGACGAACGCGCGGTTCTTCTCGGCGTCGGGCCCGTGGATCAGCATCACCAGGTTGGTGGCGCTCTTCTGCCGGCCGGCGAGGCGGCGGAAGGCGAGCACCGCCGGATGTTGATCGGGCAGCAGCTCGGCCATGTCGGTGTGCAGCTCGAGCTTGAGCGCCGACCAGCCGGCGACGACCGCCAGCGCGCCGAGGATCAGGAGCAGGAGGCCGGTGCGTTTCTGCGCGAGCGCGACGTAGCGTCCGAACCAGCGGAACGCGCGCGTGCGGCGCAGGCCGCGCACCGACTGCATCTTCCCGCTCGGCGTGACGACCGGGTGATTGCCGCTCGTCGTGCTCATTTCACCTCGGCCCATTGTCGCCGAAGCTCATAAAGCCCCGCCAGCGTCACGGGCACGAAATGAACCACGTGGTGCAGCACCGCCACCGCGAACGCGCGGCTCTGATCGACGCCGAGCGCCGACAGCACCAGCACCACCGCCGCCTCCTGCACGCCGAACTGCCCCGGCGTCGACGGGAAAAGTCCGGCGGCGCGCGCGGCGAGCATCACCAGGAACCACGCGCTCACCGGCAGATGGATCCCGAGCGCCGACAGCACCAGCCCGACGGTGGCCGCGTTCGCCAGGTCGGCGACGATCGACCAGAACAGCCCGATCGCCCAGATGCGCGGCGCGCGGACGAGGTACATCCCTTCCGACAAGCGGCGCACGAAAGAAGTTACGTGGCCGCGCACGCCGCGGATCGCCGCGCCGTCGGGCGCCTCGGTTGCCGCCGCGCCGGCGTGACGCGCGTGATAGCGCTGCGCCACCAGCAGCACCGCGATCGCGCCGCCCGCGCCGATTCCCGCGAACACGTACATCGGCACGCCGAGTCGGGCGGGCAGCGGCGACAGCAGCGCGACCACCAGCACTTCGATGCCGAGCCCGAGCGATTCGATGACTTTCTCGACGAGCTGCGCCGCCACCAGCACGCCCACCGAGTAGCCGTGACGGCGGCGCAGCTGCACCGTGCGCACGACCTCGCCGGCGGGCGCGGGCAAAAGATTGTGCGCCGCGCAGCTCGCGTAATGAATCGAAGCCAACTCCAGCCGGCCGACCGCCGTCCCACCATGAGGCAGCGGCCCGAGGAGCACCCACAAACGCTCGATGCAGCCCCACATGCAAACCGACACCGCCACCGCGCCGGCGACGGCGATTTGCCAGAATTTGGCGAGCTTCATCGCCGCCAGGAACTGCGCCCAATCGACGCGGCGCACGAGCAGCGCCAGCAGGCCGACGGTGATGGCGACGAGCAGCGTCCAGCGCAAGACGTTGCGCCAGCGCGCGCGCGGCGGCGCGCCCGCCTCGACGGGATTCGGCTCGACCATCAGGTTAGAGCTATTCACCAACGCCGTTCCATTCGCCAGATTTTCCCCCGATGCACCGCGCGACGGCCGCGCATCATACCGAAGCAACATATATAATGCTCGGCCCATGATCGAGATTTCCGAGGTGACGGAGGCCACGACGCTCGGCGGCCTGGCGGCCGAGTGGCAGGCGCTCGCCGCGCGCGCCGACGACGTGACGCCGTTCCAAACCTGGGAATGGTGCTCGACGTGGTGGAGCCATCACGGGCGCGGGCGGCCGTGGGTGTTGCGCGCCGTCGACAAAGCGAGCGGCGAGCTGGTCGGCTTGATGCCGCTCACCATCTCGCGCTATCGCGGCACGCCGCTCAGGCAGGTGAAGTTCTTCGGCTCGCCGCTCTCCGATTATCAAGGGCCGATCGGCCCGGCGTCGCGCGCGGCCGAGTGCGCCGACGCGTTCTTCGCGCACCTCGAGCGTCACCGCGATCGCTGGGACCTTTGCGACTTCGCCGATCAGCGCGAAGGCTCGCCGCTCACGCTGGCGCAAAACGGCGGGCTCACCGTCGAGAAATTGCACCACCGACTGTGTCCGGTGATCCCGCTCGAGAGCAGTTGGGACAAATTCGCCGCCGGGCTGAGCAAGAACATGCGCACCAACATCGGGCGGCGGCGGCGGCAGATCGCCAAGACGTTCAAGACCGAGTACGACACCGCGTCGGCCGAGACGCTCGCGCAGGCGATGGAGGAGCTGTTCGTGCTGCACAACCGCCGCTGGCGCAAGCGCGGCGCGATGGGCGCGTTCGCCGGCGAGCGCATGCAGAAGTTCCACCACGAGGTCGCGCGGCGATTTCTCGAGCGCGGCTGGCTGCGGCTGCACCGCCTGCGCCTCGACGGCGAGACGCGCGCGGCGTTCTACTGCTTTCAATACGGCGCGCGCGTTTATTACTATTTGAGCGGCTTCGATCTCGAGTTCAGCAAGTTCTCGATCGGCAACGTCGCCATGTCGCACGCCATCGAGTCGGCGATCAAAGACGGCGCGCGCGAGTTCGATCTGCTGCGCGGCGACGAGACGTACAAGTTTCAATGGAAGGCGATCGAGCGCAGCACCGAGCGGCTGGTCATCGGCCACCCGACCTTGCGCTCGCGGTTCGCGCTCGCCGGCCACCGCCTCGAGCGTTACATCGAGCTCCAAGGATTGGCGGTGCAGCGCCGTTTGTGGGGCCGCAAACCCGCTCCGCGTGACGCGAGTGGATAGGGTGCTAGACTCGACGGTCATGCGCGCGATCGTCTGCGTATGGGCGCTGCTCCTGCCGTCGCTGGCGTCGGCCAAGGCGCAACCGCAGCCGCTGGCGCAGCTCGATCGCGCCAAGCTGGTCAATCTCGCGCCGCTCTTGCGCGGCGCCGAGCTCTCGCTGATCGAATCGACCGAGCAGGGCCACATCAAGCAGCTCACGACGATCTCGCTGGTGAACGCGCCGCCCGCCGAGGTGCGCGAGCTGGTGGCGCATCCCGAGCATTACGGCGACTTCGTGCGCAACATGTCGGAGTCGACCATCAAGCCCGACGCCGAGGGCGGCACGTTCGTGCACCAGTATCGGCTCTCGTACAAGGTCTACAGCGTCGAGGGGCGGCATCGCTACGTCATGCTGCCGCCGGAGCTGGGCGACGCGGTGCCGCCGGTCGACATGTACGATCCCGACGACAACGGGCGGCGGCACTACAAGTGGCAGTTCCTCGCGGCCGAGGGCGGCGGGACGATCTTGGTTTTGTATGGATTCACCGTCATTCCGCAAGACGGGTTCATGAAGCAATATATGGATCGTGCGCAGACGCTCGAGCTCGGGCTCGGGCTGATTCCGCAGCTCACGCTGCAGCTCGCGGTCAAGGAGCGCGCCGAGCAGCTGGCGCGCGGCAAGGTGACCGGCGTACCGACGGGAAAACCGAGCTTCAACTTCCTGCTCGAGCGCGGCACGGTGGCGCTGTTTCTGGCCAACAAGGGCCACCTCGCGGAAGTTCGCTTGATCGACAACGTCAATGCGGCGGCCGAGGCGACCATCAAAGTCGTGGCCGATATCAAACATTGGAAGGAGTTCGTGCCGACGATCTCGGAGAGCTACGATCTCGGCGTGGTCAAAGGGCAGCCGATGGCGGAGTTCGAGCAATCGGTGCCGCTGCTCTCGTGGTCGACGAAGTGGATCGTCAAGGCCGACGCGAAGTCGGTGGACCTGTTCGGCGACGACGGCGATCTGCGCCTCTCGCGGCTGCGCTGGGACGTGATGCCGGCGACGGCGGGCAAGACGCAGCTCATCCTGCGCGCCGACGAGGCGTTCGAAAACACCAGCATCGTTTTGCGCTCGCTCTATAAGTTGGAGCCGCTGTTCAAATACGGCGTCAACGTCGGCCTCGGCCTGGTGGTGCTCAAAGGCATCGAGCTCAAAGCCGAGAGCCTGCCGCGCTCCGCCACCGTCCACGTTCCCTGAGCGGCGGCCGCGATGATTTCCCTCACGGCAAAGAGACCGCCGGCTGATAGTCGATGCGCG
>DASREC010000143.1:0-2876 GCA_035652295.1 Polyangia bacterium
GCGCCGAGCCGCCACGCCGCGAGCCGCGCGCGATCGCGCACGCGCATCGCCGAGACGACGACCGCGACCGACCACGGGCGCGCGCCGCGGATGGCGACCGGCGCGAAGCCGGCGATCGCCGAGCGGCGCTCGAGGCCGAGCGACGCGGCGGCGGCGCGATCGAGCAAGAGCGCGCCGCTCTCGCCCGCGCGCATGCGCTCGAGCAGCCGCGCGACCGCTTCGGACTCGACGCGCTCGTCGGTGCTCCAGCGCATCTCGGCGCCGCTTTCGCCATCGCCGAGCTCGAGGCGCCGTTGCGCGTCGTCGATCACGATCCAGCGCGTCGGCACCGCGCCATCGGCGACCTGCATGCCGTCGAAGAAGCGCGCGGTGTTGACCAGGGCGCACGCCGCGCGATCGCCGCGGCGCACGACGAACAGCCGCAGCCGCTCCCCACTCGTGGAGTCCTCACGCCTGAGCGGACCGGAGATCGCGAGCGGCGCGGTGCTCGAGGTCTCGCCCAGGACTGCCGCGCGAGCGGCTCGCAGCGACGGGGAATTCTCCAGCGGCGGCGTGCCGGGCGCCGTGACCTGGACGACCGGCGCCCCTTTTTCGTCGAGCACGTCGATCTCACGGTAGAGCTCGCCGGCGCCGACCAGCCGGCGCAGGACCGCGTCGGCGTGCTCGCCCGCGGCCACGTCGGCCGCCGCGTCGACGTCGCGCAGCACGCCGTCGACGCGTGCGCCGAGCGTCGACGCGAACGCGCGACCGAGCCCGGCCTGCTCGCCGGCGAAATCATCCAAGGCGCGCGCCTGCTCGCGCAGCAGATCGAGATACGCGAGCAGGAACACGGCGGTCACCGCGCCCACCATCGCGATCTGAATCCACCGGCCGCCCGCGCGCCCGCTCATCGGATCTCGCATTTTGCACGACTCACGGGCTTCGAGCACCTCCGAATGCCTAATTTTGCGAGACCACGCGCGCGAGAGCGACCGCGGTGAGCACGGCCGTCAGTCGCGCGGGTCGCTCGACGGCGAGGTGAAATCGCAGCGGTTTGGCGTTGGCGGGCAACCCTGTGCTCGGCAGGAGCACGACCACCTTGGTCCCGGGATCGACCTCGCGAATCGCGGAAGCCAACCGCGCAGCGTCGCGGCGCCGGGTCTCGAGATCCACCACCACTACATCGAAGGCGCCTTGCTCGATTGCCAGTCGGAGGCCAGCGGGATCGTCGGCGATCGCGAGCGCATGCCCGGCATCAGCCAGCGCTTCGGCCAGGAGCATCAGGAGGCTCGGCTCCTCGACCACGACGAGCACCCGACGAAACTCGGGTGGGATCGAGGCGAAGAGGATCGAGCTCATGGCGCGTTCGCCACCGAGCAAGGCATATGCCACGAGCAGGATCGCTCGCGAACGCCGCTCGTCTGCGTCGGGCGACTGGACGAATCGTTGCATTTTGCGAGACAGGCGGTGCGCGCTTGAACGGGGAAGGATTGATTTCCGAGGATCTGAAGCGTATCCCCCTCGGCATGCTAACTGCTAAGAAGCCCGCCACCATGCGGTCCCTCTCGCGGCGCCCCTCGGCGCCGGCTCTCGCTCTGCTGCTGCCGGCAATCTTGTGGATCAATCGAGCTTCCGCGGCCGAGGGCGTTCCGGTGATGGCGCTCGACGAGGCGCTCGGCTACGCGCGCGCGCACCAGCCGCAGATCCGCAGCGCGCTCGCCGAGTGGAGCGCGCGCAAGAGCGAGGCGCGCATCCCGCGCGCGCTGTGGCTGCCGCAGATCGGCGCCACCGCGCAGCTCTTCGTGGCGACGGCCAACAACACGACCGGCACGTACCTGCCCGTGCCCGAAGTGGATCTGCCACGGATCGGCGGTACGAGCGCGCGGGCGGACACATCGTGGTCGCCGTCGGCGACGAGTATTGGCGCACTGTCGGTCGATCAGGAGGTGTACGAGTTCGGGCGCATCGCCGCGCAGATCGCCGCGGGCGACGCGCTCGCCGCCGCCGCGCGCGCGGGCGCGGACGTGATGCTGCTCGACGTGCAACTCGGCGTCGAGGAGGCGTATCACGCGGTGCTCGCCGCCAAGGACGTGCTCGCCGCGACGGAAGAGGCGCTCAGGCGCGCGACCACGCACCGCGACTTCGCCGCCGCCGGCACGCGCACCGGCATGCGCCCGCCGATCGATCTCACGCGCGCGCAGGCCGACGTGGCGCAGCTCGAGGTGCGCCGCATCCGCGCGCTGTCGGGGCTCGAGTCGGCGCGCGCCGCGTTCGCCGCGTCGATGGGCTCGACGTCGCTCGAGGTCGACGCGCAGCCGATGAGCCCCGACGACACGCCGTCGCCGGCGCTCGACGAGGCGCTGCGCGAGGCCGCGCGCAAGAACCCGGCGATCGCGTTCGCGCTCGCCCAGCTCTCGGCGCAGCACCATCAGACCCAGGCGATCGGCCGCGAGCTGTTGCCGAACGTGTTCGTCTCGGCGGGGCTCTCGGGGCGCGCGGGCGGTGCGCAGCCGTCGGGCGGCGCGGCGGCGGTGCCGTTCGGCGACGGCTGGCTGCCCGACATCGCCAACTGGCACCTCGGCGTGATCATCCAGTGGAACCTGTTCGACGCGACGGTGCTGGCGCGCCGCTCGGCGTCGAAGGCGCGCGAGCAGGCGGCGCTGGCCAACCTCGACGAGGCGCGCATGGCGGTGACGCTCGGCGCCGAGCGCGCGTACCTCGATCTCGACGCCGCGCTCAAGGCGCTGCCCGGCCTTCAGCTCGCCGTCGACGCCGCGCGCGCCAACCAGGCGCAGGCCGACGCGCGCTTTCGCGCCGGGCTCGGCACCATCGTCGAGCTGGCCGACTCCGAGGCGCTGCTCACCGGCGCCGAGCTGGAGCTGGCGATCGGCCGCTTC
>DASREC010000144.1:0-2007 GCA_035652295.1 Polyangia bacterium
TCTTCTCCATGTTCAACTGGCTCTACACGCTGTTCTCGCGCGACCTGGCGATCGATCTCGGCACCGCCAACACACTGATTTTCATCAGGGGAGCGGGGATCGTCTCCAACGAGCCGTCGGTGGTCGCGGTGCAGCGGGGCAACAACGGCGTCAAGAAGGTGCTCGCCGTCGGCAAAGAGGCGAAGGAGATGCTCGGCCGCACGCCGGGCAACATCGTCGCCGTCCGGCCGATGAAGGACGGCGTGATCGCCGACTTCGAGGTCACCGAGGCGATGCTGCGCTACTTCATCACGCGCGCGCACAACCGCCGCACGCTGGTGCGCCCGCGCATCATCATCTGCGTGCCGTCGGGAATCACCGAGGTCGAGAAGCGCGCCGTGCGCGACTCGGCGCTCGCCGCCGGCGCGCGCGAGGTCTACCTGATCGAAGAGCCGATGGCCGCCGCGATCGGCGCCGGCCTGCCGATCACCGAGCCGAGCGGCAACATGATCGTCGACATCGGCGGCGGCACCACCGAGGTCGCGGTCATCTCGCTCGCCGGCATCGTCATGTCCAAGTCGATCCGCGTCGGCGGCGACAAGATGGACGAGGCGATCGTCCAGCACATCAAGCGCAAGTACAACCTCTTGATCGGCGAGCGCACCGCCGAGGACATCAAGAAGCAGATCGGCTCGGCGTACCCGCTCGAAGAGGTGCTCACCGTCGAGGTCAAGGGCCGCGACCTGGTGGCCGGCGTTCCCAAGACGCTCACCATCAACAGCGACGAAATTCGCGACGCGCTCGCCGAGCCGGTCAACGCCATCGTCGAAGCGGTGCGCGTCGTCCTCGAGCGCACGCCGCCCGAGCTCTCCGCCGACATCGTCGACCGCGGCATCGTGCTCTCGGGCGGCGGCTCGCAGCTCAAGAACCTCGACGTGCTCCTGCGCGAGGAGACCGGCCTGCCGGTCATGGTCTCGGAGAATCCGCAGCTCGCCGTCGTGCTCGGCACCGGCAAGGCGCTCGACGAGCTCAAGCTCCTCAAGGAAGTGACCATCCACTGAGCCCCGCACCATGACGCTCACGCGCCGCGCCCGCGAATGGGTGATCGTCGCCGTGCTGATCGCGCTGCCGGTCCTGTTCCTGCGCGCCAACCTGAAATCCCCGTCGGACATCAACTGGCTCGATCGCGCCGTGCTGCGCATCTCGTCGCCGATCGAAGCCGCGCTCACCTGGATCGGCCGCGGCCTCGGTCACGTCTGGTCGCGCTACATTTATCTGGTACACCTCGAGCGTGACAACGAAGCGCTGCGCGACGAAAACGCCAGGCTGCGCTCCGAGCTCGTGGCCGCGCACCAGCAGGCCGAGCGCGGCGGCGAGCTCGAGCGGCTCTTGAAGCTGCGCTCGACCCTGCCTTCGGGCGTCCTGGCCGCGCACGTCGTCGGCGCCGAGACCAGCGCGTTCTTCCGCGTGGTGCGCGTGCGGCTCGATCGCGGCGAAGGCGAGGCCAAGCCCGGCATGCCGGTGGTCTCGTCGGCGGGCGTGGTCGGCCGCGTGCAGCGCGTCTACGGCCCGTACTCCGACGTGCTGCTCGCCGCCGACGCCAAGTCGGCGATCGACGTGGTGCTGCCGCGCACCGGCGGACGCGGCGTCATCAAAGGCATCGCCGGCGACAACCGCTATCGCACGCGCATTGAATATCTATTGCGCAAAGACGAGATCGCCGAGGGCGACACCGTCGTGACCTCGGGCCTCGGCGCGTTCCCGCGCGACCTCGTCGTCGGCAAGGTCGTCAAAGTCACCAAACGCGACTTCGGTCTCTATCAAGAGGCCGAGGTCGAGCCCTCGGTGGACTTTGCAAAGTTGACTGAGGTGTTGATCGTTCAATGAGCTTCGCGCGCGGCGTCACGTTCCTTTTGACCGGCTACCTGCTCTTGATCCTGACCGGATCTTTGCGCGCATTATTGCCGTTCTCTTTGCCGGTTCCCGACGTCGCGCTGATGGTGGTCTTGTACCTCGGTCTCGGCGGGC
>DASREC010000145.1:0-24096 GCA_035652295.1 Polyangia bacterium
CGACGAACGCGGCGATCTTCTTCCAATCCTTTATGCCGGGCGCCTGCTCGACGCCGCCCGCCACGTCGACGCCGAACGGCTCGACCTCGCGCACCGCCTCGGCGACGTTGTCGGGCGTGAGCCCGCCGGCCAGGAGCACCTTGCGGCGTTTTGCCGCAGCGCGGGCTAGCGCGCGATCGGCCCCGAGGCCCGAGCCGCCGTAGCCGGGCGCGTCGGCGTCGACGAGCGCCAGCTCGCCGCCGTAGCGATCGAGCGCCTCGAGCGACGCGGCGTCGCGCAGGCGGATCGCCTTGACGAAGCGCTCGCCGAACGGTGCGCAGTACTCGGGCGGCTCGTCGCCGTGAAGCTGCGCGAGGTGCACCACGTCGAGCGCCAGCACGCGCGCCACCTCCTCCTCGGGCGCGTCGACGAACACGCCGAAGCGGCGCGGCCCGCCTGGCGCGAGCGCGCGCGCGATCTCCGCCGCCGCGTCGATGCTGACGAAGCGCTTCGAGCCGGGCCAGAAGTTGAAGCCGATCGCGTCCGCGCCCGCCTCGGCGCACGCCAGCGCGTCCTCGAGCGTGCGCACGCCGCAGATCTTCACGAACACGCTCATCGGAGCAGCTCCGCCAGCGCGTCGCCCGGCGAGGGCGCGCGCATCAGCGACTCGCCGATCAAGACCGCGTCGGCGCCGTGCTCGCGCATGCGGGCGAGATCGTCGCGCGTGCGAATGCCGCTCTCGGCGACGAGGATGCGCTCGGCGCCGATCAGCTTGCGCGCGCGCGCCGAGAGCGAGAGATCGATCGCGAGCGTGTCGAGGTCGCGATGATTCACGCCGATCACGTCGGCGCCCGCTTCGAGCGCGCGCTCGATCTCCTCATCGGTGTGCGCCTCGACCAGCACCGCCAATTCGAGCGCGCGCGCGAACGCGAGCAGCTCGGTCAAGCGGGCGCGGTCGAGCAGGCGCACGATCAAGAGCGCCGCGTCGGCGCCCGCGAGCCGCGACTCGGCGAGGTCGCGCTCGTCGAGCAGGAAGTCCTTTCGCAGGAGCGGCAGCGCGCAGGCCTCGCGCGCGCGGCCGAGGTGCTCGCGCGCGCCGTCGAAGAATTGCTCGTCGGTGAGGATGGAGAGCGCGGCCGCGCCCGCCTGCGCGTACGCGCGCGCGATCTCGGCGGCGTCGGCGCCGGGGCGGATCGCGCCGGCCGACGGCGAGCGGCGCTTGAACTCGGCGATCACGCGCAACCCGCCGCCGCGCAGCGCGCCGCGAAAATCGCGCGGGCGTGCAAGCGCGCGCGCCGACGCCACCAGCTCGTCGAGCGACGCCGGCGATCGCCGCGCGTGCGCCGCGCGCTTCGCCGCCACGATCTCGTCGAGGATCATGGCTGCGTCGCCTCGACCAGCCGCGCGAGGATGCGCGCCGCGGAGCCGTCGTCGAGCAGCGCCTCGGCCCGCCGCGCGCCGTCGCGCAGGCCGCTCGCGCCGGCGGCGTAGAGCGCGCACGCGGCGGTCATCACCACGCAGCTGCGCGCGGCGGCCGGCGCACCGCCCGCGCGGCCGGCGAGCACCGCGCGCGCGATCGCCGCGTTGGCGTCGGCGTCGCCGCCGTCGAGCCCGGCCGGATCCTCGTCGCCGAGCCCGAAGTCGCGCGGCTGCAGCCGATAGCGCTTCACCTCGCCCGAGCGCAGCTCGGCCACCTCGGTCACGCCCGACGGCGCCACCTCGTCGAGCCCGCCGGCGCCGTGCACCACCAGCGCGTGCGCCGAGCCCAATTCGCGCAGCACCAGCGCCATCGATTCGCACAGCGCGCCGTCGTAGACGCCGATCACCTGGTGCTTCGCGCCCGCGGGGTTGGTCAGCGGCCCGAGCAGGTTGAAGATCGTGCTCACGCCGATCTCCCGTCGAGGAGCGCCGGCGTGGCGGGTGGCGCCGTGAAACGCGGGCGCGAACAAGAAGCCGATGCCGACCTCGCGCAGGCAGCGCTCGACGGTGGCGACCGGCGCGGCGACGTTCACGCCCAGCGCCTCCAGCAGATCGGCCGAGCCGGCGCGCGACGACTGCGCGCGGTTGCCGTGCTTGGCCACGCGCACGCCCGCCGCCGCGACCACCAGCGCCGCGATCGTCGAGACGTTGATCGTGCCGCGCCCGTCGCCGCCGGTGCCGCACGTGTCGACCACCACGCCCTCGGGAACTTGCAGCGGCAGCGCGCGCTGGCGCATGGCGCGCGCGGCGCCGACCACCTCGGCGACGGTCTCGCCCTTCATGCGCAGCGCGACCAGCAGCGCGCCGATCTGCGCGGGCGTGGCCTCGCCGTCCATGATGC
This sequence comes from Polyangia bacterium, assembly GCA_035652295.1. Classification (GTDB taxonomy): domain Bacteria; phylum Myxococcota_A; class Polyangia; order Palsa-1104; family Palsa-1104; genus DASREC01. The sequence continues at coordinate 2,300 of DASREC010000145.1, forward strand.
GCCCGATCGCGCCGGCCATCTCGTCGGCGGTCAGGTGCTCGCGCGCGACGGCGCGGGCGATGGCGGCGCTCAGCTCCACGCGCGGCTCGCGGCGAGAAAGTTGGCCAGCAGCGTCTTGCCGTCGAGCGTGAGGATCGACTCGGGGTGGAACTGCACGCCCCACACCGGCAGCTCGCGGTGCTCGAGCGCCATGATCTCGCCGTCGCCGTCGCCCTCGTTAGTTCGCGCGGTCACGCGCAAGCACGCGGGCAGCGACTCGGCCTCGACGATCAGCGAGTGGTAGCGCGTCGCCTCCATCGGGTTGGGCGCGCCGGCGAACAGCCCGCGCGCGTCGTGATGGATCTTCGACGTCTTGCCGTGCATCACCTTGCGCGCGCGCACCACCTTGCCGCCGAACGCCTGGCCGATCGCCTGGTGGCCGAGGCACACGCCGAGGATCGGGATCTTTCCCGCGAGGCGGCGGATGACCTCGAGCGAGATGCCGGCCTCGTTGGGCGTGCACGGCCCGGGCGAGATGACGATTTGCTGCGGCGCAATATTAATGATGTCGTCGACGGTGACGCGGTCGTTGCGCTCGACGCGCACCTCGGCGCCCAGCTCGCCGAGGTACTGCGCGAGGTTGTAGGTGAACGAGTCGTAGTTGTCGATCAGCAGCAGCATCAGCCGGGCCTCGCCATGCCGAGCGCGCGCACCACCGCCCGCGCCTTCGACACGGTCTCGTCGAACTCGGCGTCGGGATCGGAGTCGGCGACGATGCCCGCGCCGACTTGCAGGTGCACCTGCTCGCCGCGCGCCACCAGCGTGCGGATCGCGATCGCGAAGTCGAGGTTGCCGCCGAACGACACGTAGCCGACCGCGCCGCCGTAGATTCCCCGACGGCACGGCTCCAGCTCCTCGATGATCTCCATGGCGCGGATCTTGGGCGCGCCCGAGAGCGTGCCGGCGGGAAAGCACGCGCGCAGCACGTCGAGCGCCGAGCGGCCGGGCGCGATCTCGCCCGACACCGACGAGACCAGGTGCATCACGTGCGAGTAGCGTTCTACGATCATCTGTTCATCGACGTGGACGGTGCCGGTGCGCGCCACGCGGCCGACGTCGTTGCGGCCGAGATCGATCAGCATCACGTGCTCGGCGCGCTCTTTTGCATCGCACAATAATTCGCGCTCGAGCCGCGCGTCGTCGTCGGGCGTGCCGCCGCGGCGGCGCGTGCCGGCGATCGGCCGCACCATCACGCGCCCGTCCTCGACGCGCACCAGCACCTCGGGCGACGCGCCGGTCACCTGCGCGTCGGGAAACTCGAGGTGGAACATGTACGGCGACGGATTGACCACGCGCAGCGCGCGATAGACGTCGAACGGATCGGCGCCGGCGCGCGGAGCGTCGAAGCGCTGCGACAGCACGACCTGGAACACGTCGCCGGCGAGGATGTACTCCTTGGCGCGCTCGACCGCGCGCTTGTACGCGTCGCGCGTGGTGTTCGAGCGCAGCGGCGACGCGTCATCGATGGCGGCGGCGGGCGGATCGGGATCGAGCGGGCGCAGCGGCGGCGAGGGGCGCGACAGCGTGGCGACGATCTCGTCGATGCGCGCGGACGCGCTCGCGTACGCCGCGTCCGCGTCTTCGCCGACGAGCGCGTTGGCCACCACCTTCACGGTCTGGCGCAGGTTGTCGAAGATGACCAGCGTGTCGGTGACGACGAACTCGAGATCGGGGAGCTCGAGCTCGTCCGGCTTCAGCGACGGCAGCTTCTCGAACGCGCGCACCACGTCGTAGGCGAGCCAGCCCACCGCGCCGCCGAAGAAGCGCGGCAGGCCCGGCTGCGGCACGGGGCGAAACTCGGCCAGCAGCGCGCCGAGCGCCCGCGTCGGATCACCGTTCGGCGCCTCGCCCTCTTCGACGATCGACCGTCGCGGATCGCCGCCGCCTTCGACGTCGAAGCGCGTGATCGTGTAGCGCCCGCCGCGCGCCGCGATCACCGCGCGCGCGCCCACGCCGAGAAAGCTGTACGCCGCCCACTTCTCCCCGCCGACCACGCTCTCGAGCAAGAACGAATACGGCTTGCGCCCGAGCTTCGCGTACGCCGAGACCGGCGTGTCCCCGTCGGCGACCAGCTCGCGGTACACCGGCACCAGGTTCCCGCGGCGCGCGGCCTCGCGAAACTCCGTCAGACTCGGAACGTAGCGCGGCATCGACCTTGGAAGCTCACTGCCCGCATGCTAGAACGCGACATGCTCGAACACAACGCGCTTCGAGAAACCGATCCCGAGCTCGCGCAGCTGATCGCGCGCGAGGAGGCGCGGCAGCGCGAAAAGATCCGGCTCATCCCGTCGGAGAATTACACGTCGGCGGCGGTGCTCGAGGCGTCGGGCACGGTGCTGCAGAACAAATATTCGGAAGGCTATCCGGGCAAGCGCTACTACGAAGGGCAGCAGCTCATCGATCCGATCGAGCAGCTCGCGATCGATCGCGCCAAGGCGCTGTTCGCCGTCGACCACGCCAACGTGCAGCCGTACTCGGGCTCGCCGGCGAACCTGGCCGTGTACCTGGCGTTCGTCAAGCCGGGCGAGACGGTGATGGGCATGGGGCTGCCGGCGGGCGGACATCTCACGCACGGCTGGAACGTCAGCATCACCGGCAAGTTCTTCCGCTCGGTCGCGTACGGCGTGCGCAAGGAGACGGGGCGCATCGATCTCGACGAGGTGCGCGAGCTGGCGAAGCGCGAGCGGCCGAAGCTCATCTGGTGCGGCGGCACGGCGATTCCGCGCGTGATCGACTTCGCCGGCTTCCGCTCGATCGCGGACGAGGTCGGCGCAATTCTCGTCGCGGACATCGCGCACATCGCCGGCCTCGTCGCCGGCGGCGCGCACCCGTCGCCGTCGCAGTTCGCCGACGTGGTGTCGACCACCACGCACAAGACGCTGCGCGGGCCGCGCGGCGGGATGCTGATGTGCCGCGCCGCGCACGCGAGCGCCATCGACAAGGCGGTGTTCCCCGGCTTGCAGGGCGGGCCGCACAACCAGACGACGGCGGGCATCGCGGTGGCGCTCAAAGAGGCGTCGAGCGAAAATTTCAAACGCTACGCGCACGCCATCGTCGAGAACGCGCGCGCGCTCGCCGCCGAGCTGATGGCGCGCGGCTTCGAGCTGGTGTCGGGCGGCACCGACAATCACCTGATCCTCGTCGATCTCACGAATAAAGAAATTCCCGGCAAGAAGGCGGCGCGCGCGCTCGACCGCGCGGGGTTGGTGCTCAACTACAACACCGTGCCGTTCGATCCGCGCAAGCCGTTCGATCCGTCGGGCGTGCGCCTCGGCACGCCGGCGGTCACCAGCCGCGGCATGGGCCCGCCCGAGATGAAGCAGATCGCGGCGTGGATCGATCGCGGCGTGCAGGCGGCGCGGTCCGACGACGAAGCGGCGCTCGATCGCATCTTCGCCGAGGTCAAGCAACTGACCGGGAGCTTTCCGGCGCCGGGGTTGTAGTATTAAGCGTGGCCGTCAAGCCTGATGCCCTGGTGAAGCGCGGCGAGTCCGCGCCCGCGCGAGTCGAGCCGAAGCCGCCGACGCCGCCGATGGTGCTGGCGCGCAGCCTCGAGGAGGCGCCGCCGCGCGCGTTCGTGCACGTCGACAATCAGGGCCGCGTGCGATCGCCGGCGCGGTATCGCGCGCTGCAGGCGATCTCGTACGGCGCGGCCGGCACGCTGGTGGTCGGCGTGACCGCGTTCTACGGCGCGCTCCTCGGGATTCCCGGCGTGGCGATCGGCGTGGGCTTGAGCGCGTATCTCGCGTGGCACATCCGCCGCGGCCGCCGGCTCGAGGAGGCGACGCGGCTGATCGTGCACGATCGCCTCGACGAGGCGGAGCAGCTGCTCGTCGGCATCCTGCGCTCGTGGCGCTGCCCGCGCCCGGTGAAAGCGCTCGCCGAGCAGAACCTCGCGATGGTGTTCATCCGCCGCGGCGATTTCGAGAAGGCGCTCGAGCACCAGCGCGCGGCGATGATCCTCTATGCGAAGCTGCGCTCGAAGTCGGTGTTCGCGCGCACCGTCGAGTACGGCGAGGTGGTGACGCTGGTGAACCTCGGCCGCACTGGCGAAGCGCGCCAGCGGCTCGAGCAGCGCGGCGCGGTGCCGGCGGGCGACTACCTGCGCCTGCAACACTGGGTCGCCGAATTGTACGTCTGCCTGGCCGAGGGCGAGCACCGCCTCTCGCCCGACGAATTGCACGAGCGCGCGCGCGTGGCGCTGTCGATCACCGGCGCCGGCGCGCTGCTCGGCCTCGCCGCGTGGGCGCACGCGTACAAGAACGATCTCGACCAGGCGTGGCACCTCCTGCGCGAGGCGTTCGACCGCCGCGAAGGTTTTCCCATCGACCGCGGTCTGCCCAAGCTGCACGCCTGGATGGAGTCGCACGCCGCCGAGGCCGGCGCGACCCTCTCCACCGACGACGAATCGTAAGCAACCGCCGCCCGCGCGTTCGAGTCACACCTTGACACCCAATACATGGGCGCGGTACACGAGTGCGCTTTTCTTCGGAGATCTTCATGAGACTACGCCCCACCCTCGCAGTCGCCGCGCTCGCGCTTCTCGCTTCGACGGCGATCGCGCGCGCCGAGGTCATCCAGTTGATCGACAACACGCAGGTGAGCGGCAAGATCGTGCACTTCTACGACGGCGTGTTCGCGGTCGAGACCGCCGACGGGCACAAGCTCGATCTGCCGACGTCGAAGATCAAGTCGATCACCTTCAAGCTGCCGCCCGCGCGCGCCGAGTTCTCGACGCCGGAGAAGACCTTCGCGCGCTACAAGGACGCGCTGGTCAAGAGCGACTTTCCCAAGGTCATCGACTGCTACGCGCTCATGTACCAGGGCCTGCTCGCCGCGCAGATGAACCAGTCGGGCGACGAGCTCAAGAAGATGCAGAAAGAGGTCGAGGGCATGAAGTTCGAGATCAAGGGCTCCAAGATCTCGGGCTCGAGCGCGACGCTCAAGATCCAGCGCTCGAAGGGCGAAGACGTCGAGACCGCCGAGATCCATCTCGTGCTGGAAAACGGCGAATGGAAGATGACCCCCTAAGCAGCGGATGACTCTCCGGCCCCATCTCTTCGCGCTGCTCGCATTCGCGCTCCTTTCACCGTCGCTGGCGCGAGCCGTGCCGATCGGCCAGGCGTGCGCCAACGACAACGAGTGCGACAAGGGATCGATCTGCGAGCAGAACGTCTGCACCGCGCTGCCGACGCGCCGCTCGATCTTCCCGTTCTACTTCCACCAGCCGGGCGACGTCGGCTATCGCCACATCCCGCCGCTGCTCTATTTCTCGACGTGGGATCGCGGCAACGAGAACCAGGTGCAGTTCCCGTTCTTCGTCCACTTGAAGCGCGCCGAGGACAAGAGCGACACCTACGTCATCCCGCCGCTCCTGTTCCAGTGGAAGACCTCACCGACGGAGAAGACCTTCCGCCTCTACCCGATCTTCTGGCACTCGTCGTTCACCGGCGAAGGCGCGGGCGTGCAGTCGGCGCTCTTGCCGATCTACTGGTACAAGGGCGCGCAGCACCAGCGGCACCTGTTCATCCCGCTCTTCGGCTCCGGCTGGGCGCGCGACGACGCCAAGGACTCGACGCTGATCGCGGTCGGCTTCCTCGGCTGGTACTACCGCCACAAGGATCTGTCGACGTGGCGCCTGGTGGTGCCGCTCTACTTCGATCATTCGACGCCGGGCGCGCGCACCATCGTCGCGCCGCTCGCGTACTTCCACACCGAGGAGCGCTCGGCGTTCGGCATGGTGTTCCCGCTGCTGTGGCACGCGCGCGACGACGACAAGGACGTGAACCGCTGGCTGCTGCTCCCGATCTTCGACTACGAGCAGGATCACCACGGGCGCCGGCAGCGCGTGTTCTCGCTCGTCGGCGGCTGGGAAAAAAATCTCGACGCGGGGCTGGAGCAGCTGGTGCTGTTCGCGCCGCCGTTCATCCATCGCCGCGATCCGCTGCGCGACTTCGACGTGCTGCCGCCGCTGTTCGCGCGCTGGCGCATCCACGAGGACGAGTCGAGCGGATGGATCGCCGGCAACATCTACCACTCGAGCGATCCCGAGGGCTCGACCACGTCGGTGTTCCCGGTGTACTGGGGATTTCACGATTCGCGCTCGGGCGCGTCGACGCATTTGATCTTGCCGATCGGCGGCTGGCACCACGGGCCGGGGCTGAACGCGGTGGTGTTCGGGCCGCTGTATGGTTGGCGCAACCATAACGGCGAAGGCAGCTACGGCCTCGGCATCGCGCCGCTCGTCTTGGTCCACCGCTCGGGCAGCGCGCACCAGGAAATGGTGCTGCCGATCTTCGCGCGTTTCGGCGACGACAAGACGCGCACGACCACGACCGCGGTCGGGCCGGTGTTCGCGCGCACGTCGCCGAGCGGCTTCGACTTCGGGCTGATCCCGATCCTGTTCGCCGGCAAGCACACCGATCGCAACTACACCTACGTGCCGCCGCTCTTCTTCCACTACGCGTCGCCGCAAAAGTCGGTCGACGTCGTCGGGCCCGGCTACTACTACCGCGGCGCGCGCGGCTGGGCGGCGGGGTTCGCGCCGCTGGCGATGTTCGGCAAGCTCGACGGCGTGGCGCACCAGCTCGTGCTGCCGCCCTTGTTCGTGCGCTTCACCGACGCCGCGCGCGATCGCGAGCGCATGCTGATCGGCCCGTTCTATCACCGCCGCGACGGCAAGAAGTCGCTCGACGTGCTGTTCCCGCTGCTCTACGTGCGCCGCACGCCCGAGCGCTCGACGCTGATCTCGCCGATCGCCTACTGGAAGAAGTCGCCCGGCCGCGAGCTGTTGTGGATCGGCCCGTGGCTCGATCGCCGCGACGACGTGGCGCACACGCGCACGCGCATGCTGTTCCCGATTGGCCTGGTCCACGACGCGCCGAACTATCACGTCATCGTGCAGTTCCCGCTCTTCTGGCGCGTGCAGGACGGCGCCGAGACGGATATGGCGGTGTTCCCGTTCTACTGGCGCGTGCGCGGGCCCGAGCGATCGCTCGACGCGGTGTTCCCGCTGTTCCTGCACACGCGCTCCGCCGTCGCGTCGACGACCGTGGTCGGCCCGGCGTGGTATCGCGCGCGCGCCGACGGCGGCCGCTCCGCCGGCATTTTGCCGCTCGTCATCTATCGCAAGACCACGCACGAGCGCGCGCCGGCCGAGAGCGGCGAATTGCCGCACCGCTCGTCGACGAGCTGGTTGGGCGCGCCCGGCGTGTTCTTCTACAAGGACACCAACGCCGGCGTGAGCGACCTCGTGGCCGGCCCGCTGTTCGTCGCGCGCAAGCCGGACGGCTACACCGCGGGCCTGGTGCCGCTCGCGTTCGCGTGGCGCCGCGGCACCGACTCGCGCGTGCTCGGCCCGCTGTTCTATCACCAGCGCGATCCCGCCGCCGACCGCGCGCTCGACGTGGCCGGCCCGATCTACTGGGGCCACGACGGCGCAGTCAAGCGCCTCGGCCTCGCGCCGCTGTTCTTCGTGCGCAAGGACGACGAGCGCACCACGGTGGTGATGCCGCTCCTCGGCTACTTCCAGAAGCGCAAGCTCGGCTCGTCGCTGATCACCTGGCTGTTCGGCTACAACAAATATCCGACCGGCTCGCGCGCGTACGTCGGCCCGCTCTACTGGCGCCGCGACGAGCTGGTGTCGTCGACGGCGCTGTTCCCGCTGTTCTACTTCACGCGCGACAAGAAGACCGGCGCGGTGGTCCGCCTGGCCGCGCCGTTCTACTTCGACGGCCGCGGCGAAGACGGCCGAGAGGTGCAGGCGTACACGCCGGCGGTCTGGCGCTACCACTCGATCGAGCGCACCATCACCGTCGGCCTGCCGCTCTACCTCGACGACCACGTGTTCGGCGAGTCGCGCACCACCGCGGTGCTGCCGTTCGTGGTGCGCCATGACTCCAAGGTCTCGAACTCGACGCAGTGGATCTTCCCGCCGATCCTCACGTGGGCGCGCGACCGCCGCGGCGACGATCCGGGCAAGGACGTGGTGATCTTCCCGCTCGTGTGGCGCTTCGGCGGGCGCGACTCGACGACGGTGGTCGCGCCGCTGTGGTGGGATTTCCGCCGCGGGCAGGATCGCACCACGGTGCTGTTTCCCATCGGCGCGCGCTGGACGCGCTTCGACTCCGTCACGCACTTGCAGGAGAGCACGCACACGCTGGTGCTCAACTGCTACTACCGCCGCTGGTACGGCTCGGAGCGCGACAAGGAGAAGACCGGCGCGTGGTACGTGAGCGTGTACCCGCTGTTCGACTTCGGGCATCCGCGCAAGAACGATCTCGAGTGGAACGTGATCGAGGGGCTGGTCGGCTATCGCCGCGAGGGCATCAACCGCACGCTGCGCATCTTCTGGCTGATCGATCTCAAGCTGCAGGAGGTCAAGGCGCCGGTCAGCTTCTTCGGCGCCACGCCGCCCGAGGCGCGCTCGGAGCTCTAGTTGCCGAGGTGGCGCACTTCGCCGGGGCCGCCGAACTTCGACGGCGGCGGCGTGCACACGGAGCCGGCGGCGACGGTCTTGGTCAGCTTGTCGTAGACGCCGCCGCAGTTCGCCAGCGGCGAGAACGGCGCGCCGCCCGTCGGCCAGCCGGTGCACGCGGCGCACGAGGCCGCGGCGCCGTGGCAGATGCAGATGCGCAGCGGCGGCGAGATGCCGGTGTTGCCCGCGTTGTCGATCGCGCGCACCGCGACGCACGCCGGCCCCTCGGGTACGTTGCGGCTGTCGAACTGCAGCCCGGTGCAGCCCGCCGGTCCGCTCGTCACCGGCGGCAGCGTCCAGATCGCCGGCTCGGCCACCGCCGCGTACGGCAGCGAGAAGGTCATCGGCGTATTGGCCGCCGCGCACAGCTCGACGGGCGGCGTGGTCGATCCGTCCGAGAACGTGTCGCAGACGCCCGCCACCACCACGCCGCTCGGATCGTTCTCGAAGTCCGCCGAGCCGCCGAGCGCCATGCTCACCATCTGCAGCTGCAGCACCTCGTTGGCGCCGGCGATGCTGCTCACCGGCAGGAGCAGCGGATTGATGTCGTCGCAGTTGCCGTCGCCGTCGGTGTCGACCAAGAGCTGCCCCGACGAGGTGGCGCTCGGCAGCACCAGCAGGCTCACCTGCGTCGGGTTCACGTCCGACCAGCGCTCGAACGCGAGGCCCGGCGCCGAATTTCCGCGGTCCTCGATGCGCGCGCGCGTGGTGATGATCTGCGGATAGGCGAAGCCGTCGTTGGCCGAGTCGGAGCCGACGGGATCGAACAGGTGCGAGCACTGCCACACGCCCGACGACAACTTGCCGACGCGCAGCGGCGGCGGATCGAGCGCCGCGATCGGCGGCACGTTGTCGATCACGATCTCCTCGGACACGTCGGTGGCGTTGTGGAACGTGTCCTCGGCGTGCACCGACAGCGTCGGGAAGACGTAGGCCGCGCCGAGCGCGTGGAAGTCGAACGGCGCGGAGAACTCGGGCATGCCGGGCGCGGTGCGCTGGAGCGCGATCGACATGCTGCCGCCCGAGCCGCCGACCACCGCGCTCACGCTCGTGTCGTCGACCAGCGACTCGTCGGTGATGTCGATCTTGAGCGTGACCACGCCGCCGACGAACTGCCCGGCGGTCGGGTTGACGAACACGATGTCGGGGCCGGAGTTGTCGACCAGCACGCTGACGCTGGCGTTCCCGACGACGCCGCCCTGGCTGGCGGCGGTCGCCTTGATCAGCACGCTGCCGGTGAGCGGCGGCGTGAACTTGTTGAAGTCGACGGTGCCGGTGAAGCGCAGCGGGTTCGAGCCGATCTGCGTCATGGTCACGTCGCCGAACGCCTTGATGCCGACCTTCACCGTCGTCGGATCGGGCGGCGAGTTGGCGTCGGTGATCGTGATGTCGACCATGACCGTGCCGTGCGCCGTCGGCGCGGTCGGCAGGAGGAACGTGATCACCGGGCCCTGGTCGCCCGAGAGATCGTGCGACAGCGGCGGGCCGTCGGTGACCACCGGCGAGAGATCGACCTGCGGCAAATTGCCGTCGATGCCGGTCGGCCCGTCGCCGGGCGGCGGGAGCATCATTCGATCGTCGGTGCAGGCGGAGGCGAACAGTCCGAGGACAAGCCAAGCCAGGCGCGCATTGTTCATTAATGATCCCCGCTCATGCGACGAGCGCGGTCATTGTCTCACGAGCGCGCGCTCGCCGGCAAATTGCCTACTTGCCGATCTCGATCACCAGCATCTGGAAGCCGCCGGCCGCCGGCTCGACCCGCTCTTTGTGCGACGGCTTGTCGGCGCCGTCGAGGTGGATGGTGACCAGGAGGTCGCGGCCCTTGGGCGCGGCGTCGACCTCCTTCACCGAGGTCTTGAAGTACTCCACCTTGAGCGGGCGGCGGTTGTTGCGCAGCGGCGCGACCGTGTTCTTGAGCGTGACCGTGAGCGCGCCGCCCGATTGATCGACGCGGTAGTCGGGCGTGCCGGTGACCTCGAGGAACACCGTCGGCACGCCGTCCTTGAGCTGAAAGCCCGACCACGTCAGGCGCTGCGGGCCCTTCTTGAGCGGCAGCTTGGGCGCGCGCGGCGGCAGGTTGGCGCCGCCCGGCGCGACTCCTTTATAGGGCGTGGGCGCGGCCACGACCGCGTCGTCGCCGGGCGCGCTCGTCGGCGGCGCCGGTTTCTCGACGGCGGCGGGCGTGTCGCTGTCGTCGGACTGCTCGGCGGGCGGCTCGGCGCGCGCCGGGAGCGTCGCGGCGGCGAGCGCGCAAAACGCGGCCAAAGCCAGTCGCAGCATCCGTCAAGGATAGGCGCGCCGCCCTGGCTTCACAACTTTTCGGGCATCGGGTCCTGCACGATCAGCGGATCCGCGCGCTCGCCGGTGAGCAGGCGGCGCGCTTCGCCGACGAGGAAGATCGAGCCGGCGACCACGATCGGGCCGCGCGCGCGGGCGGCGGCGAGCGCGAGCGCCTCGGCCAGCGACGGCGCGACCCGCGCGTTCGGCGCCAGCGCGCGCAGGCTCTCCGGATCGCGCGCGCGCGGCGAGTCGGGGCGCGTGAGCACCAGCTCGTCCGCCGCGGGCGCGAGCGCGGCCAGCATCGCCGGAGCGTCCTTGTCCGCCACCACGCCGAAGATCAACGTCACCGGGCGTCCTGCGGCAATTTGCCGCAGCGCCGCCGCCAGCGCGCGCGCGCCGTCGGGGTTGTGCGCGGCGTCGATCAGCACGCCGGCGTGCGCGCCGCCGAGCAGCCCGCGCGCGTCGGTCACGGTCTCGAGCCGCCCCGGCCAGCGCGTCTCGGCCAGCCCGCGCGCGCGCGCCTCGTCGGCGATGCGCGGCGACACGCGCTCGATCGCCGCCAGGGCCAGCGCCGCGTTCGAGCGCTGGTGCTCGCCGGCCAGCCCGAGCGACGCAACCTCGAGCGCGCGATCGCCGCGGCGAAAGATCATTCCGCCGCCGTCGCGCGGCGCGAAGTCGAAGCCGTGCCCCGGCCACTCGGCGGGCGCGCCGAGCTCGCGCGCGCGATCGATCAGCACCGCGCGCGCGCCCTCGTCGGCGCACGCGAAGATCGCCGGCGCGCCCGGCTTGAAGATGCCCGCCTTCTCGCGCGCGATCTCGACCAGCGTCGCGCCGAGCACGTCGGTGTGATCGAGCGCCACGCCCGTCACCACCGCGGCCAGCGGCGCCTCGAGCACGTTGGTGGCGTCGAGCCGCCCGCCCAGCCCCGCCTCGATCACCGCCACCTCGACGCCGCGCGCGCGAAACGCCGCGAACGCCATCACCGTCACCACCTCGAAGAACGTGAGCGCAGGCGCGACGCCGAGCACGCGCGCCGCCAGCTCCGCCGTCTCGTCCTCGTCGAGCTCGATTCCGGAAACGCGGATCCGCTCGGTGAAACGCGACAGGTGCGGCGAAGTGTAGAGGCCGGTGCGCACGCCGGCTTCGCGCAGCATCCGCTCGGCGAACGCCGCCGTCGAGCCCTTGCCGTTGGTGCCCGCGACGTGGATCGCCGCGAACGCGCGCTCGGGATTTCCCACCGCCGCGAGCGCCGCGCGCGTGGCCTCGAGGCCCGGCCGCACGCCGAAGCGCCGCAGCGCGAACAGCCGCTCGAGCGCTTCCGAGTACGTCACGCCGAGGCGACCTGCTCCCGCGGCCCGAGCAGCGCCACCAGCTCGCCCAGCTTCTCGCGCAGCCGCTTGCGCTCGACGATCAGGTCCACCATCCCGTGCTCGAGCAAAAACTCGGAGCGCTGAAATCCCTCGGGCAGCTTCTGGCGGATGGTCTGCTCGATCACGCGCGGGCCGGCGAAGCCGATGAGCGCCTTCGGCTCGGCGACGATCACGTCGCCCAGCATGGCGAACGACGCCGCCACGCCGCCGGTGGTCGGATGCAGCAGCACCGAGATGTACGGCAGCCCGGCCTCGCGCAGCCGCCCGAGCGCCGCCACCGTCTTGGCCATCTGCATCAGCGAGAGGATCCCTTCCTGCATGCGCGCGCCGCCCGAGCAGGAGACGATGATCAGCGGTACTTTCTTGTCGATACAGCGCTCGATGGCCTCGGTGATCTTTTCGCCGACCACCGAGCCCATCGACCCGCCCATGAACTCGAAGACGAAGAACCCCACCGCCACCGTGCGCCCCTCGATGCGCGCCATGCCGTCGCGAAACGCGTCCGCGGTGCCGACCTGCTTCTGCGCGGCGCGGATGCGATCGGCGTAGCGCTTGGAGTCGCGAAACTCGAGCGGGTCCTCGGGCAGGATCGTCTGGTCGTACTCTTCGAACGATCCTTCGTCGACCACCAGCTTGATGCGCTCCTCCGTCGGGAGCACGAAGTGCTGGCCGCACAGCGGGCAGCACCACAGCGACGCCTTGACCTTGGCCGACTCGACGGTCTGGCCGCACTCGTCGCACTTCTGGAACAGCCCCGACGGCACCGAGCGCTTCTTGCCGGTCTCGGCGGCGCCCTTCTTGTCTTTGGTGCGCGACCACCAGGCCATCGTCAGGCTCCGAAGCGCTCTTTCATGTCGAGGAAGTCGAGGAACTGATCGAGCTTGCCCGGCTCCGCGACGGTGATGGTGCCGAGCTCCATCGAGATCAAGCGCGCTTGCTCGAGGCGCTTCAAGCTCGCGGCCACCTGCTGCGGCGCCGCGCCCACGCCCGCGGCCAATTCCTCGACGGAGGCGTCGATGCGCACGCCCGGCCCGTCGGCCACGCCCTGCGTCTCGGCGAGGTAGCGCAGGTGGTGCGTCAGGCGGTGGTTGAGATCGGCGAGCAGCAGCATCTCGACCTGCGCGTTGGCGAGCGCCACGCGGCCGGCCATCTTCTTGATGAAGCGCATCGCGATCTCGGAGTTGCCGCGCACCATCGCTTCGAACGTGCGCGCGTCGATCACCAGCAGGTGCGCGTCCTCGAGCACGGTGGCGGTCGCCGAGCGCGGCTGGTTGTTGACGATCGCCATCTCGCCGAAGAACTCGCCCGGCGGCAGCGTCGCCAGGTGCGCCTGGCGGCCGCGCACGTTGCGCGTGAGCTGCACGCGGCCCGATTGGATGACGTACATCTCCTCGCCCTCGTCGCCCTCGCTGAACAGGACGGTGCCGGCGGGAAACGTCTTTCCGAAGCGCTCGAGTCCTTCGCTCACGGGCGGCAATCTATCAGACAACGCCGAGGCCGGCGAGCGTGCGGCGCGTGACCGGCGCGATCTCCGGCGGCAGGAGGTCGAGGTGCGAGACCAGGATGCCCATCGACGCCGGATCGTCGACGTCGTACCAGAACGGCAGGAGCGCGTAATCGGTGCCGCGCAGGCGGGCGAGCGTGCGCGGCAGGACCACCGGCGTGCCCCACGGCATGTCGGCGAATAGTTCCGGCGCGGGGCGGCGCGCGCCGACGAGCCAGTAGCCGCCGTCGTTGGCCGGGCCGAGGACGAGGTCGTGCGCGCGCAGCTCGGCGAACGCCTGCTCGACGAGCGCGCGCGGCAGCGTCGGCGCGTCCGAGCCGATGATGCACACCGGCCCGCCGCCCGCGAGCGCGGTCGTGAGCGCGTGGTCCATGCGCTCGCCGAGATCGCCGGGGCACTGTTTCTCGACGGTGTAGCCGTGCGCCTGCGCGATGCGCGTGATCGCCGGATGGGTGGCGCCGCCGCTCACCGCCAGCACGCGCCGCGCGTCGATGCCGGCGCCGACGGCGCACGTGTCCTCGAGGAACGCCTCGTACAGCGCCACCGCGCGGCCGCCGAGCCGCTGCTCGAGGCGCGTCTTCACCTTGCCGGCCACCGGCGCGCGCGCGAACACGATCAGCGTTCCTTCGCTCATCGCGCCGTCGCGTAGCGCACGATGGTGCGCAAGGTTCGATAGACCACCAGCGCCAGGTTGCGCGCGGTCGGCGCGCGGCCGACGCCCGACGAGACCGGCACCTCGACGACGCGCAGCCCGGTGCGCGCGGCGCGCACCTGCATCTCCACCGCCCAGCCGCCGCCCGGCTCGCGCATGCCGAGCGCCACCAGCGCCGGAAAGCGGATCGCGCGCAGCGGCCCGACATCGGTATAACGCTGCCGATACAGCAAACGGATGAGGTTTAACGCAACCCCGTGGCCGAGCCGCCGCCACAGCCCCAGCTCGCGCGCGCGCGGCCCGAGCACGCGCGAGCCGATCACGAGATCGGCCGCGCCCGCCTCGAGCGGCGCGAGCACGCGCGCGACGTCGGCCGCCTCGAGCGACTTGTCGCCGTCGGCGAACACCACCGCGTCGGGCGGGCTCGGCTGCGCCGCCAGCGCGCGCATCGCCTCGAGCGCCGAGCGCGCCTCGTGGATCGCGCGTACGCCGGTGAACCGCCCGACGGAGCGCGGCGTCCCGAGCAAAATCAGATCGGCGATCATCCGTGCCCCGTCGTGTGGATGATCTGCCAGATCATGAGCAGCATCTCGGCGAGGATCAGGATCGCCACCGTGATCTCGAGGAACAGCGTGTGCCGCTGCCGCGACAGGTCGACCAGCACCACCAGGTTGTCCTGGAACAGGCGCAGCTTGGCGTCGAGCGCGCGGTAGCGATCGTCGATCTCCAGCATCTTGCGCAGGCCGAGCCACAGTCGGTCGAGCTGCTCGTTCTCCCACGTCGCGTCGGGCTTGTCGAACAGCGCGAGCGTGGAGACGACGTCGTTGCGCGTGGCGATGCAGAGCCCGATGAACTGCGTCAGATTGCGGATCCGGCCGGGTATACGGCCGGCGAGGCGCAGCTCGTCGGCGATGCGATCGGTCGCCTCCTCGATCTCGGCGACGTCCTGCGCGTAGTAGTCCATCGCCACCGACTGCGCCAAGACCTCGCACACGATCTCGACCACGCCGAGCGTCAGCTCGCCGGTCACCAGCCGATCGAAGCGCACCTCCTGCTGCACGCCCGGCTCGACGACGATCAAGAAGCTCTCGGTGAGCGGCGGGTTCTTCTCGGTCGCCAGCTTGCGCGCGATCGCGTGCACGATCGTCACCTGCTCCGACGCCTCGACGCCGACGAACACCACCGCGCCGAAGTCGTACGCGATCGCGTAGCGCCCGTCGACGAACGTGGCGAGCAGGCGATCCTTCTCCACGCGCGCGACGCCCGCCGGAAAGACGTCGATCAGCTCGCGCAGCTTGAACGTGCCGGCGAAGCCGTACGCGTGGACGGGAACGGAGGGCATGGCTACCCGGTGCGCGGCAGGATGACTTGCAGGCGGCCGACCGCGATCCATTCGCCGCCGGTGCAGACGTACGACGGCTGCCACGTCTGCAAGCCCACGTACGACGGCGGCGCGAACTTGCGCATCGCCAGGAGGCGCGACGTGCGGTGGCGCAGGAGCACCACGTCGCCGATCTGCGGCCTGGCCTCGGCGACGAAGCCGAGCAGCGTGCCCTTGGGCCACGCGTCGCCGAGCGAGCCGTCGCCGACGCGCACCGCGAACGCCGGCGTGGTGGCGATGCGCTCGAGATCGCCGCCGAAGCGCTCGCCCGATTTTCCCTCGAAGACGAGCTGCGGCCCGGCGAGCAGCGCGCGCTCGAGCTCCTGGATGTGCGGCGCCACGTCGTCCTTGGCCTCGCGCCCGCGCAGGCCCGGCATGTCCTGCGGCCGCACGCCGAGCACGCGCGCCAGGATCACCGCGTGGTCGTAGTTCAGGCGGTGCGCGCCGCCCGTGCCCTCGAAGCGCATCAGCTCGTCCTCTTCGATGCCGGCGAGCTTGGCCACCTGCGCGATGGTGAGCCCGATCTGCTCGCGCCGCCGCTGAAAAATTTTCATCAGCGTCGGTGACAGCCGGCGCGACGACGACGGCTTGGGCGGGTGCGAGCCGCGGTGGCGCGTCGGCTCCTCGCCGAAGTCGTCGCCGATCGACTCGCGATCGGTGTCCTCGTCGGCGGCGTCCTCGAACGGCGGCGCGTCGAGTTGGTGGAGCTTCGGCCCGTCGAGCGCCGTGGGCGCGTCGTCGGTCAGCTTGGTCTTGATGGTGTCGCGCGGATCGCGCGTCTGCTTGCGCGTGCGCGGAGGCGGCTCGGGCTTTTGCGGCACGCCCCAAGGTACGGGCAAGCGCGAGGCAGCGTCAAGGAGCCTGCGCTCGGTCGTTCTTGACGCTCGCGGCAACGCATCCTTATACTGCGCGCGATTCCAATGGCCGTCGCCTATACCCCCGTCCTCGTCGCGATGTTGGTCGCCGGTTCGCTCGGGCTCGCGTTCCTCGGCCTGGCGATGTTCCTCGGCCCGAAGCACGAGACCGCCGAGAAGCTGGCGCCGTTCGAGTGCGGCTCGGAGCCGATCGGCTCGCCGCGCGTGCGCTTCTCGGTGAAGTTCTACCAGGTGGCGATCCTGTTCCTGGTCTTCGACATCGAGTCGGCGTTTCTGTATCCGTGGGCGATCCTGTATCGCAAGCTGTCGTGCACCGGCGCGGTGGTGGCGAACCAGTGCTCGGCGGGGATCACGTTCTTCGGGCTCGGCGAGATGGTGGTGTTCCTGTTCGTGCTCGTGGTCGCGCTGGCGTACACGTGGCGCAAGAAGGCGATCGGATGGGGCTAGAGTTCTACGCGTCCAAGCTCGCCGACGCCGTCAACTGGGCGCGCAAATATTCGCTGTTCCAGTATCCGTTCGTCACCGCGTGCTGCGGCATGGAGTTCATGTCGACGTTCGCGCCCAAGTACGACGTGGCGCGCTTCGGCGCCGAGTTCCCGCGTTTCTCGCCGCGCCAGGCCGATCTGCTGATCGTCGTCGGCACCATCACCGAGCGGCAGGGCCCGATCCTGCGGCGCGTGTACGAGCAGATGTGCGAGCCGAAGTGGACCATGGCGTTCGGCGTCTGCGCGTCGACGGGCGGCTTCTACCAAAATTATTCGACCATGCCGGGCGCCGATCAGTGCATCCCGATCGACGTCTACATCCCCGGCTGCCCGCCGCGTCCCGAGCAGGTGCTCGACGGGCTGATGCTGCTGCAAGAGAAGATTCAGAAGGGCGAAGGGTTCGTGCAGCGGCGCGAGCGGCGCGAGCACGACGCGCTCAAAAAAGGCCACCTCAAGGTCGTGGGCTGATGTCCGCCGAGGCGCTCACCCGCGCGAAAAATCTACTGGGCGACGCGATCACCGCTTCGCACGCGTATCGCGGCGACGAGACGCTGGTGATCGATCCGCTGCGCGTGGTCGCGGTGATGCGCGCGCTGCGCGACGACGAGGAGCTGGCGCTCGACTTCCTCGTCGATCTCACCGCGGTCGACTATCTCGGGCGCGAGCCGCGCTTCGAGGTCGTCTATCACCTGCGCTCGATGAAGACCGGCGCGCGCCTGCGCGTCAAGGCGCCGCTCGCCGAGCCGGAGGACGGCACGAACCCGTCGATCGACTCGGTGGTCGCGCTGTGGCCGGGCGCCAACTGGTTCGAGCGCGAGGTGTGGGATCTCTACGGCATCAAGTTCGCGGGGCACCCCGATCTGCGGCGCATCTTGATGTACGAAGAGTTCGTCGGGCACCCGCTGCGCAAGGACTATCCCAAGGAGAGGCGCCAGCCGCTCGTGCGCCGCGATCCCAACGAAGGTTGAGCCCGCCCATGGCTGAGACGAAAAAGCTGGTGCTCGGCGTGAAAGACGTCGAGGACTACCTCGACGACGACGACGAGCTGCCGACCGAGCCGATGACGCTCAACATGGGCCCGTCGCACCCGTCGATGCACGGCACGGTGCGCATCGTGCTCACCGTCGAGGGCGAGACGGTCAAGGACGCCGACGTGCAGGTCGGCTACCTGCACCGCTGCTTCGAAAAAGAGTCGGAGCACGCGACGTACACGCAGGTGTTCCCGTACACCGATCGGCTGAACTACGTCTCGCCGATGCTCAACAACGTCGGCTACGCGCTCGCGGTCGAGAAGCTGCTCGGCATCGTCGAGCGCATCCCCGAGCGCGCGCAGTACATCCGCGTGATCGTCGGCGAGATGTCGCGCATCACCGATCACCTGACGTGCCTCGCCGCCGGCTCGATGGAGGTCGGCGCGCTGACGATTTATTTCTGGGCGATCAAGGCGCGCGAATATTTGTACGAGCTGCTCGAGGAGCTGTCGGGCGCGCGGCTCACGCACTCGTACGTGCGCATCGGCGGCGTGGCGTACGATCTCACGCCCGGCTTCGCCGAGAAGCTGCGCGGGACGTTTCCGAAGATCGAAAAGACGCTCAAGGATCTCTCGGACACGACGCTCGAGAACAAAATTTTTCGCGACCGCTTCGACGGCGTGGGGACGATCTCGCAGGCGCAGGCGATCGCGTACGGCTGGACCGGGCCGGCGCTGCGCTCGACCGGCGTCGCCTACGACGTGCGCGTGGCGCATCCGTACCTGGTCTACGATCGCTTCGACTTCGAGGTGCCGGTCGGCGCCAAGGGCGACAACTTCGATCGCTTCCTCGTGCGCATCGAGGAGATCCGCCAGTCGATCTCGATCTTGAAGCAGTCGCTCGAGCAAATCGCGCCCGGCCCGGTCGTCATCGACGATCCGCGCATCGTGCTGCCGCCCAAGCAAGAGGTCTACAACTCGATCGAAGGGATGATCGGCCACTTCAAGATCATCGTCGACGGGATCAAGGTTCCGCCGGGCGAGGTCTACTCGTACACCGAGGGCGGCAACGGCGAATTGGGCTTCTACATCGTCTCGGACGGCACGGGACGGCCGTACAAGTGCCGCGTGCGGCCGCCGTGCTTCGCCATCGTCTCGGCGCTGCCGTCGCTGGTCAAAGGGGGCAACATCGCCGACATCGTGCCCACCTTCGACATGATGAACATGATCGGCGGCGAGTGTGATCGCTAATGCCAGATAGTCAAAGCAGCGACCTGATCAACCTGAAGATCGACGGGCAGCCGGTGACGGTGAAGAAGGGCACCAACGTGCTCGAGGCCGCGCGATCCATTGGCACCAATATTTCTTATTTCTGCTACCACCCGGGCCTGTCGTCGCCGGCGGTGTGCCGCCAGTGTCTCGTCGAGGTCAAGGGCCAGCCCAAGCTCGTGCCGTCGTGCTACACGCCGGTGGCCGAGAACATGGACGTGCTGACGGCGAGCGAGAAGACGCTCGCGGCGCGCGCGCAGATGCTCGAGTTCACGCTGGTCAATCACCCGGTCGACTGCCCGATCTGCGACAAGGCGGGCGAGTGCACGCTGCAGAAGCTCTACCACGAGTGGGACGGCGCCCACTCGCGCGTCGACTACGACAAGGTGCACAAGCCGAAGCAGGTCGACCTCGGGCCGACCATCGTGCTCGACGCCGAGCGCTGCATCCTGTGCACGCGCTGCATCCGCGTCTGTGACGAGGTCGCGCACGATCACCAGCTCGAGATGGCGTGGCGCGGCGACCGCGAGCAGCTCACCACGCCGCCCGGCAAGCAGCTCGACAACCCCTACTCGCTCAACACCGTCGACGTGTGCCCGGTCGGCGCGCTGACGTCGAAAGACTTTCGCTTCGCCATGCGCGCGTGGGAGCTGAACACCACGCCGTCGGTGTGCGCCGGCTGCGCCACCGGCTGCAACGACGAGATCCACCACGCGCGCGGCCACGTGTATCGCCTGGTGCCGCGCGAGAATCAGCAGGTCAACAAGTTCTGGATGTGCGACGAGGGGCGGCTCACGTACAAGGAGCTGACCACGCGGCGCGTGGCGGGCGCGCGCGTGCAGGGCGAGCCGACGTCGCTCGAGCGCGCGATCAACTTCGCCGCCGATCGGCTGGCCGCGCTGCGCACCGCGACGGGAAACGCCGGCGGGCTCGTCGGCGTGGTGCTCAACGCGCAGGCGACCAACGAGGACAACTGGGTGCTCGCCAAGCTGGCGGGCGCGCTCGGCGTCGACAAAATCTACCTCGCGGGGCGGCCGGCGCACGCCGAACGCGCCGACGACATCCTGCGCCACGCCGACGTCAATCCCAACACCACCGGCGTGAAGCTGATCGCGCAGGCGCTCGCGCCCGGCCGCGCCAAGGGCGTCACGCAGCTCGCGCACGATCTGGCGTCGGGCGCGCTCAAGGGATTGTGGATGCTCGGCGACCACGTCGACCTCGACGAGGAGGCGATCGAGGCGCTCGGCAAGCTCGACGTCTGCGTCTACCAGTCGCCGCACGAAAACTTCTTGAGCGATCGGGTCAACGTGCTCTTGCCGGCGGCGGCGTGGGCCGAGGTCGACGGCACGTTCACCAACGTCAAGGGCCTGGTGCAGCGCGTGCGCCGCGCCGTCGAGCCGCCGGGTGAAGCGCGGCCGCACCACGAGCTGGTGCGCATGATCGCGCGCCGCCTCGGCCTGGCGCTCGAATTTCCGTCGGTGAAGAACATCTTCCACGAGATGCGCAAGTCGGTGCCCGAGTTCTCCAGCGCCGACTTCGGACGCGAGGCGCCGCTGGTGCAGCTGCGCTTCGCCGGATCGAGGGGCTGATGGGTCTCGTCCTCTTGTTCGTGCTGCCGGTGATCGCGTTCAGCGCCATCTCGCTCGCGCTGGTGGCGGTGCTGGGCGTGGCGCTGCCGTGGATCGCGTCGCACCCGTGGGGCACGTGGGCGATGGATCCGTGGTTCCAGGCGCTGGCGAAGATGCTCTTGCTGGTGCTGCTGGTGGTGATGCCGATGGCGTCGCTGCTCACGTGGGTCGAGCGCAAGCAGTCGGCGGTGATGCAGGATCGCATCGGACCCAACCGCGCGTCGATCGGCGGCCTGCGCGCGTGGGGCATCATCCACTTCCTCGCCGACGCGATCAAAATGATCATGAAGGAGGACTTCGTTCCCGCGAAGGCGAACAAGTTCCTCTTCTCGCTCGCGCCGGTGATGGCGATCGTGCCGGTGTTCGTGACCTTCGCCATCGTGCCGTTCGGCGGCGACATCTGCACCGGCCAGCTCACGCAGGTGGTCGCCGATCCGTCGCTGTGCGCGTCGCACGTCTCGATGCAGGTGGCGCGGCTCGACGTCGGCCTCCTGTTCTACTTCGCCATCGCGTCGCTGGCGGTGTACGGCACCACGCTCGCCGGCTGGGCCTCGTACAACAAGTGGTCGCTGCTCGGCGGGCTGCGCGCGTCGTCGCAGATGATGTCGTACGAAGTCACGATGGGCATGTCGATCCTCGGCGCGTTCCTGGTCTACGGCACGCTCGAGCCGGGCGCGATCGTGCGCGCGCAGGGCGCCAACCCGCTGCACTGGGGCGTCATTACGCAACCACTTGGTTGCCTGTTGTTCTTCACCGCCGCGATCGCCGAGACCAAGCGCACGCCGTTCGATACGCCCGAGGGCGAGTCGGAGGTCATCGGTTACTTCGTCGAGTACTCGGGCATGCGCTTCGGCATGTTCTTCCTCGC
>DASREC010000146.1:0-2308 GCA_035652295.1 Polyangia bacterium
CCGGCTCGTCGCAACCCGCGAGCGCGAGCGCGAAGACCAACGCGGGCGCGAGCGCCAATGCGGCTGCAAACGCGGACGCCAACGCGAACGCGAACGCAAACGCAAACGCCAACGCGGACGTCGGCCGTTGCGCGGGCGCGGCCAGCGACGGCAGCTCGGGCGTGCGGGCGCGAAGGCGCATCGGCGCGATCGTAGGTCATCCGCGCGCCGTTGAATAGCGCACGTCACTTCCCGTCTATGCGCCCCGGAGGTCCTGGATGGCCCATCGCGCCACTCCGGCCGCTCTCGCGCTCGTCGTGTGCCTGGCGCCTGCGTGCGGCTCGTCGCTGATTCCGCTCGGCACCGCCGTCCCGGTGACGCCGACGCTGCCCGCGTCGATCCCGCTCGAGGTCACGACGCGCGAGGTCGGCGTCAGCGATCCCTTGCCGCTGCCGCGCTCGACCGTCCGCTTCGGCGGCATGGAGGAGCCGCTCGGCCACGCCATCGCCACCGCGGTGGTGCCGTGGGCCGAGGCGCACCGCGGCGAGCGCGAAGGCGGCTGGCAGCTCCAGCTCCAGCTCATCCAGGCGCGCGTCGATCGCCGCGGCGAGCGCCTGGCGGTCACGCTCGGCGTGCGCGCGACGCTGGTCGGCCGCGTCGGAAACGTCTACCTCGCGCAGAAGCAGGCGCACTGCCATCAGTCCGCGCTCGTCGAGCCGGCAGAGGCGCCGCCGCTCTTCTACCACTGCATGATGGACCTCGGACGCGAGCTGGCCGGTTGGCTCGGCGGCGTCCAGCCCTGAGTCAAAGGAGTCCGCGATGAAGATGAAATGGGTTTCACTTTCCTGGGCGAACGTGAAATGGATTTCACTTTTGCTCCCGCTCGTCGCTGCCGGCGGCTGCTTCGCCACCATCGAGCCCGGCCACCGCGGCCTGCTGTTCGATTCGCACCACGGCGGCCTGCAGCACGACATCCTCAACGAGGGCCGCCATTACGTCGGCGCGTGGGGGCGCCTGATCGACTTCGACGTCACGTACTCGGAGCGCACCGAGGACATCCACACCATCTCGGCCGAAGGCCTGGCGATGGATCTCAAGCTCTCGATCAGCTTCCGCCCGGTGATCGCCGACCTCTACTATCTCGACGTCGAGGTGGGCGAGAACTACTACGACGAGGTGCTCGGGCCCGAGTTCAAGACCGCCGCGCGCGGCGTCTTCTCGCGCCATCCGTATCAGGAGGTGCAGCGGCAGAACGAGAAGGTCGAGGACGAGGTGGAGGCCGAGCTGCGCCGCCGCCTCGCCGGCAAGCACATCGAGATCTCGTCGGTGCGGCTGCTCGAGGTCAACTACGCGCCCGAGATCGTGAACGCCGATCGCGCCAAGCTCGTCGGTGAGCGCGACGCGCTCCGGAGAAAAGCCGCGGACGAGGCGGAGGCGGTGCGCAAGAAGGCGACGCTCGAGGCCGACGCGCTCCGCCAGAAGCTCGAGCTGGAGCAGCAGGCCGAGCGCGAGAAGCTGCAGACCGAGGCCGAGATCCGCCAGAAGGAGAAGGAGCGGCGGCTCGTCGAGGAGCAGGCGGCGATCGACAAGGTGCAGGCGGAGACCGAGGCGGTGACCAAGGTGACGCGCGCCAAGGCGGAGGCCGAGGCGGCCAAGCTGATGGCGCGGGCGCGCGCCGAGGAGAAGAAGGCCGAGGCCACCACGCTCACGCCGCTCATGGTGCAGATGCACGCCTACGACGCGCTCGCCAAGCTCGGCGGCGGCGGCACCACCATCATGCTCGGCGACTGGTCGAAGGTGCCCAACTTCCTGTTCCCGCAGTTCCCGTTCATGCACGGCGGCGGCAAGCGCGTCGCCGCCGCGCCCGCCGCGTCGACGTCCGAGGACGCCGCCGAGTAGCCCGCCGCAAGTTGCGTCCGCGTCCGCGCGACTCAGGTCCGCGCGACTCGCGCTCGCGCGATTCGTCTCAGCGCGCCTTCTTGCGCCAGCGCAGCTCCAGCTCGCACTCGGCGTCGCCCAGCAGCTTGCACCGCTCGACGATCTGGAACACGTCTCCGCCGGAGATCTCGGCCGCGCGCACGATCCATCCCTTCACGCTCAAGCAGTGCGCGCGGTGCGGCGCCGGCACGCCGGCCACGCGCAGGTGCACGCCGTCGTCGCTCTGCGCCACCACCTGCATCTCGCCGCGATCGTAGTTGACGCGCCAGGCGGCGGCCGCGCGGCGGATGATGAACGGCACGCTGCCGATGCGGAAGAAGATGCGGTAGAGCGTCGTCAGGTTCACGTCGCAGGCGTAGCGCCCGATCTCGTAGCACAGCGCCAGGTCGCC
>DASREC010000147.1:0-6235 GCA_035652295.1 Polyangia bacterium
GAGCGTGGTGCGCTTCCAGAACGGCGCCGGCCCGCAGCTCCCCGATCTCGACAACACGCTCCAGGCGGCGACGTCGGGCACCACCAACCCGGTCGGCTTCGACGTGGTCCTCATCCGCACCATCACCGATCAGAACGGCGCGGCGTCGAACATCCTCGGCATCGCCGGCGGCATCCCCGCGTCGCCGGTGCTGGGCACGCCGCACTCGGGCGTGGTGGTGTCGATCGAGTCGATGTGCGCCAACCGCGGCGGCTCCTCCGCGCTGCTCGGCACGACGATGGGCCACGAGCTCGGCCACTCGGTCGGGCTGTTCCACTCGCAGGAGCAGGACGGCAACACCGACCCGCTCACCGACACCGCCGTCGATGGGCAGACCAACTTGATGTACTGGCTCGAGAGCTCGGGGCAGCATCTCTCGGTGCAGCAGGGCCAGGTCATCCGCGACGATCCGAAGGTGAAATGATGCGCGTGCTGGTGATCGCTTCGCTGGTTTTCTCGACGGTGGCGTGGGGCGCGCCGAGCGCGGCGGAGCTCGACCGCGTGCTCGGCGGCTACGAGCACGCGGCCACCGCCGACGAGGTCAAGCGGCTGGGCGCGGGCGCCGATCAGATCTTGATCGGCGTGGCCGAGGACGCGCGCTCGACGGCGATTCGCCGCACGCGCGCGATCGCGGCGCTGCGCTTCGTGCCGAGCGCGGCGGCGCACGCGTACCTGCGCGCGCTGATCCTCGAGCAGGGGCGCGCGCCCGCGCCGGCCGACGTGCTCGACGTGGCGGCGGCGCTCGGCGCGCTCGCGCCCTACGGCCGCGCCGAGCTACCGCTGGTGCAGCGCTACCTCGGCCACGCCTCCGCCGAGCTGCGGCAATCTGCCGCAGCGGCGCTCGGCCTGATCGCCGACGCCGGCGCCCTCCCATCGCTGCGCGCCCGCCTCGCCGTCGAGCGCGACCCCGCCATCCGCACCGTATTGAGCCACTCGATCAAGACGATCGAGACGCCGCGATAGCAGAGGATTAAACGCCAAGACGCCAAGACGCCAATTCAGAAATTATTAATTTTCCGAGCTGGCGTCTTGGCGTCTTGGCGTTTCAATCTCCGTCGGCGTCAGAGGAGTCGGAGTCGTCGGCGGAGTCGTCGCCGGCGGCGGCCGGCTCGCCGCGGTGGTTGATGCCGAGGGCGCGCATTTTTTTGTAGAGGTGAGAGCGCTCGAGGCCGAGCTCGCGCGCGGTGTTGGCGATGTGGTGCTTGTTGGCATCGAGCGCGGCCAGCACGATCTCGCGCTCGGCGGAGGCGACCAGGTCCTTCAGCGCCGCGCCGCGCGTGTAGCGCCCGCGCACCGCCTTGACGCCCGGCAGCGCCGCGCGCACCTCCTCCTCGTCGATCGAGTTCGCGCTGGCGAAGATCACCAGCCGCTCGACGGTGTTCTTCAGCTCGCGCACGTTCCCCGGCCAGTCGTGCTGCATCAAGAGCGACATCGCGCCCTGCGCCACCTGCGCCGCGCGCTTGCCGTTGGCCGCGCACGCCTGCGCCAGAAAATGCTCGACCAGCGCCGGCACGTCCTCCTTGCGCTCGCGCAGCGGCGGCACCTCGACCGGCACCACGTTCAGCCGATCGTACAGGTCGGCGCGAAACCGCCCCTTCTCGATCTCCTGCTTCAGCTCCTTGTTGGTCGCCGCCACCACGCGCACGTCGACGGTCAGCGTCTCCTGCCCGCCGACGCGCTCGACCTCGTTCTCCTGCAGCACGCGCAGCACCTTGGCCTGCGCCGACAGCGTCATGTCGCCGATCTCGTCGAGGAACAGCGTGCCGCCGTGCGCCTGCTCGAACTTGCCGCGCCGCTGCTGCGTGGCGCCGGTGAACGATCCCTTCTCGTGGCCGAACAGCTCGCTCTCGATCAGCTCGCCCGGGATCGCCGCGCAGTTGAGCTTGACGAACGGGCCGTCCTTGCGCTTCGACCACTCGTGCAGCGCGCGCGCGACCAGCTCCTTGCCGGTGCCGCGCTCGCCGGTGATCAGCACGCGCGCCGTCGAGGGCGCGGCCTTGCGCAGGGTCTCGAAGATGCGCCGCATGCGCGGGCCGCCGCCGATGATCGACAGCGCGTGCTCCAGCTCCTCGCGCGTCTTCTGCTTCAGCTCCTCGGCGTCGCGCTCGAGCCGCGCCAGCTTGAGCGCGTTCTGCACGGTGATGAGCACCTTGTCGGTTGTGAGCGGCTTCTCGAGAAAGTCGCACGCGCCCAGCTTGGTCGCCTCGACGGCGGTGGCCAGCGTGGCGTTCCCCGACATCATCATCACCGGCAGCTCGGCGTGGCGCTCGCGGATCGCTTTCAGCGTGGCCAGCCCGTCCATCTCCGGCATCGCCACGTCGAGCAGCACGCCATCGAACGGCGCCGCGCGCGGCCCGTCGGCGCGCGCCGCCAGCTTCTCCAGCGCGATGCGCCCCGAGCCGGCCACCTCCACCGCGTAGCCCTCCAATTCGAGGGCGCGGCGCAGCGTCGACAGGATGTTGGGCTCGTCGTCGACGATCAACAGCGAGAAGCGGGCCATTTGCTCATTATACGGCGGGCGAACGTCAGATGCGGATGTCCTTCCACTTCCCCTCGGCGAACTTCCACGCCATTATGCTGCATAGCAGCAAAATGTACGCGAAGGCGCCGCACCACACGCCGAGCACGCCCCAGTGCAGCCGCACGCCGCACACGTACGCCAGCGGCACGAGGCACGAGAAGTGGAGCGCGAACTCCACGATCATCACGAACGTGGTGTTGCCCGCGCCGAACAGCGCCTGCGTCAGCACGATCGCCGAGAGCACGAACGGCAACAGCGCGCCGCAGATGCGCAGGATCGGCCGCGCCACATCGATCACCGGCGCGTCCTTGGTGAACGCGTGCAGCACCGTCTCGGGAAAAATCACGACGAGCACGCCGAGCACCGACGCGAAGTAGACGCCGAGCTTCACCGCCTCCCAGCCGTAGCGCTCGGCGAGCGCGTGATCCTTGGCGCCCATCGACTGCCCGACCAGCGTCGCCGTCGCCGTGCCGTACGCCATCGAGCCGGTGAAGAACACCATCAGGATCATGATGATGTTTTGCGTGGCCGCGGCGAACAGCGAGCCCTGGTGCGCTCCCACGTCGAGGATGCCGACGATCTTGAAGAACAGCCCGAAGCCGGACATCACGAACATGGTCGCGATCCCCGACGGCAGCGACAGCCGGGCGATCTCCCACTGCTGCTTTCCCGAGAGGTTCGCGAGCGCGTAGTTGTGATACGGCACGCGGTACTCGCGCAACAGGCTCCAGATGATCATCAGCGCGAGGCCGATGTACGAGCTGATCATCGACGCGATCGCCGAGCCGGTGACGCCCCACTTGGGAAAGCCCCACTTGCCGAAGATGAGCGCGATGTTGAGGAAGAAGTTGATCACGTTCATCGCGATCGCCGAGATCATGTGCACGTGCGTCTTGCCGAGGCCGTCGAACCAGCTCTTGTAGCTGATGGTCGTCACCATCGAGAACAGGCCGAGCATGCGCCACTGCAGGTAGGGGACGCCGAGCTCGACCACGTGCGGGTCTTTGTGGAAGAAGGGAAAAATCTTCGGCACCAGCACCCAGCACGCGAGCGAGAACACCGCCGACGAGATCGCGGCCACGGTGATCGAGTTGAGCATCACCTGGCCGGCGCGCGACGCCGACTGCTCGCCGAAGCGCCGCGCCGTGAGCGCCTGCGTGCCGACGGAGATCGCCGAGAGGAACCCGCCGATCGCCCAGTACAGGATCAGCGAGATGCCGATCGCCGCCTGGCCCGGGATCGATTCGCTCGACGGCAAACGTCCGACCAGGATGTGATCGACGACGTTGATCGCCGTCTGCGAGACCATCGCCAGCACCACGGGCGCGGCCAGCACGAAGATGCGTCGGCCTAGCGTTCGATCTACTGCGAGGTTCATGCGGGAAAAGAGTTCATAGCCGATGGAGAGCATGGATTCAAGACGGCTGATCGCGAGGTTGATTGGTTGACACGTCGCGTAGGCGGGTCTAGCTTTCGGCGCATGCGACGCTCACTCCCCCTCGCACCTCTATTAATGATGATGTCGCTCGTGTGGCTCGCGGGCTGCCCGCCGAAATACCCGGCGTGCTCCAACGACAAGGACTGCCATCCCAACGAGTACTGCGTCAATCAGCAGTGTCAACAATGCCGCGACGACAAAGATTGCGCCGCGGGCGAGAGCTGCAACAAAGGCCGCTGTGAGAAGTCGGCGCCGAAGCCGTGCGGCGGCGACTCCGACTGCCCGGCCGATCAGTCGTGCGTCGACGGCGTCTGCAAGCCGTGCGTGAGCGACAACCAGTGCGGCGAAGGCGGCAAGTGCCAGGGCGGCCGCTGCAAGCGCGTGGTGGCGCCGGTCAAGCTCGGCGAGACGGAGACCAATCCGAATCCGGGGCCGTGCGCGCTCGAGCCGGTGTACTTCGACTTCAACGAGTCGGCGCTGTCGACGGAAGCGACGTCGGCGATCGAGCGCGACGCCGACTGCATCAAGAAAGCGAACGGCAAATCGGTGACGCTGGTCGGGCGCACCGATCCGCGCGGCACCGAGGAGTACAACCTGGCGCTCTCCGACAAGCGCGCGCAGGCGGTCAAGGATCGCCTGTCGCGGCTCGGCGCCGACAACGGCGGCCACTTCCGCGTCGTGCCCAAGGGCGAGCTCGAGGCCACCGGCACCGACGAGAGCGGCTGGGCGAAAGATCGCCGGGTGGATTTCCAATGGTGAGCCGATGATGAGATCGATTGGATTGTTCGCGGCGTGCTCGTTCGCGCTTGCCGGTTGCTTGACGCTCGAGGACGGCAAGAACCTCCACGACGAGATCCAGAGCGTGAAGGACATGTCGACCAAGAACGAGCAGCGCGCCGAGCTGCTGGCGAAGGAGATGGACGAGCAGCTCAAGCGGCTCAAGACGGTGATCGACGACGCGACCAAGGTCGTGACGCGCAACTCCGCCGACGTCGGCTTGACGGTGCAGAAGCTGCAAACCGATCTCGGCCAGGTGAGCGGGCGCATCGACGATCTGCAGCACGCGCAGGACGCGCTGACGAAGCAGTTCCAGGATTACCGCGCGTCGTCGGATACCAAGCTCGAGCAGCTCACCAACTCGATGACCGCGGCCAAGACGCCGCCGGTCCCCGAGACGCCGGACGCGCTGTTCTCCGAGGCCGACAAGCGGCTCGGCGCGTCGCAGTGGGCCGACGCGCGCCGCCTGTACGAGGCGTTCGTCAACCGCTACCCGACGGACGCGCGCGCGGCCAAGGCGCAGTTCAACATCGGCGAGGCGTACGCCGGCGAGAAGCGCTACGCCAACGCCATCGGCGCGTACACCAAGGTCGTCGACAACTTCCCGAAATCGGACGTCGCGCCCGACGCGATGTACAAAAACGGCCTCGCGTTCTACCAGCTCAAGTACTGCTCGGACGCCAAGGTCTACTTCCAGGAGCTGCTCAAGCGCTATCCGAAGAACAACTGGAAGGCGCAGGCGAACGAGCAGCTCAAGAACCTCGCCAAGGATCAGAAGAACAAGACCGCCTGCTCTTCGTGAGCCATGCTTTCGGCGAGGCGAAGATGAGCGGCGACGACGACGATCGGCGGCTGGCGAACAATCCGTTCGCCCGCGCGGTCGCCGGGCGGCCGCAGCCCGACGACGAGAAGGCGCAGAGCCCGATCATGTACGTCGTGTTCGGGCTGCTGTCGCTGGTGATGGTGGCGATCTTCGTCGCCGCGCTGGTGCTGCCGCCGCTGTTCATGCACACGCTGATCGTGCGCGGGCTGCGCGGCGGCCACCCGGGCATGCTGGCGGTCGGTCTGATCCTGGCCGCGTTTTATTTTCTGATCATCGTCGTCGTCGGCAAGCGGCTCATGGGTCGCCCAAAGCCGCCGACGGATTAAACGCCAAGACGCCAAGACGCCAGTTCAGAAATTAAATAATTTCTGTTTGGCGTCTTGGCGTCTTGGCGTTAATCCCCTCTTTCCACAAACGCGGCGCAGACGGCGCGGGCGGCGGTGATGACGTCGGGCGCGCGATTGACCGCGGCGATGATCGCGGCGGCGGCGGCGCCCGCGCGCGCGACTTCGGCGCAGCGCTCGACCGTGATGCCGCCGATGGCGACGATCGGGATCGGCAGGCGGCAAACTTCGGTGAGCTGCGCCAGGCCGACCACCGGGTCGGGGTTCTCCTTGGTCGCGGTGGCGAAGCACGG
>DASREC010000148.1:0-15468 GCA_035652295.1 Polyangia bacterium
CAAAAAAGCGCAGGTCCGTTTCGCAAACCGAGACCCGCGCTCCCGACGCGCACGGCGAAGACCGTGATCAGACGCATGAGATGACGAGCAGGCCCGCACAACCAGCCCCACCAAGGAGACAGATCGGATGTCGAAGCCGAACTACCGCGTGATCCTCACCTACGACGCCGAGCGAAAGATTTTCCACGCTCGCGCACCCGAGCTCGAACACTGCGCCGCCGAGGGCGCCACGCGCGCGGAGGCCATCGGCCGCGTCGAGGAGGAGATCGACGCGCAGCTCGCCAACATGCTGTCGCACGGCACCACGCCGCCGCGCTCCGTCGACGAAGAGACGTTCTCCGGCGAGTTCGGCGTCAAGGTGTCGAAGAACCTGCACCGCGATCTCGTGTACCAGGCGCGCGCCGAGGGCATCGATCTCGATCATCTCGTCGGCGAATTGCTCGCGTCGGCGATGGAAGGCCGCAAGCAGCATCGCGCGCAGCGCGGCGGAAATCGCGTGGCGCAGGAGCACATGCCGCACGACAACATCGGCAATCGTCACGACGGCGGCGGCGCCGGCGGACCACGCCGCGGCGGATTCGGCGGCGGGCGCAACAACAACAACTATCAACTGCTCGACGACCGCGCCAACTTCATCGAGTACGTGCGCGGGCTGGAGCAGGGCGGCGGGCACGCGCACGGCGGACACGGCGGGCGCGGACCGCAAGGCGGCGGGCCGGGGATGGGCGGCGGCGGAGATCGCCGTCGCCGTCGCGGCGGACGCGGCGGGCAGCAGGGTCAGGGCCAGGGGCAGGGGATGAACGGCGACCGCGGCAATTTTCGCCCGGGCGGCTACGGTAACGGCGGTCCCAACGGCGGCAACCAGCCGCGCAACGGAAATCCCGGCGCGCCGATGAATTCCGCGCCCGCGCCCATGAACGCGTCGGCGCCGCCCTCGGCTCCGCCCGCCTCCGACTCGCACGGCGGCTCGCACGACGACGGCGACGGAAACGCCTGATCCAAAATTCTCGTAATCGCGCTTCCCGCGATTCTCAGCGACGGAAAATGCGGCCGGCGGTGATATAATCCGCTCGGATGCCGCCTGACGCACCCCCAGCCTTCGTACCCTGCGGCTTCGGCCGCTACCAACTGCTGGAGCGCCTCGCCGTCGGCGGGATGGCGGAGATCTTCCGCGCGCGGCAGACGGGCGCGCACGGCTTCGAGAAGATCCTGGTCATCAAGCGCATCCTGCCGCACCTCGCCGCCGATCCCGAGTTCCTCGCCATGTTCATCGACGAGGCCAAGCTGCAGTGCGGGCTGCAGCATCCGAAGATCGTCCAGGTGCTCGAGTTCGGTCAGGCCGACAACCAGTACTTCATCGCGCTCGAGTACATCGACGGCATGGACGCGCTCGGGCTGTTGCGCGCGTGCGCTCACCGACGGCAGCGGCTGCCGGTGCGCCTGGCGGTGCACGTCGCGTGCGAAGTGCTCGACGCGCTCGACTACGCGCACGGCAAGCGCGGCGACGACGGCGCGCCGCTCGGCATCGTGCACCGCGACGTGTCGCCGTCGAACATCTTCATCTCGCGGCGCGGCGACGTGAAGCTCGGCGACTTCGGCATCGCGCGCGCGATCGAGCCGCAGCGCCAGTCGAAGACGCAGTCGGGCACGCTCAAGGGCAAGTACGGCTACATGGCGCCGGAGCAGGTGATCGGCTCGCACGTCGACGGGCGCGCCGATCTGTTCGCCGTCGGCATCGTGCTCGCCGAGATGCTGATGGGGCGGCGGCTGTTCACCGCGCCGAACGATCTCGACGTCCTATTAATGGTGCGCGACGCGCGGCTCGATCGGCTCGATCGGCACGGCGGCGACATTCCGCCGCCGCTGCGCGCGCTGCTCAACAAGGCGCTGGCGCGCGATCCGCTCGAGCGTTTTCCGACGGCGGGCGCGCTGCGCGACGCGCTTCAGGAGTTCCTGTTCGAGGCGCGGCAGCGCGTGAGCGCGGGCGATCTCGGCGCGTTCCTCGAGACCTTGCGCGACGAGGTGCTCGAGGTGACGCCCGGCGATTCGGGGCTGCTGATGATGGGCGAGGACACGCGCGCGCGGCAGGAGGCGGCGTCGCGGCAGCGCGCGGAGGTGTTGCAGGCGGCGCGCGAGCATCCCAACGCGCACCCGCCGCAGGCGTCGCAGTCGTCGCCGTCGTTTCAACCGGCGCCGTCGTTTCAAGCGCCGCCATCGTCGCAGCCGTCGGCGGGCGCGGCCGCGCCGTCGACGGGGAGCAGCAGCGCGCCGCGCGAGCTCGAGCTCTCCGACACCGGCCCGTTCATCGAGCCCGCGTCGGCGCCGCGCCCGCCGACGCCGATCCTCGGCACGCCCACGCCCGTCGAGGATCCCGACGCGCCCGATCAAAAGGGCGAGTTCGCCGACGTCAGCCCCGCGCGCCTGTTCGCGCGCCTCGCCGCCGAGCGCGAGACCGGCCAGCTCGTGATCGAGCGCCCGCCGGTGGTGAAGGAGATCTTCCTCGTCGACGGCGCGCCCGAGTTCGTGGCGTCGAACGCGCCCGCCGAGCGCTTCGGCGAGTACCTGGTGGCGCGCGGCGTGATCTCGCCCGGCGAGCTGTCGATGGCGCTGGCGATCCTGCCGCGCTTTCAAGGCAAGCTCGGCGACACGCTGGTCGGCTTGAGCCTGCTGCGGCCGCTCGAGGTGTTCCGCCACCTGACGCGCCAGGTGCGCGACAAGATCATCGACGTGTTCGGATGGCAGAGCGGACGCTACCGCTTCTATCGCGGGCGCGTGAATCAGCGCGAGGCGTTTCCGCTCGGGCTCGACGCGTTCGAGATCCTCGGCGCGGGCGTGGCCGGGCTGCCGCTCGACTTGGTGCGCGGGCGGCTCGACAAGCTGTCGCCCAAGCGCGTGCGGCGCGTCGAGCGCACGCGGCCGACGCCGGAGGCGTTTCGCGTCGGCGCCGGGCCGCGCGAGCTGTGGCAGCGCCTCGACGGCAAGCGCACCGTCGGCGAGTGGATCCGCCGCTACGAGCAGCCCGAGCAGCTGCTGACGCTGTGCCGCACGCTGTACCTCTTGATCGAGTCCGATCTCGCCGTCCTCGAGTAGCCGCCGCTCGCCGCGCCGCCGGGCAATGGTTTAACCATTGCGCAAATGGTTTAACCAATCCGATCCGACCAGCGAGGCGATGAGCGCGGCGCGCTCGGGCGGCAGCGGCGCGGCGATGGTGAGGCGGCGCCCGTCGCGCGGATGGGGAAAGGTGATGCGCGCGGCGTGCAGCACGTGGCCGCCGCTCGCGCCCGCCGGCAGCGGCGGCCCGCCGTACAGCGCGTCGCCGTAGAGCGGATGGCCGGCGTGCGCCAGGTGGACGCGCACCTGGTGCATGCGCCCCGTCGAGGTGAAGGCGCGCACCAGCGCCGCGCCGTCGCCGCGCGCCAGGGTCTCGAAGCGCGTGCGCGCCTGCCGGCTGCGCAGCTCCAGCGAATCCTCGTCGAGCGCGCGCATTTTTTTTGCGCCGGCGTGGGCCAGCGGCGCGCGCACTTCGCCCTCGTCGGGCGGCGCGCCGTCGACCAGCGCCCAGTACTCCTTGTCGACCTGCCCCGACGCGAAGGCGCGGCGCAGCGCGCGCCAATCGTCGGGCGAGCGCGCGGCCAGCAGCACGCCCGAGGTGTCGGCGTCGAGGCGATGGGCCACGCCGCCCTCGCGCGGATCGTCGGAGGCGGCGGCGCACTCGGGAAAGCGCGCCACCAGCGCGTTGGCCAGCGTGCCGCGCTCGCCGCCGCGCAGCGGATGGGTCGGCATGCCGAATGGTTTGACCATTGCGACGAGCGCGTCGTCCGAGTACGCGACCTCGAGCGGCAGCTCCGGCTGCGGCACCGGGCGCCGCTCCTCGATCGCCTCGGGCGCGCGCTCGAGCTCGACGGTGGCGCCGACGGCGAGCAGCCGCCCCTTGACCGCGCGCCGCCCGTCGACGCGCACCGCGCCGCCGTCGATCAGCCGCCGCGCCTCGGCGCGCGAGCAGCCGGCGCGCCGCGCGACGAACTGATCGAGCCGCGCTCCGTCCTCGGCGGCGGCGACGGTCCAGCGCAGCGTCGCGCTCAGCTGACCAGATCGTTGCGCGCCGACGAGCGACCCATCAGCGCGAGCAGGATGACCGGGAACGGCGCGTAGAACATGAGGCTCATGATCACCACCAGCCCCTTCTGCATCCCCTGCATCGACGACATGAACCCCGACGGCATCCCCGACGACGCCATGGTGTCGCGCATGACCTCCATCATGCGCGGCTGGATGATCGCGATCTGCAGGTAGATCTGCACCGGGATGAACGCGAGCGCCGCCAGCGACCACATCACCGACGCCGGCCGCGACCACGGCTGGCGCCGATAGAGGCCGAGCCCGACGGCGATCAGGATCAGCGACAGCGCCACCATGCCGCCCGAGATGGTGTGCATCACCGGCGCGAGCTGGTCCTGCGCCGCCGACATCTTCTTCATCATCTCCGCCGGGTCGGGCCCGCGGTGCGGACCCATCGCCGCCATCTCCGCCGAGAAGTCGCGGATGCTGCGCTGGAGCAGCATGCTCACCGCGCTCCACAGCGCCACCACGCTGCCGAAGATGATCGAGAGCACGCCGAGCACCACCGGAGTTTTCCGCATCGCTTCCCCTCTCGACGGCAGTCTACTACGGGATTCGCGGCGCGCGCGCTACCATCGGGGAATGGTCAAACCATTGCGCCGCTTCCTGGCGCTCGGCGACGCGCACGCCGAGGACGCGCTGGTGGAGGCGGCGATCGGGTTCGCGCGCGCGCGCGGCGTCGAGGCGATCCTGCAGGTGGGCGACGTCGCCGACGGGCACGGCTCGCTCGATCGCACGTGCGCGCTGCTCGCCGAGGCGGGCGCGCTGGCGGTGCGCGGCAACCACGATCGCTGGTTCCTGGCGAACGAGCTGCGCGACCTCGAGCACGCCACGCCGCCCGCCGCCGTCTCCAAGACGACGCGCGCGTTTCTCGCCGCGCTGCCGGCGACGCGGCGCCTCGAGACCGCCGCCGGGCCGCTGCTCCTGTGCCACGGCGTCGGCGAACGCGACATGGTCGAGATCGATCCCGACGGGCGCTTCCTGCATCCGGAGCTGGAGGCGATCATCGCCGCGCGCGACTACCGGCTGCTGGTGAACGGCCACTCGCACAAACCGATGGTGCGGCAATTTGCCGCATTGACCGTCATCAACGCCGGCACGCTGCACCGCGACTATCAGCCGGGCTTCGTGATCGTGGAGCTCGACGCGCGCGAGGCGAGCTTCTACCGCATCGCGCTCGACGGAACCATCGCGCTCGACGAGACGCTTTCGCTGGCGTCAGGGTGAGCGATCGTCGACGGGCGGCGGCCGCGGCAACGCGCGCGGCTTGAGGTCGGGCTCGCGCGGCTCGCCGCTGTCGCCGCTGGCGTCGAGATCGGGATCGGCCGCGGGCGGATCGTGCGCCGCGCGATCGATCGCCGCGCGATCGGCCCCGCCGGGGACGATCCGGCACGCCGCCTTGACGCGCTCGGCGGGCGTCATCGCGCGGTACACGGTGAGCTTCTGCCCGACGGTGAGGTTGGTGTGGCCGGCGCCGAAGCGGTTGATGCGCTCGAGGTCGGCGACCTTGAGCCCGAACTTCTTGCCGATGCGCTTGAGGTCGTCGCCCTTCTTGACCACGTAGGTGAGCCGCGCGCGCCCGTGCTTCGCCTCGACGAGATCGAAGAACTCGTCGGAGCCGGTGGTCACCACGCGCACGATCGACGGATCGACGAGCGCCGCCTTCGACGTGTCGAAGTCGGGCGCGACCCAGAGCTGGAGCACCATGCCCGACGCCAGCCGCGCGTCGAGATCGAGGTGGTTCCAGCGCGCGAGATCGATTGGTTTGACCTTGAAGAAACCGGCCACGTCGCCGATCGCGTCCTGCGGCAGCGTGCGGTAGAAGACGCGCCGGCGCCCCGCGACCACCGCGTCCTTGTCGGGCACGGCGACGATCACGGTGTCGCACGGCAGGGGCGGCAGCGGCTTTTTGCCGTCGGGGACGAGCAGCGTCAGGCCGGGGCGCACCTCGGCCGAGTCGTCGACGCCGTTGAGCGCGCGCAGCTCTTTGGGCGTGAGGCCGTACTCGCGCGCCAGGTCGTCGAGCCGCTCGCCGAAGCGCACGACGAATGGTTTGACCAATTCGCGGTGCGCGAGATAGTTGGCGGCGAAGCGCGCGCCCGCGCCGCGCGGCACCCGCGCCTCCCACGCTTCGGGCGGCGTGCGCTTGCGGCGCAGCTCGGGATTGAGCGTCTCGATCTCGGCGACGCTCGTGCCCGCGGCCTTGGCGATTTGCGCGAAGCTCATCGACGTCGGCACGCTCACGGCGTCGAACGCGTAGGCCGCCTCCGTCGGCAATTCGTCGTAGCCGAACAATTTGCGGTTCTCGCCGACGATCGCCGCCGCCATCGCCTTGGGCACGTAGAGCAGCGTGTCCCACGGCAGCCCGTCCTCGTGGCGGCACAGCTCCCAGTAGTCGTTGGTGTTGTACTTCTGCATGGCGCGCAGCACCGCGCCGTAGCCGGCGTTGAACGCGGCCAGCGCCAGCGGCCACGCGCCGAAGCGCTCCTTGAGATCGGCGATGTAGTGGGTGAACGCCTCCGTCGAGCGCTCGGGATTTTTTCGCTCGTCGACCCAGTAGTCGATGCGCAGGCCGTAGATCTTGCCGCCTTCGGGCATGAACTGCCACAGCCCGACGGCGCCGGCGTGCGAGCGATCGTGCGGATCGTAGCCGCTCTCGATCATCGCTACATAGATGAGGGCGAGCGGCAGGCGCGCGCGGCGCAGCGCGTCCTCGAACAGCGCGCGCCAGCGGCCCTGCTTGCGCAGCCACGAGGCCATGATGGCGCGGCCGCGCGGATCGGATTTGTAGAACTCGAGGTAGCGCAGCGTGCGCGGGTCGAGGCGCACCGGGAGATCGGGCAGCTTGATTTCGCCGAGCCACGGGATGGCGGCGGTCGGCTCGACGGGGCGCGCGCGCGCGGGCTCGGGGGAGCGCAGCTCGTCGCGGATCGCGTCGGGGCCGACGCCGCCGGTGAGCGAGACGCGGCGCGCGTTGCCGCTCGACGCGCCGCCGGTCGAGCCGCCGGTCGACGCGCCGCCGGTCGACACGCCGCCGGTCGACGCGCCCTCGCCGGCGGTATCGTCGTCGTCGCCGCGCGCGCCGGGGCCGCCAATCAGCGACGGGCGCGGGAAGCTGGCCTCGTCGAACTCGCGCAGCGCGCGCAGCTCGTCCGATTCGCGCGCGGCGTCGGCCGGCGCGCCGCGGATCGCGCGGCGGCCGACCGCGTCCTCCGGCAGCGGCGCGGCCGGCGCGCGTCCGCCGCCCAGCGCACCGACGAGAAATGCCGCGAGCAGCCAGCGCCACATGCGAGCCCAAGGTAGCCCGCGCTCCCGAGCGCCTCAAGTTTTGTGGTAATCGTCGAAACGTGGGCGAGCCGATCTTTCGACCGAAGAGCTGCTTCGTGTGCGGCACCGACAATCCCGGCGGGCTCAACCTCGCGCTCGAGCGCGACGGCCACAAGGTCACGCTGCGCTTCACGCCCGGGCGCACGCACCGCGGCTTCTCGCGCGCGATCCACGGCGGCATCACCGCCAGCCTGCTCGACGAGGTCGTGGGCGTGGCGTGCGGCCTGCGCACCGACGGCAAGTGCGCCACCGTCGAGCTCAACGTCACGTATCGCCGCCCGCTACTCGAGGGCGTCGAGGTGCGCGCCGAAGGTTGGTACGTGCGGCGGCACGGGCGCTTCGTGTTCGGCGCGGGTAAGTTGATCGATCCCAATGGTTTGACCATTGCCACCGCGCGCGGGCGCTTCATGCCGCTCGAAGAAAAGCAGATCGCGCGCTTCGTCGGGCCGGACGGCGACTGAGGATCACTCGGCGGTCGCGGACGGCGTGAGCTGCTCGCTCCAGATGTAATCGTCGGCCGCGCGCCTCGCGTCGCCGTGGCACACGTTGCACGGCTCGACGGCGCCGCTGTCGAAGTAGCCGCCCGCCGCCGACGGCAGGCCCATGTCGGGGCCGCGCCCGTCGTCGGTCGGCGCCACGCCGCGCGAGGTGATGTGCGCGCGGCCGTCCGCGCCGATGCGCAAGAGGAAGAACTCCCAGCCGACCGCGCCGGCCGCGTTGAAGTCGCCGCCGCGTTTCGCGCGCGCGAAGATCTCCCAGTCGCTCGGGCCCGCGCCGAGCTCGATCGCCTTCACGATGATCGTGCCGTTGGGATAGCGCGTGGCGCCGCGCGGCGGCCGCTGGTCGAGGTACGCGACGCGCGCGCCGGCGGGATAGACCAGGTCGGAGACCGGATTCGTCGACGGCAACTGGAACGACGTCCACTCGCGGAACGACGCGAAGTCGGAGTCCTCGGCGATGAACTCGGCGGCGCCGGCGGGCGCGGACGAGCGCGCGCCGCACGCGGCGAGCGTCAGCGCGGCGACGGCAGCCAGGGCAGCGCGCATTGAAAAGATTGTACGCGGTCCACTTGTCTTGTGCGCGTCACCGGCGGAGACTGGAACCATGGACGAGGGTCGACGGAAATTTTGTCAGGCGTCCGGCCTGATCGTGGCGTCGAGCCTGCTGCCGGTGCAGGCGGGCTGTCTCGGCGGCGGCGTGCAGTACTACAACGGCGGCCCGGCGTCGGCGGTGGCGATGAACGAGGCGATCGAGGTGCAGATCCCCGATCACTTCGTCTACGTGTGCCGCGATCAAAACGGCTTGTACGCGATGACCGCTTACTGCACGCACATGTATTGCCCGGTGTTGTTCAACTCGATGCAGAGCGGTCTGCCGTTCGGGTTTCAGTGCAACTGCCACGGCTCGACGTTCGACTTCGGCGGGCAGAACCCGACCGCGCCGGCGACGGTGCCGTTGACGCACTTCAAGCTGATCGTCGACACCAACGGCAACCTGTTCATCGATCCGTCGACGACGGTCGATCCCACCGAGCGCGTCAAAGGCTGATCGCGAAGCGGCTGCGTTAGAGCGGCTGATTGGCGGCGATCCAGCCGGCAATGGTTAAACCAATCGCGTGCGGCCACAGCGCGATCGCGGCCAGCCAGGCGGCGAGCGGAATCGCGAGCACCAGCCGCGCGCGGCCGATGCGCAGCGCGCGCGCGATCGTCCAGTCGGCGAGATAGGTGACGAGCGTCGTGAGCATGCCGGCGAGCAGCGCCTCGGGCGCGCGGTAGCCGACGAGCAGGAAGCCGCCCCACAGCATCAGCACCGCCGACAGGTTGGCGCCGTCGCGCGCGTAGCCGAACCACCACGGCTTGCCCGGCTCGGCGCGCCGCAGCCGCGCCAGCAGCTCCACGTGCACGGCCAGCCCGACGGCGAGCGCGAGCACGGCAAGTGGAGGGCTCATTCGTTCAACCATTGTATCGCGCGCGCGCGGATTCGACGAGGGCGGGGAATGGTGCTACTACTGGAGCATCGGAGGGCTCCATGGGGCT
Source organism: Polyangia bacterium (assembly GCA_035652295.1). Lineage (GTDB taxonomy): Bacteria > Myxococcota_A > Polyangia > Palsa-1104 > Palsa-1104 > DASREC01. The sequence continues at coordinate 9,483 of DASREC010000148.1, forward strand.
CGGCTTCGGCGAACTGATCATCCTGCTGATCATCGTCCTTCTGGTCTTCGGCGCCGGCAAGCTGCCGCAGATCGGCGACGCGCTCGGCAAGAGCATCAAGAACTTCAAGCGCGCAGCGTCGGGGAACGACGAGATCGACGTGTCGCCCAAGAAGAAGGAGATCTCGTCCGAGGCCTCCAGCGCCGCCAAGCCGCCCGCCGACGTCAGCAAGAACTCCTGATCGCGCGTCTCCTCCCGCCCTCCGTAATGGTTTAACCACTACCGCAATGGTTTAACCAATTCGCGCGCCGCCTGGCGCACGGGATCGGCCAGCTGCGCGTCGTCGGCGATCGCGCGCAGGTCGGCCCTGACCAGCATCGGCACCAGCCGCGCGGCCAGGTCGCTCGGCGTGTACGGATTGAGCGCGAGCGCGCGCTTGACCTGGTAGCGGGCGATGAAGCGCTCGCAGCGGAAGATCGCGCGCTGCGCCGCCGCGGTGGTCGGGCGGCGCGCGGCCAGGCGCACCACGTCGGCCTCGGTGACGCGCGGGTTGCCGAGCAGGATTTGAATCACCGACGCGTCGGGATCGCGCAGCAGGCGATCGAGGATCTCGCGGCGGCGTCCGCGCGCGAGCGACTTGCGCTGGCCGAGCGTCAGCTCCGACTGGCCGGGGATCGGCGCCGCCGACGGCGCGCCGGGCGGCGGCTTCTGCGCCGACAGCAAGAGGCGCGCGAGCGGCTCGTCGCCGGCGCGGCGCGCCTCGGCGTACAGCTCGCCGTGGCGATCGTAGCCGAGCTCGCCGGCGTCGAGCACCGCGCTCAGCGCGATCAGCCCGAGGTCGTACGGCGCGCCGTCGCGGCCGCGGCGCACCAGCTCGCCGCAGAGGCGCGCCGCCGCCTCGACCGGGAGCGCGGCCAGCGTCTCGCGCACCAGCGCCTGGCGCATGGCGAGCGCCGGCAGCGCGGCCAACCGCCGCGAGAAGGTGAGCGCGTCCACCGCGCCCGATCGTAGCACCACCTCTCGACGGACGGCTGGCGGCGTGATAGTCGTCGAGGATGGCCGAGACCCGGGTCGTCAAGCGTTACGCCAACCGCAAGCTCTACGACACGCAGCGCAGCCGCTACGTCACGCTCGATCAGATCGCCGAGATGATCCGCTCGGGCGAGGACGTGAAGATCGTCGACAACAACTCCAAGGAGGATCTCACCGCCATCACGCTGGCGCAGATCATCTTCGAGGAGGAGAAGAAGGCGAGCTTCCTGCCGCTGTCGGCGCTGCGCAACATCATCCAGACGTCGGGGCAGTCGATCCAGATGTTCGCCACGCAGGCGGGCGAGAAGGTGCGCGCCGTGTTCCGCCGCGACAAGGAAGAGGGCGGCGGCGACGGCGGCGAGACGCCGGTCGAGGGCGGCGAAGGTCAGGCGCAGCCGGCGGGCACCGTGCGCGAGTTCCTCGAGCGCTCGCAGCAGACGTTCGACGAGTGGCAGAAGCGCGTCGACGAGCGCATCCGCCACGCGGTCGAGGCGGTCTCGCCGCTCGCCGGCCTGGAAAAAGAGATCCGCGCGCTGGCGCAGCGCCTCGGCGACATCGAGAAGCGCCTCGACGAAAAAGAGTAGCCGCGCGTCAGAAGAGGACGGAGCCGGAGAAGGAGATCTGCGCCTGCCCGTCGGAGCGGTCGGGGATCTTCGCCGACTTGTTGACGCCGCAGTCGCCGCCCGAGTCGTTGCACAGCGTGTACGCGAACTCGCCGGTGAGCGCGAACTTCCAGTAGACCAGGCGGAAGCCGGCGAACAGGCGCCAGCGCACGATCGTGTCCTGGTCGAGGAACGTGGTGTTGGCGTTCAGGTCCACGCCCATCGGCCCCTGCTTGAACGCGTCGACGTTGGGCGACGTGTCGATCACGCCCGAGCGCACGATGTTGAGCAGCACGTTGGCGCCGAGATACGGATCGAGCTTGAGCACGCCGGCGATGCCGAACGACTTCGAGATCGACGCGTCGACCGAGATGATGGTCATGTCCACCTGCGACGAGCCGAACAGGTGCGACACCGCGCCGCGGAACGCGATCGACGGCATGATCACGCCCAGCCACGAGTCGTGGTGGTGGAAGCCCTCGTGCAGCGCGAACTTGATGTAGAGCTGCAGCGCGTAGATCTCCGAGTCGAGCAGCTTGGTGCCGCCGGCGCCGATCTCGATCGACGGCAGCGGCAGCCACAGCCCCTTGCGCGCGAACACGCTGATGGTCGGCAAGAACCCCGACGAGACCTTCTCGACGCCTTTTTGCCAGTAGTCGGCCTTGTTCGAGATCGCCGTGAAGCTGGTGTCGAACGAGAGCTGGAACCCCGACCAGCCGAGCGTATCGGCGGGCGAGAGGAACTTGGGCGACATGACGACGCCCATCTCGCTCATCAGGCTGCGGTAGCTCGACTGGATGGCGATCGTCGACGGATCATTAATAGTACCCGGCACGACCGGCGGCCCGATGAGCCGCTCGAGCGTAAAATCGTTCTGATCGGCGCTCGCGGGAGCCGCGCACGCGAGCAGAACAGCCAGCGCCAGGGTGGCGCGCATGAGAGCGGCACGCATCTTCCGTCGCACCACGCTACCGCCGCCCGTCGCTGCGTGTCAAGAAACGTCGCGGGCGCCCTTTCTGGTAGATTCCCGCCCATGGCGTATTCGGAGATTTTGTACGAGGTGCGCGGCGCGATCGCGCGGGTGACGCTCAATCGGCCGGAGAAGCGAAACCCGCTCGGCCCGACGACGATCGGCGAGCTCTTGCACGCGCTCGAGGCGGCGCGCGCCGACGAGGCGGTGCGCGTCATCGTGCTGACCGGCGCCGGCAAGGTGTTCTCCGCCGGGGGCGATCTGTCGTCGATGGGCTCGGGCGGAACCCCGCTGCAAGCGACCGGCGGCGCGGCCACCCGGCCGGGCACGTTCGTCGATCTCAACCTGGCGCTCACCCGCGTCGGCAAGCCGACCATCGCCATGGTCAACGGCCACGCGCTCGCCGGCGGGCTCGGCCTCGTCGTGGCGTGCGACGTCGCGATCGCCGCCGACGACGCGCAGCTCGGCACGCCCGAGATCAACGTCGGGCTGTGGCCGATGATGATCATGGCGACCATCTTCCGCAACGTGCCGCGCAAGCGCGGGCTCGAGCTGGTGATGACCGGCGACAAGATCTCGGCGGGCGAGGCGGCGTCGATGGGGCTGATCACGCGCGCGGTGCCGCGCGAAAAGCTGGAGGCGGAGGTCGACGCGCTGGCGCAGAAGCTGGCGTCCAAGTCGCCGGCCGTCATGCGGCTCGGCCTCGAGGCGTTCTACCGCGTGCAGGATCTCGAGCTCGAGCCGGCGCTGCGCCACCTCGAGCAGCAGCTCGTCGCGGTGCTCTCGACCGAGGACGCGCGCGAGGGGCTCACCGCCTTCCTCGAGAAGCGCGCGCCGAGCTGGAAGGGTCGCTGACGCGGCTCGTAGCTTTGCACGTGCGTCTCTCCATGGCCTTGATCGCGCTCGCCACGCTCGCCGGCTGCCCGCACCTCTTGGCCAGCGACGGCGCGGGCGCGGACGGCGGCGCGGACACGAGAAACGGGGCGGGCGGCGATTTCGGCGCGCCGGGCGACCTGGCGATCCGCTCGGATGGAATGCAGCCAATCGCCGATCTGGCGCATGCCCCCTCGGACTTGTCGCAAGCCACGCCCGCCGATCTGTCGCGCCCCGCGCCGGCTGATCTATCGATGGCGAGCGGCGGCGCGCTCGATCCCGGCCTCTCGCTCCCCGATCCCAGCGGCCCCGCCTGCACCACCCCCGGCAGCCTCGGCGAGTGCCCGTTCCTCGACGTGTGCCGCTTCTACACCGCCACGCAAGGCCGCTGCGAGTCGTGCACCTCGTGCAACAACCTCGGCGCCGCGTGCAGCGCCTCCTCCGACTGCGACATCCTGTTCATGTGCTGGCAGGGCAAGTGCACCAACTTCTGCACGCTCGGCACCACCGAGTGCGGCCCGCCCGCCAACTGCCTGAACATCGGCCACCCGACCAAGGGCGTGTGTAAGTAACCCGACTGTGCTAAGGGTCTAGCGCCCCATGGCGCTCGCCGAGTACGCCGAAGCCTTCGTCGCCTGGCGCTACCTCTATCGCCGCCGCCACAGCCGCGCGGTCATGATCGTCACCCTGGTCGCGCTGCTGTCGCTGATCGCGACGCAGGTGGCGTTCTTCGCGTTCGGGCAGGCGCAGGTCGGCGCGATCCTCACCATCCCGACGGCGCTGGTGTTCGTCGTCTTTCTGCTGCTGAACTTTTTTTCGGTGTTCACCACGGTGTCGATCATCGGCGTGATCCTCGGCGTGGCGGCGCTCACCGTCGTGCTGTCGGTGACGTCGGGCTTTCAGCAGTCGTTCCAGCAAAAAGTCCTCGGCGTGAACGCGCACATCCTCGTGCTGAAATACGGGCAGGACTTCACCGAGTATCGCAGCGTGATGGAGAAGGCGGCGTCGGAGCCGCACGTGAAGGCGGTCGCGCCGTTCCTCTTCAACCCGATGATGATCTCGCGCGGCCCGCAGACGTCGGGGCTGGTCGTCAAAGGCATCGACACCAAGCTCTCGCCCGGCGTGCTCGACATCGCCGACAAGCTCACCGACGGCAAGATGGCCGATCTCGACGTGGCGCTCGCGCCCTCGGACGGCGGCGCGCCGCTGCCGGCGATCTTTCTCGGCAAGGAGCTGGCGAAGAAGCTGAAGGCGAAGATCGGCGATCGCGTGCGCGTGCTCGCGCCCAAGTCGGAGCTGGATCCGAAGGAGTGGACGCCCGACGGGCTCGGCAAGGGCAACCAGCCGACGCTGCGCGAGTTCCGCGTCGCCGGGATCTTCTACTCGGGGTTCGACGAGTACGATCGGCGGCTGGCGTACGTGACGCTCAAAGAGGCGCAGGCGTTCTATCCGCTCGGCGACACGGTGACCGGCGTGGAGATGAAGCTCGACGACGTCGACGCCGCCGCCGACGTGGCGCACCGCCTCGAGAGCGATCTCGGCGGCACGCCGTTCAAGGTCATCGACTGGGAGTATCTCAATCACAACCTGTTCACCGCGCTGCGCATGCAGAAGGTGGCGCTGGTGATCTTCCTGACGCTGATCATCCTCGTCGCCGCGTTCAACATCGTCGCGGCGATGACCATGCTCGTCGTCGACAAGACGAAAGAGATCGCGATCCTCAAATCGATGGGCATGCGCGCGGCGGCGATCGCGCGGGTGTTCCAGATCGCCGGGCTCACCATCGGCGCGGCGGGCACGGCGGCGGGGCTCGCGCTCGGCGTGCTCCTGTGCGCGGTGGTCGAGCGCTACGGCTACAAGCTCGACGCGCAGGTGTACCTGATCGATCGCCTGCCGGTGCAGGTGAACCCGCTCGAGCTGGTGCTGACCGCCGGCATCACGCTCGCGATCTGTTTTCTCGCGACCGTCTACCCGTCGCTCAAGGCGGCGTGGCTCGAGCCGGTCGAGGGATTGCGCTACGAATAGCTACGGGGAGACGTGCCGCTCGTCGCCGGCGCGCACGTGACGCTGTAGCACCTCGAGCAGCTCGTCGAGATCGAACGGCTTGCCGAGCACCGCCACCGCGCCGATCTCGACGCCGCGCTCCTGGGCGCGATCGTCACCGGAGGTCAGCACCACCGGCACGCCGCGATCGCGCAAGAGGCGCGCGAGCTCGTCGGGATCGCCGTCGGGCAGGCACCAGTCGAGCAGCACCAGGCTCGGCTCCTCGTCGTCGACGGCGAGCAGCCCGTCGCGCATCGAGGTCGCCCGCCGCACGCGGTAGCCCTCGGTCCCCAGCACCTCTTCGATGACGATGCCGAGATCCTCGTCGTCGTCGATCACGAGCACGTCGCCTTCGCGCATGGCACACACCGCCGATCAATCGAAGTTGCAAACCGCACACCGACGACGGCGGGCGCGCCCGCGGCCCGCGGCCGACGGAAAACGCGCGGGAGATGAACGGCGCTTCCCTTTTCGCTCCTCGAAAGAG
>DASREC010000149.1:0-2959 GCA_035652295.1 Polyangia bacterium
GTCAAGCACGTGCGCTTCCTCGGCGGCGGCGCGGAGGTCAAGCGCGCGCTCGATCGCGAGCTGGTCGAGGCGAGCCTGGAGCTGGGCGCGCCGCCGCGCACGCAGGAGGAGATCGCGCCCGCGGGACCGCTGCTCGACGCCGGCGTGCTGCTGTCGCTCGACGAGCTCAAGGCGGCGACCGGCACCAAGGCCGAGTTCACCGTCGAGCGGCTGGGCGATCTGCCGCAGACGACGACCTACGACAGCCGCCACTTCCGCGCCACCGGCAAACCGGAGTCGTTCGACGCGGCGATCCGCGTGTGGAAGCTCGGCACGCCCGCCGCCGCCGACGCGCGCTTCGACTCGCTCCTGCGCGAGGTGCCGAACGTCGAGGCGAAGAATGAAATGGGCGATCGCTCGCTGCGCGGCAGCGACGCCAAGGGCGGCAAGCCGCCGACGATCCTCGCCGCCGCCGTCGAGGATCGCGCGCGCGGCGTGGTGATCGAGCTGACGTGCGGCGTCGAGCTTTGCCGCGACGCCGACCAGACCGCGGCGCTGCTCAAGCGGCTGCTCGGGCGCGGCGAGCGGCTCGGCCGCGCGCCCGAGCCCGCGCCCGTCGAGAAGAAGCCCGACGAAGAGAAGCCAGAAGAAAAACCGGAAGAGGAAAATCCATTCCAGCTGCGCGCGCCGGAGCTCAAGCGATGACCCGCCGCCGTTCGCCGTTCGCGCTCGCGCTCGCGGGTTCGCTCGCGCTCGCGTTCGCGCTTTCGTTTTCGCCGCCGGCGCGCGGCTACGAGACCATCACGCACGCCGGCCTCACCGAGCGCGCCGCGCTCGCCTCGACGCTGCATCGCGTGCTCATCGACAAGCTCGGCCGCCCGCTCGGGCTGTACGAGCGGCTCAAGCTCGCGCCCGGCGACGCCGAATTGCGCCAGCGGCTCAACCGCCTCGATCCGGAAGGCGGCTTCGTTCCCGACGCGAGCGGGATGCAGACCGCGCTCGCGTGGCTCACCGCCGGCGCCGCGCTCGAGGGCGTGCCGGCGCACCGCACGCGCAACCACTTCTTCGATCCGGCGCGCGGCGCGGGGCTGTTCGACGACGCGTCGAGCGCGCTGCGCACGCGCATCAACGACGTGGTGACCGGCATCGGCACCGTGCGCGGGCTGTTCACCGGCGCCAGCTTCGACGGCACGGGCCTGGCGAGCCCGGCGTGGGCGATCGCGCAGCGCGCGGTGAACGACTGGGGCCTCGCGCGTTTCCTCGACGAGCGCGAGCGCTCGGCCGCCGCCGCCTCGCGCGAGGAGCGCGACGACGCGCTGGCCAAATCGCTGCTCGCCGCCGGCGCGCTGGCGCACCTCGTCGAGGACGCGGGCGATCCGGCGATGGTGCGCAACGACTTCCGCGTGGCGCTCGAGGCCGACGGCGCGCGCTACGATCGCTTCGTCGCCGAGCGCTACGGCCGCGTGGCGCTGCCCGACGCGTCGGCGCCGCCGCTCGACGTCAAGCACCTGGCCGAGCTGTTCCGCGACGGGCAGGGCCACGGGCTCGCCGAGCGCACGCAGCGCCGCTTCTTCTCCGACGGCACGCTGCCGAGCGCGGGCGCCTACGCGTTCCCCGAGGCGCAGCCCGGCGCGCGCGCGGCCGGCTACGTCGCCGGCGACGGCGTCCAGCACCTTGCGGCATTTCGCCGCACCCGCGACGGCGTCGAGTGGACGCTCGACGATCGCTGCCACGCCGACTACGCCGCCGCGCTCCTGCCCGAGGTCGCCGGCTACGCCGCCGCCACGCTCGAGCTCCTGTTCCGCGGCCGCCTCGACCTCGAGGAAAAGGACGGCGCGCTGCACGTCACAGCCGGCGACTTCGCGCTCGGCGCCGGCACGCTGGCGATCTACGGCGAGCTGCCCGAAGGCACGCGCAAGCAGATCTTCTCGCGCCCCGTCGAGAAAGCCGCCGCGTCGGGCGAATTGGCCTCGCTCCCCCGCCCCGCCGGCGCGCGCCGCGCCGCCGCCGTCTTCCGCGGCTTCGACGCCGCCGGCGAGCCGATCGTGATCGTCCAGGAGCTGCTCCTCCATTAATAGGCGCGTGTTAGAGTCGGAAGCTCGCGCGTCGTGACCCGTAGGTTGGGAGGGAGGCGGCCATGAGCGATTCGTACTCGCACGTCACGCACCACTCGTTCGGCGACAACTTGATCGAGTCGATCAAGGGGATCCTGGTCGGGATCGTGCTGTTCTTCGTCTCGTTCCCGCTGTTGTGGTGGAACGAGGGGCGGCTCGACATCTCGACCGTCGCCAAGCACGCCGTCGTCGTCAAACCGGACGGCGGCGGCGCGGACGGGGACGGCAAGCTGATCGCGATCACCGCGCCGCTCAAGGTCGAGGGGCAGATCGGCGATCCCGACTTCCTGAAACCGGCGGCGCACCTCAGCCTCCGTCGAGAAGTCGAGATGTACGCGTGGGTCGAGACGAAAAAAACCGAGACCAAGAAGAAGCTCGGCGGCGGCTCCGACGAGATCACCACGTACACCTACGACAAGAAGTGGACCTCGAGCCCGCGCGACTCGGAGGAGTTCGCGCACTCGGAGGGGCACCACAACCCGACGCTCGGCGTCTCGGCGCGCACGTTCTACGCCGACAAAGCGTCGGTCGGCGGCCTCGGCTTTTCGCCCGAGGAGATCGAGCTGCCGTCGCGCACGCCGGTCGACCTGCACAAGGATCAAGTCATCGGCAAGGGCCGCGTGCTCGGGCAGTACATCTATCAAGGCGACGGCACGATGGACGCGCCCAAGCTCGGCGACATCCGCATCTCGTTCGCCGCCGTCGAGCCGGGCAAGACCTCGACGCTGTACGGCAAGCGCGACGGGCAGACCGTGGTCGCGTACATGCACGAGGGCAAGGACAAGCTGTACCGCGTGCTCGGCGGGACGCACGAAGAGGCGATCGCCACGATGCACGGCGAGCACACCACCATGACGTGGATCCTG
>DASREC010000150.1:0-14410 GCA_035652295.1 Polyangia bacterium
CCGAATGGCCCATGAACGGCAAAACGATATACGGCAATAAGAATAACGGAATGGTTTGAAACCCGATCAAGCTCCAGGTCTGACGCGTCACATAGGGCGTTTTGCGCCGTTTCATCCGGCGGAATCCGAAAATCACCACGATGGCGCAATACAGGGCCGAATAATAGAAACTCGGCTCTTGCATGGTGATTGCCAGCGTTTTGAATAACGCCGACGCGCCGAACTCTTTGGGGAGGTTATAAGGAAACCAATGGCGCGTTTGAAAATACGAGTCCAAAACGCCGCCCGATTTCCAATCGTAGAGCAGCGCGCAGAACGCAAAGAATAGAATGAAGGTGATCCACGTGCGCGCGCGCCATTCGCCGCGGATGGGAATGCCCGAGCGGCGGAAGAAGTCGAGCGGCGGCTCGCGGCCGATCATGGCGAACACCACGTCGTTCGGCAGCGTCTCCGCCTTGCCGCTCGCATCCTCGACGAGCGCGGCGTCCTCGCGCACCTCTATGAGCTTCGATTGCAACAGCACGCGCAGCGAGCCGAGGTCGTGCGGGCGCGGCGTCATGTTGCCGCCGAACGCCGTGTTCACGCGCTCGGACGTCGGCTCCTCGACCATCACGTGCGCGCGCGCGTCGCGCTCGAGCTGGCGCAGCTTGTCGAGGTTCTCCGGTTTGCAGCGCGAGAATTCTTTACCGCGATAGCTGAGCGTGACGTGCGCGCCCGACATGCACAGCGCCACCGCGCTCTCGACGGCGGAGTCGCCGCCGCCGACCACCAGCGCCTGCTTGCCTTTGTAGTCCTTCGGGTCGTAGAGGCGGTGATAGACCTTGTCGAGCTTTTCGCCGGGCACGCCGAGCTGGCGGTAGTTGCCGCTGCGGCCGATGGCGACGATGGCGCGCAGCGCGCGCACCGGCTCGCGCCCCTCGAGGTGCACCACCAGCTCGCCGCCCTTGCGCTCGAGCCGCTCGACGTGCGCGCGCGTGATCTCGACGCCGGCGCGCTTGCGCTGATCTTCCAGCTCGTCGAGCAGCGCCTCCTTGATGTCGGCGGTGAACTGCATCGAGCCGGACGGCTTCATCTCCGTCGGGTAGGTGTAGATCGGTTTCTGCTTGGGGAAGTTCTGCACCGTCGAGAACTGCTGCGCCGCCTCGAACACCTCGAAGCGCAGGCCGGCGCGCTTCGCCTCCATCGCGGCGGAAATTCCCGAGACGCCGCCGCCGATGATCGCCAGATCGAGCACCGCGCCGTCGGCGCCGCGGCGTTTTTGGAAGTCGTCCTCGGCGAGGATCGCGGCCACCGCGCGCGCGCCGGTGTCGGCGGAGAACTTGAGCAGCGGGATGCCGGTCAGGTCGCCGACCACGCGCACGCCCGGCACCGCGGTCACGCCGCCGTCGCCGACCTCGGGTAGCCGCTCGACGGTGCCGGCCGGCCAGCCGATGTGCAGCCACTCCACGTAGCGACGGAGAAACATTCGCGGGCCTCCACTATATATCGCTACGCCCGACTTGTAGATCGGTTTCGCGTCGGGTAGCGTTCGCGGCGCATGCACGTCTTGTATTCGGAGCTGAGCGCGCTCTACGGCGCGGCGCTGCGCGAGAAGTTCGGCGAGACGCCCGGCGTCGTCGGAGTCGGGCGCTCGACCAAGGCCGAGTTCGGCGACTTGCAGATCTCGGGCGCGATGCAATTGGCCAAGCCGCTGAAAAAGCCGCCGCGCGAGATCGCGCAGGTGATCGCGGGCGCCGTCGAGAAACACCCGGCGATCGAGCGCGTGGAGATCGCCGGACCGGGGTTCGTGAATTTGCATCTGCGCGACGCGTGGCTGGCGGAGCACGCGGGCGCGGGGCTCGAGCTGCGGGATCTCGGGCGCGGACAGACGGTGGTGATCGACTATTCGTCGCCGAACGTCGCCAAGCCGATGCACATCGCGCACATTCGCTCGACCATCATCGGCGACGCCATCAAGCGCTCGCTGCGCGCGGTCGGCTACACGGTGATCGCCGACAATCACCTCGGCGACTGGGGCACGCAGTTCGGGAAGTTGATCGTCGCGTGGCGCAAGTGGCTCGACGCCGACGCGTTCGCCAAGGATCCGGTCGCCGAGCTGTTGCGCCTCTACATCAAGTTCATCGACGAGGAAAAGGGCCAGCGCGGCATTTTGCCGCAGGCGGCGAACGCTGACGGCGAAGAGAGCGACGACGAGCCGGCGGTCGAGAACGCGCCGCCGCTCTTGCGCGAGGCGCGCGCCGAGCTGGTGAAGCTGCAGCAAGGCGATCCCGAGAACGTCGCGCTGTGGAAGAAGTTCGTCGACGTCTCGAAGCAGGAGTTCAACCGCGTCTATAAGCGGCTCGGCGTGGCGTTCGACGTCGAGCTGGGCGAGAGCTTCTACAACGACCGGCTGGCGGCCACCGTCGAGGAATTGGTGAAGCGCGGGATCGCCGAGGAGAGCCGCGGCGCGATCGTGGTGTTCTTTCGCAAGCCGGACGGCACCGACGAGCTGCCGCCGTTTTTGATCCGCAAGGCCGACGGCGGCTACAACTACGGCACCACCGACGTGGCCGGGCTGTTCTATCGCCTGGAGACGTGGCGGCCGGCGCGCATCCTGATCGTCACCGACGAGCGGCAGCAGCTTCACTTCAAGCAGCTGTTCGCCACCGCGCACCGGCTCGGGCTCGATGAGCAGGTCAAGCTCGAGCACGTGCCGTTCGGGCTCATGCGTCTGCCCGAGGGGACGATCTCGACGCGCGAGGGCAAGCTGATCCACCTCGAGGCGCTGCTCGACGAGGCGGAGCGGCGCGCCTACGAGATCGCGCGCGCCAAAGCCGCCGAGTCGGAGGAGCCGCTCTCGGAGGCGGAGCTGCGCGAGGTGGCGCGCGTCGTCGGGCTGGGCGCGGTCAAGTACAACGACCTGTCGAAGGAGCGCACCACCACGGTGACGTTCACCTGGGACAAGGCGCTGGCGCTCACCGGCAACACCGCGCCCTATTTGCAGTACGCGTACGCGCGCATTCGGTCGATTTTGCGCAAGGCGGGCGCGGGGCCGATCGGGCCGGTCGCGGCGCTGGCGCCGTCGGAGCGCGAGCTGGTCAAGCGGCTGTTGTGGTTCCCCGACGGCGTCGAGCAGGTGACGCGCGCGCGGCCGCACCTCTTGGCCGAGTACCTGTTCGAGCTGGCGACCGCGTTCTCGACGTTCTACGCCGAGCACCCGGTGCTCAAGGCCGAGCCGGCCGAGCGCGCGTCGCGGCTGAAGCTGTGCGAGCTGACGGCCGAGACGCTGTCGCGCGGGCTGGCGATCCTCGGCATCGACGTGCTCGAGCGGATGTGAGGCGCCGCGCCGCTTGCTATAGTGTACGCGTGCGGCGCGTGCTGCTGGTTGCGTTGCTCGAATGGGGCTGCGGCAAATCGCCGCTGCTCATCGCGCCCCCAGACGATCTCGCGCACACGCCCGATCTCGCCGCGCCGCTCGATCTCGCCGCGCCCGATCTCGCCGCGCCCGATCTCGCCGCGCCGCTCGATCTCACCGCGCCGCTCGATCTCACCGCGCCTGGCGATCTCGCGTTCGCGCCCGATCTGACGCCGCCCGTCGATCTCGCCTGGCCGCCATTCACCGTCGACGCGGGCGCCTTCTGCGCCGGCACGCCCGCCGCCGGCACCTGCGCCGCCGAGTTCTTCGCCGCCGTCGCCGCCTGCTTCCACCCGTCGGGCACCTGCGCGCGCGCCGGCCGCTCGGTTTGCTTCAGCGATGGACCGCGCATCGACGCCGTCACGGTGATGTGCGGCGCTCCCCAATGGTGCATCTACCAGCTGACTTGGATCGCCGATGGCGCCGCCTGCATGACCGACCGCGAGGACGTTCGCGTGCAATACCACGTCCCCAGCGACAGCCACTGTTACTACGCCGGCGGACACCAGCTCTGCGCGGATTCGTTCGGCGGCGCGCTCTGCGACGGCGTGGACTTCGACTACACGCTGCTCGACTGTCCCGACATCCAGGCGATCATCAACCCCGCTTGCGCGACGGGCGTGTGCCCCGGCGTCGACTGATCACTTCGGCAGCGTGACCTTGACGGTGTCGAGCGTGGCGTCGGGGCGCAGGCGCAGGCGCAGCTCGGGCACGGTGGTCTTGTCGGGCGGGGCGCCGCCGGCGGAGAGGCCGGTGAGCGCCTTGCCGACGCAGCGGCGCTCGTCGGGCGAGAGCGGTTCGTCGGGCGACAGGTAGGCGCGGCGCGACAGCGGGCTCGACGGGTTGAAGAGCACGCCGGCGCCGAAGCTCACCGAGTGGTCGAGATCCTCGAAGCACGTCGAGCGCACCTGCGCGAGCGCGGCGCGGCCGGCGAGCTCGACGTCGAAGCGGGCGACCGGCGGCGCGACCGGCGGGACCGCGGGCGGCTCGATCGACGCAGGCGCTGCGCCGGACGCGGGCGACGACGCCGCGGCGCGCGGCGCGACCGACGTCGACGGCGGGGCGATCGGCACGGCGGCGGACGACGCGGGCGGCGGCGCGGACGGGTGGAATTTCGGCAGCGCGATCAGCGACACCGCCAGCGCGCCCGCGGCGCCGATCGCCACCCAGCCGAGCCGTTCGGCGATTTGACGCGTTTTAGCGCTGCGCGGCCTGGCCGGCTCGGCGGCGCGCGGCTCGAACTCGCGCGCCGGCGGCTTCGCCTTCGCGGGCGCCGGCGGCGACGAGACCTTGTGGTGCACCGTCGTCGGGATCGAATCCTCGACGGAGCCGAACAGCAGATCGGCCGGCGTCGGCGGCAGTCCGCGCAACGGGCCGCGCTTCGGCTTCGGCGGCGTCTCGTCGGTGCGCCCCTCGGCGTAGCGCTCGAGGTGGTGGCGCAGCTCCTTGAGCGACGCGTAGCGCTCCTCGGGAAACGGGCCCATCGCGCGCATCAGCACCGTGCGCAGCTGCGCCGGCACCTGCGGGAAGTACTGCACGCCCGAGCCCAGCTCGAACTTCTGCATGCGCGCGAACCGCCGCTGGCTGGCCACCGCGCCGAACGGATGGCGCCCGGTCAGCTCCTCGAACACCAGCACGCCGACGGAGAACACCAGCGAGCGCTCGTCGATGGCGTCGCCGCGCGCCTGCTCCGGCGACGCGTACGAGAGATCGCCCTCGGCCTCCTGCTGGCGGAGGAGCGCGAGGAACGAGACCGTCGACTGCGAGACGCCGTCGCCGACCTCGCCGGCGGCGAGCGCGTCGAGGATGCGCAGGACGTGGCGGATGACCGCGCGCGGATCGGGATCGGTCGCGTCCTCGGCGGCGGGGCCGGCGCTGCGCGCGATCGACCAGAACCGCTCCGCGAGGCTGCCGGGGGGACGCTTTTCGTTCTGCGCGGCCATGGCCATGGGCGCCGGCTAGCGCAAGAAGCCGGCCAGCGCTCGGACGGAAGTTTACCGCGGAGTTTCGCGGCGGCCCATGGGGGTGGAGTCCCCGACCGTTCGAAATCCGTAGGGTCAATCGGCCGCGTCACGGCGATCATCACGGCGGATCGGTCGCGCCCTCGTCGGGCGACTCGGGCACGTCGAGATCGACCACCACCGGCAGGTGATCCGACGCGGCGCGAAACGCGGCCGAGCGGTCGACGTGCGCCGACACCAGCCGCACCGCGCGCGAGAGGTACAGGCGATCGAGCCGCAGCAGCGGAAAGCGCGACGGCCACGTCTGCGGCCGCGCGAGGCGCGCGCCGGCGTCGAGCAGCCGCGAGCGCAGCGTGAAGCTCACCGGCCCCGGCGGAAAGTCGTTGAAGTCGCCGCCCATCACCAGCGGCTCCTCGCCGTCGGCGATCGCCGGCAGGAGCTGCGTGAGCTGCCGGCGCCGCTCGCCCGGCGCGAGGCCGAGGTGCACGTTGAGCGTCACCAGCCGGAGCGCGTCGCGCCCGACGACGGTGCGCAGACACAGCCGCGGCTCGCGCCCGCGCACCGAAAGATCGACGCTCTCGGAGTCGAGCACGGCGAAGCGCGACAGCGTGGCGTTGCCGTAGCCGTGCAGCGACGCGCGCATGGTGATGCCGACGGCGCACGTGAGCCCGAGCGTCGAGCCGAGCGCGGTCGCCTGATCGACCGGCGGATGGATCCCGCGATTGTCGCCGACCTCCTGCAAGAGCGCGACGTCGGGCGCGAGCGCGGCCAGCGCGGCGGCGGTGCGCGCCGGATCGAAGCGCCGATCGCCGCCGACGCAGCCGTGCACGTTCCAGCTCACCACGCGCACCCGCATCACGCGGCGTCGCGCTCGGGCCCCGCGCTCGCGACGTACCGCTCGCGGAAGAAGCGATAGAACTCTTCGGCGGTGACCGCGCCTGCGAGCGGGAAGTCGACGCGCGCGGGATGGATCACGAACTGGTCCAGCTCCTCGGGGCCGATGCCGCCGTGCGAGCCGAACTCGAAGTCGAACGCGATGTCGCCCGCCTCCGCGAACGCGCCGTACACGACCAGGTCGCCCGAGCGGCGCCCGTCGACCGCCTGGCGCAAGTGGCCCATCAGCAGGTCGTAGCCGAGGCGGCGAAACGGCTCGAGCCGCTCGAGCGCGCGGCGATCGTCGAGCCGATAGCGCCGCCCGCGAAAGTAGAGCACCGGTCCGTGGCGGCCGCGGCCGACCATGAGGCCGATCGCCGGCGAGCGCGCGAGCGCGTGCACCAGGCCCGGCCAGCGCGCGGCGATCCGCTCGACGGTGGCGTCGCGCAGTCCGCGGAAGTAGAGGTGCGCGATCGAGCCGCCGGTCACCACCTCGATGCCGCTGAGCGCGTTGAGCTGCTCGGCGCGCGACAGACTTTTTTGCAGCCGCCGCTTGAGCCATCCGACGTAGAGCGACAGCGGCGGGCGCAGCGGGCGCCACAGCGTGCGCAGCCACAGCTCGGTCTCGCGCACGCTGACCAATTCGCGGATCGCGCTCGACTCCACCGAGCCGTCGCCCGCGGCGCCGTGGAACGCGTGCTCGAGGACGAAGCGGTGCAGGTCGGAGCCGACCACGCGCTCGAACGGCGTGGTCGCGGTCTGGCCGTGATCGGAGAGCACGTAGACGTCGTAGCCGTACTCGGGCACGGCGCGGGTGGCGCGCACCACGCGCGCGATCGCGCTGTCGATGCCGCGCAGGTTGTACAGCGCCATCTCGGAGTCGGGACCGCGGCGGTGCGCGTACTCGTCGTAGCCGAGGTAGTCGACGTAGATCACCGGCACGCCGCGCAGCACGTCGACCACCGCGCCCTGCGTCGCCACGTCGCGCATGATCACGGAGACCACGAGGCGCATGTACAAGAAGCGCCACTCGAAGCGCGTGGTGCGGATGCGGCGGCACCAGCGCGCGAAGTCCCACACGCCGACGCCGAGCTCGAGGGCGAAGCGCGCGGCCAGGCGGCCGGCGATCGCCAGGCCGGCCCACGTCGAGAGCAGGCGATCGTAGACGTTCTCGACCATGCGGCGCGCGCGCGGATCGAGGCGTCCCGACGACAGCGTGGCCTGGATCGGCGAGGTGACGTTGAAGAACGCCTGCGCCGCGCCCGCCGGCCAGATGGTGCCGTAGCTGACGCCGCCGCCGTCGAGCAGCGTCGGGCGGCGCGCGCGTCCGCGGGCGTGGCCGCGGCGCAGGATGCTGCGCTCGATGGCGAGGACGTCCTCGGCGAGATCCATGCGCACGGTGCGGCCGAGCTTGCGATCGAACCAGCCGAAGCCGGGCACGTCGGCGTGATCGCCGTAGAGCAGCCCGGCCTGGAACACCGGCGTCGACGGCGCGGTGGCCGCCTCGATGGCGCGCAGCCGCGCCGCGCCCGACGAGAGCCAGCGGCGCAGGTGCGGCATTTCGCCGCGGGCGAGCGCGCGCTCGAGCCGCGCCGACGACAGGCCGTCGATCTGCAGCAGCACCACGCGGCGGCGCGCGGGCTCGACCGGGCTCGCGGTCGCGCCGCGCCGGGCGAGTCGGACCAGGGTGCGCAGCCAGCGTGCGGCGCGGATGAGGGGCACGATCCGTTGATAAGCAGCGCACATGCCACCGACCGGGGCTGTGTACGCCGTGCGCACGAAGCGAACGATCGTGTGCCGGGCGTGCACACTCCCGTCGAGGAAGTGGGCGCTCGCCGGTGGGAACGCGACTTGCGATCGCACGGAAGCGATGAACGAGTTCGACTTGCAGGCCTGGGAGCGCGAGCTCAACGCGTGGCAGCGCCGCCTCGATCGCCAGCCGCCGGGCGAGCTACGGTCGCTCCTGCACACGCTCGGACGGCAGGTCGGCGTGCTGCGCGCGCTGTACGACGATCACGAGACGCTCGACGGCGACGTGGCGCAGGATCGTTTGCGCCACGGGTTCGCCGAGCTGCGCGCGATCTACGAGCGCGTGGCGGGCGGCGACAGCGTGACCACGCCGGCGTGAATCAGCCGGCGCAGCGCGCGCAGCGTCTCCAGCTCGCCGAGCGCGGTGGTGAGCGCCAGCGCGCCGACGTCCCAGCGGCCGTTGATGTGCGAGAGCAGGCGGCGCTCGCGCGGTGACAGCGGCAGGGTGGCGATGCGCGCCGCCGAGAGCTTCGCGCGCGGCACGTGATCGCGCGGCAGCGAGGCGTAGAGCGCGGTGAGCTGCGCCGCGCCGATCTTGCCGAGCAGCGCGCGCGCCTCGGCGCGGAACGGATCGATGCCGACCGCGCTGCGCAGGAGCGTCGCCGCCTCGTCGTGCTGCCCCTCGGCGGCCAGCGACTCGGCCGCGCGCAGCAGGTGCTCGACGGTGGTGGCGCCGCGGTTGGTCGACGGCGGCGGCTGCGGACCGCCCGCCTCGACGGCGAGCAGCCCGCGCTCGAACGCGCGCACCAGCTGCTCGCAGATCGCGTAGCGGCTGTCGTTGCGCTCGGCGAGCAGCCCGCCCAGCGTCGGCGGCTCGGGGTGCGCGGCGATGTCCTCGAGCACCGGCAGATCCTCCGCCGGCCCGAGCGCGTGCAGCTGCACGTCGTCCGACGGCAGCACCTTGACGATGCGGTTCCACTCGTCGAGGCGCCGCATGCCCTCCATCAACACCTCGCGCACGTCGATCGCCTCGTCGAGCAGGAACTCGACCGGGATCCAGTCGTGCGCCTCCAGCGACGGCACTGCGTGCGGCTCGGAGAACGTGAAGCGCCCGTCCGGCCACAAGAACAGCGACAGCACCGTCTCCTCGACGTGCGCGCGCACCGCTTTTTCGAGCGAGTTGGCGTCGACCAGGCCCTCGGCCACCAGCACGTCGCCGAGCGGCATCTGGCTCTTCGCCTGTAGCTCGACCGCGCGCAGGAGCGCCGGCTCGTCGACCAGGCCGCGCTGCAAGCACAGGCGCCCGAGATCGCGCGCCATCGGATCGTCCGAGCCGTACGCCACGATCTGCCCGCGCTCGAAGCGCAGGTAGCGCTCCTCGAAGTCGAGCGCCACCGCCAGCGTCCCGTCGCGACGGTTGTCGCCGAGCCACTGCAGGAGATCGGCGAACGGCATGGTGGAGAACGTGCCTGCGAGCGGCATCGCGACAGTTTACAGCGTCGGCTCGGGAGGACCGGAAACTTTTCGCCGCGACAGGCGGTGGAAGATCCACGCGACGGCGATCACCAGCAGGCCGGCGAGCAGCCAGTGCTCGATGCGCGTCGCCACCGAGCGCACGCGATGGATGTGCGCGCCGAAGAAGAAGCCGACGGAGATCCACACCGCGGTGGCCACGCACGCGCCGATGGCGTCGAACGCGAGGAAGCGCGCGAACGACATGCGCATGGTGCCCGCCGCGAGAAAAAAGAACGCGCGAGCGCCGGCGACCAGCCGCGCGACCAAGAGCGTCTTCTCGCCGTGCCGGCGGAAATAGCCGCGCACGCGCGCGAGCCGCGCCGGCGTGAGCGCGTGCGAGATGAAGCGGTGCTGCGTGATGCGCTCGCCGAACACGCGCCCGACCCAGTAGAGCATGCAGTCGCCGGCGATGATCCCGCCGAGGCACACGGGGATCATCACCGCGAGCGTGGCGTCGCCGTGCCACACCAGGTAGCCGGCGCCGAGCAACGCCAGATCCTCCGGAATGGGAAAGCCCAGCCCGCCGAGGATGAGCGCCGAGAGTACGCCGAGGATCGGCCCGTGTTCGCTGAAGAAGCCTATGCTTCGAGAACGTACGCCGCGCGCGTGCGAATTCCAGATTGTCGCGGCAACTTCTTGGTTACGTTTGCTCGTCGGGCTCGTCGACTTTTTCGCCGGGCTTGTCGGCGCGGTCCTCGCGCTCCTCGCGCTCGAGCGTGCGATACAGCGTGCGGCGATCGATGCCGAGGATCTCGGCGGCGCGCTTCTTGTTGCCGCCGGTCTCGCTCAGCACCAGCTCGATGTAGCGGCGCTCGAGCTCGGCGAGCGTCGGGCGATCGTCGGCGAGGCCCTGCGGCGGCGCGTGGCCGGCGCCCGACAGCTCGCCGGGGAGATCCGACGGCAGGATGACGCCGTCCTTGGACAGCGCGAGCGATCGCTCGATCACGTTCTCCAGCTCGCGCACGTTGCCCGGCCACGCGTAGCGCCTGAGCGCGGCCATCGCCTCCTCGGCGATCCCGGCGTCGGCGCGCCGCTCGCGCGCGGCGTACTTGGCGAGGAAGTGATTCACCAAGAGCGGAATATCCGACGGGCGCTCGCGCAGGGGCGGCAGGCGCACGGTGACCACGTTGATGCGGAAGTAGAGGTCCTCGCGGAAGCGGCCCTCCTTCACTTCCTCGTCGAGCTCGCGGTTGGTGGCGGCGACGATGCGCACGTCGATCTTGACCGCCTCCGACGAGCCGACGCGGCGGATCTCGCCCTCCTGAAGCACGCGCAATAGCTGCGCCTGCATCTTGGCGCCGACGTCGCCGATCTCGTCGAGGAACAGCGTGCCGCCCTGCGCCTCTTCGAACAGGCCGCGCCGCGCCGCCTGCGCGCCGGTGAACGCGCCCTTGGCGTGGCCGAACAATTCGCTCTCGAGGAGCGACTCGGTGAGCGCGGTGCAGTTGACGGCGACGAACGGGCCGGCGGCGCGCGGCGAGTTGGTGTGGATGGCGCGCGCGACCAACTCCTTGCCGGTGCCCGATTCGCCGACGACGAGAACCGTCGAGAGCGTGGGCGCGACGCGCGCGACCATCTTGTAGACGTCGAGCATCGGCGGCGAGCGGCCGACGATGTTCTCGATGCGCGTGTCGCCCGGGCCGGTGCGCTGGCGCAGCGCGCGGTTCTCTTCGACGAGGCGCGCGCGTTCGAGGGCGCGCCGCACGGTGAGCGTCAGCTCCTCGACGTTGAACGGCTTGGAGACGTAGTCGTAGGCGCCTTTCTGGATCGCGGCCATCGCGCCGGTGACGTCGCCGAACGCGGTGATGAGGATGACCGGCGTCTGCGCCGCCTTCGACTGGAACGCGGCCAGCACGTCCATGCCGCCCGCGCCGTCGCCGAGCCGCACGTCGGAGATGACGAGATCGTAGTCGTCGCCGTGCGCCGCGCGCTCGACGCCCTCCTCGCCCGACGCCAGCGCCTCCACCTCGTGGCCTTCGCGCCGCAAAATTTCTTCCAGCAGTTCGCGCGCGACTCGATCGTCCTCGCACACGAGAACTTTCGCGACACTCACGATGCGCTTCGCTCTTTCTGCGCGAGGCCGCGCGGCAGCGAGACGGTGAAGGTGGAGCCGCGGCCCGGCTCGCTCTCGACGGTGATGCGGCCGCCGAGCGCGGTGGCCAGCTCGCGGCAGATGGCCAGGCCGAGGCCGGTGCCCTTGCCGCGGCCCTTGGTGGTGTAGAACGGCTCGAAGATGCGCGCGGCGTCCTCGGGCGCGATGCCGACGCCGTCGTCGCGCACCGCCAATTCGAGCGCGTTGTCGTGCGCGCGCGACGCGACGGTGATGCGGCCGCGCTTGTCGGGGCCGGCCTGCATCACCGCGTCGGAGGCGTTGGTGAGCAGGTTGACCAGGATCTGGCGCAAGAGGCCGGGATCGGTCTCCAGCTCGCGCGTCGACGGATCGATCTGCTTCGCCAGCTCGACCTGCGCGCGCCGCTCGTCGCCGAGCACGATGCCCGCCGCCTCGTCGACGATGCGCGCCACGTCGACGCGCACGCGCTCGGGCGCGACGGTGCGCGTCGAGTCGAGGTAGTCGCGCACGATCTTCGACACGCGCTCGAGCTCGCGCGTCGCCACCTGCAGACGATCCTTGAGCGGCGCCGGCACGTCGCGCCCCGAGATCGCGAGCTGCAAATGGCCCGACACCGAGCCGAGCGGCGTGCCGATCTCGTGCGCCAGCTGCGCCGCGAGTTGGCCGAGCGCCGCCAGCCGCTCCTTGTCGCCGAGCTGCCGCCGCGCTTCGTGCAAGAGCCGGTTGAGCTGCGCCAGCGCCGAGTTCTTGCGCGCCAGATCTTTGGTCGCCGCCTCGATCTCGTCGGCGAGCCGCCGGTTGAACGCGCGGATGTCCGCGTCCGCCTGCTCGAGGCGCGTCAGCATCGAGTTGAAGCCGCGCTGCAACCGCCCCACCTCGTCGGTGCGGTGGGCGCGCACGCGCTCGTCGAGCGCGCCGCCTTCGACGCGCTCCATCGCCGCCTCCAGCTCGCTCACCGGTTTGCCGACGACGCGGTTGACGATCAGCCCCGACACCAGCACCAGCACCAGCACCGCGCCGCCGGTGATCAGCACCGACGAGATCTTCTCGGTGCGCACGGTGCGCTCGATCGGCTCGCGCGTCACCCACAGCGTCAGCTCGCCGCGCCGCGGGCCCGCGGGGTCCACCGGCGCCTTCACCTCGAACACCGGAAAGCGCCCGCGATCGCTCTCGCGGAACGTGCGCGCCACGACGTGCGGCGCCTGCGTCGGCGCCGGCGCCACGCGCGGCGGCCAGCGCGACGGCTCGGGACGATCCGGCGTGCGCCACATCGGCTCGACGGTGCGCGCGCCCGGCCGCCGCGTCGACTCGCCGTGATCGTAGAGCGCGCGCCGCGCGTCGTCGCGCCGCTGCGCCACCGGCCGGAGCCGCGCTGCCTTCGGATGCTTGGCCACCTGCGCCTCGTCCATGTTCGAGCCGTAGGTGAACGTCGACACCGTATCCTCGTCGGTGTCGAGCGCCAACTCGAGATCGGCGCCGGGATGGCGCAGCTTCACCTTGGCCAGCTCCTCGACGATCTCGTCCTGATCCATCTCGGGCGCGAGCCGCTTGGTCAGCTCGCCGGCGATCGCCTCGGCCGTGTCCTTGGCGGTCTCGCGCAGCTGATCCTCGAGCCGCGTGCGCGTCCAGCGGATGCGCAGGAGCGTCGACACGCCCATCGTCACGACCAGCGCCGCCGAGAGCAGCAGCACCAGCTTGGTGCGGATCTTCACGTATGAAAGGTAGATCAAAACGCCCCCCGCCGCGAATGGGCGGGGGGCGCCTCGTACGCGTTACTCGGTCTTGGTCTCGGTCTTCTCGGTCTTCTCGCCCTTGTCGTTCTTTTTCTTGGTGTGCTTCTTGGTGGTCTTGGTGCCGTCCGGATTGTCGCTGGTCTTCTCGGTCTTTTCGGTCTTCTCCTCGGCGCGCGCGATGGTGGGGGCGACGAAGGCGACGAGACCGATGGCGCTGAGTGCGATGGCGAGCTTGCGCATGCTTCCTCCTGAGATGGTTGGTTGACGGTGTTGCACGAGGCGTTGGTTCTATGCGCGTTCGCTCTTGCGGCAAGCGGGGCAGGTGGTTATCGAAGAACCTACCGAATAGAATGGCGCAAATCAGCGTTTCATCGGTATACGGCGGCGAACGTTTTGCACGTCGGAATGTCGAACAGCAGACGCTTGTTGGGCGCTTGAGGAGGAGACCGTTATGTTGAAGAAGAGCCTCGTGGGGGGCACATTGATCGCGCTCGGCGCCGCGGGCGCCTTCACCGCCATGCACGTGCGCGTCGGCTGGGGACCGACCGCCGCCGCCGCGCCGCCGGTGGTCGCCGCCGAGGCCAAGGCCGCCCTGCCGCCGCCGAGCGCGGGCCAGCTCAACGAAGCGCGCTCGCTCAGCCGCACCTTCGCGCAGGTGGCGTCGCAGCTCAGCCCGTCGGTGGTGCGCATCTCGATCACCAAGACGATGAAGGCGCGCCACGGCATGGGCGGGCCGCAGGGCAATCCGTTCCGCGGCACGCCGTTCGAGCGCTTCTTCGGCGACGAGGACGGCAACGGGCCGGGCGGCGACGACTCGCCCGGTCCCAAGCAGCGCGGCACCGGCTCGGGCGTGGTGATCGATCCGCGCGGCTACGTGCTCACCAACAACCACGTGGTCGAGGACGCCGACGAGGTGAAGGTCTCGTTCATCGACGGCAAGACCGTCGACGGCAAGGTCATCGGCACCGATCCCAAGAGCGACCTCGCGGTGGTGAAGGTGAGCGGCGTCGACGTGAAGGCGGCCAAGCTCGGCGATTCGGATCGCATGCAGATCGGCGAGTGGGTGATCGCCATCGGCAATCCGTTCGGGCTCGATCACACGGTCACCGTCGGC
>DASREC010000151.1:0-7431 GCA_035652295.1 Polyangia bacterium
TGCTCGACGATGCGGTACTCGCCGACCTTCGTGCCGATCAGCGCGTCGGGCGAATCGCCTGTCGCCGGTGCGTCCATGGTCCTCGTATGAAGACCTTAGGCACCTGCGATTACCCTTCAATAAGTCCAGTGGCGAGCCGAATCGCGAGCGCTACTTAGCGGGCGGGCCGGCTTCGAGCACGGCCTCGGCGGCGGCGGTTCCGGCGCCGCGCGTGATGACCGCGCCGAGATCGGACAGCGCCATCTCCAGCGCCGTCACCGATGTGAGGATGTCGAACGAGCCGAAATATCCCAGGTGCGCGACGCGGAAAATTTTGCCCTTCACCGCGTCTTGTCCGCCGGTGATCGACACGCCGTATTTGTCGCGCAATTGCTTCACCAGCTTGCCGGTGTCGAGGCCGCCCGGGCCGTAGACGCTGGTCACCGTCGGCGACGGCGCGGTCGGCGCGAACAATTTGCAACCGAGCGCCTCCATCGCCGCGCGCGTGGCTTTCGCCAGGCGGGCGTGACGCGCGAAACATTCGGCGAGCCCCTCCTCTTTGATCATGCGCAGCGCTTCGACGAGACCGATGGTGAGCGTCACCGCCGGCGTGTACGCGGTCTCGCCCGCCGCCTGCGCCTTGCGCTCGCGCTTGAGGTCGGCGTAGAAGCGCGGCAGATCCGCGCGCTCGACGCGCGCCCACGCCTTGTCGGAGAGCGCGATATACGCCTGCCCCGGCGGCAGCATCAGCGCTTTCTGCGAGCCGGTGAGCAGCACGTCGAAGCCGGCGGCGTCCATCGGCAGATCGAACGCGCCCAGCGCCGAGACCGCGTCGACCACGTTGATCACGCGCTCGCGCGTCGCGGTGATCTTGGCGATCTCCTCGACGGGATGGCGCACGCCCGTCGACGATTCGTTGGCCTGCGAGAACACGGCGGTGATCTGATCGTCGGCGTCGAGCGCCGCCTTCACCGCCTGCGGATCGACCGCGCGGCCCCACTCGACGGTCAGCTCGACCACCTCGATGCCGAACGCCTTGCAGATGTTCCGCCAGCGCTCGCCGAACTTGCCGCCGACGACGCACAGCGCTTTTTCGCCGCGCCTCATCGTGTTGACGACCGCAGCCTCCATCGCCAGCGTTCCCGAGCCGGCGAGCTGCAAGACCGGCTGCTTCGTCTGGAAGATCCACTTCAGCCCTTCGGCGGCCTCGTTGAAGATGGCCGTGAAGGCGGGCATGCGGTGGTGGATGATCGGGCGGGCCATGGCGAGCATCACGCGTTCGGGGACGGGTGTTGGGCCAGGCGTGAGGAGGTACTGCTTCAGCATCGGCGGCCTCCGAGAAGAGTTGCCTTTTAAGTCGCAGCGACGGCGATGTCAAACGAGCCCCCGCTACTCTCGCGGGCGGGGGCGAAGATCGTTTTTCGCCGGACGCTCGCATACGCCGTGCTCGGCGCCGCTACGCGTCGCCTGCGCGCGGCACGTGCTTCGCTCGATTCGTCGCTGGCATCCTCGCGCAGACGCGAGGAGCGCTCCTCAACGCCGGCGAAAAACGATCTTCGCCCCCACCCGCTCATTACACTTTCGGCAACGTCAACGTCCGGAATGGCCGAGTAGCGCGGGCGGACTCGCGTTCTTTTTTTCGCCAGCCCGGAGGGCGCGCGGTTCAAACAAGCACAACCAGTCCTATGGCTTCGGGTAAGCCCTCCTCGTCAAAGCGGCAAGGAGTCGGAAGTCAGCCATATAGCGCCTGAGGACTGCCGAAAAAAAGAACGCGAGTCGCAAGCCCGCGCGTGCCTCCCGTCCGAGACGCCAGCTACTCGCCGAGCTGCTCGACGTCGTGAACCGGCAACGCCCCCTCGGCGAAGAGCTTGCGCGCGAGCCTGAGATCGGTGGCGATGAACATCTCCCACTCGCCCGAGGTGTCGAGCGCGATCAGCCGCCGCGTCTGGTCGCGGCGCTTGAGCTCGGCGTTGAAGACGTCGACCACGTCGCGCAAGCTGCGCGCCTCGACGAGCTGCACTTCGCCGTCGGCGCGCTCGAGCTCGAGCGCCAGCACCGCCTGCCGGTTGGCGCCGTGCGAGACCGTCTCGCGCGCCGAGCGCTGCCGATAGAGCGGCGGATCGATCTTGAGCGCCGCCGAGATCTCCGCCACCACGTCGTCGGTGTCGTTCCAGAACTGCGCCCCGCGCCAGACGAAGCCGTCCTCGAGCCCGCGCTCGACGCCCTCGTAGAACGACGTGAGGATGCCGAGCACGCCGGCGTCCTCCATCTCCTCTTCCGAGTCGTCCCAACACTCGGCGCGCAGCGCGTCCAGCTTGGCGTCGTCGAGGCCGCGCACCAATCCCTCCTGGCTCAAGCGGCGGATGGCATCGCGCGGCGGCATGTAGATCTGCGTGATCTCGTCCATGCGGTTTGCCATTGTACCAGACGCTTGGTAGAAGGCCGCGGTGCTGGCGCAACTGGGAGACGTTCACTTCGGTTATCCCGGGACCGAGCTGTTCGCCGGGCTCACGTGGCAGGTGAATCCGGGCGACCGCGTCGGGCTCGTCGGGCCGAACGGCTGCGGCAAGTCGACGCTGCTGCGGCTCCTCGACGGGCGGCTCACGCCCGACGCGGGAACGGTGGCGCGCGCGCGCGGGCTCACCGTCGCGTACTTGAAACAGTCGCAGGAGTTCGAGGGCCACGGGCTGATCTTCGAGGCGCTGCTCAAGCCGTTTCAGAAGGTGCTGGCGCTGCGCGACGAGCTCCACGCGCTGGAGCAGAAAATGCACATGGTCCACGACGAGAAGACCGTCGCGCGCTATGGCGAGTTGCAGGAATTGTACACGGCCGCGGGCGGCTACACGCTCGAGCACCGCATCAAGGCGCTGGCGCACGATCTCGGTTTCGCCGACGCCGATCTCGAGCGCTCGGTCGACACGCTCTCGGGCGGCGAGCGCGGCCGGCTCGAATTGGCCAAGACGCTGCTCGAGGAGCCCGACCTCTTGCTCCTCGACGAGCCGACCAACCACCTCGACGTCGAGGCCACCGAGCACCTCGAGGAGCGGCTGCGCGAGTGGCCGAAGGCGTTCGTGCTGGTCTCGCACGACCGCTATTTTCTGCGCGCGGTGTGCCGCGACATCGTCGAGGTCGAGGGCGGGCGCGCGGTGGTGTTCCCCGGCGGCTACGACAAATACGTGGTCGAGCGCGAGGAGCGGCTCGAGCGGCTGAACGCGGCCTACGAGCGGCAGCGCGATCAGATCGCCAAGACCGAAGACTTCATCCGCAAGAACATCGCCGGGCAGAAGACCAAGCAGGCCAAGTCGCGGCGCAAGATGCTGGAGAAGGTCGAGCGCCTGCGCCGCCCGCAAGACGAGTTCGCCGCCGCCGGGCAGCTCGGCTTGCGCTTCTCCGTCGGCGATCACGCGGGCGGCAAGGAAGCGATCCGCGCCGAGAAGCTCACCGTCGGCTATCCCGGCGCGCCGCTGGTGCGCGACATCGACCTCACGATCTACCGCGGCGATCGCGTCGGCTTCGTCGGGCCCAACGGCTGCGGCAAATCGACGCTGCTCAAGACGCTGCTCGGCAAGCTCGAGCCGCTCGCCGGATCGGCCGCGCGCGGCCACGAGGTGCGCGTCGGCTACTTCGATCAAAAACTTTCGGACCTCGACGAGGATCGCACGCTCATCGACGAGATCCGCCAGGTGCGCGGCGACTTCAACGAGGACGTGGCGCGAAATTTCCTCGGGCGCTTTCGCTTCTCGGGCGACGATCCGTTTCGCAAGGTCAAGGGGCTGTCGGGCGGCGAGCGCAACCGGCTGTCGCTGGCGAAGATGATGCTGCGGCCGCGCAACCTCTTGGCGCTCGACGAGCCGACCAACCACCTCGACATCCCGGCGCGCGAGGTGCTCGAGGAGGCGCTCGACGACTACGAGGGCACGGTGCTGGTGGTCTCGCACGATCGCTGGTTCCTCGATCGCATCGTCACCAAGATCCTGCACCTGCACGACGGCGTGGCGGAGCTGCACCTCGGCGACTACACCGACTTCAAGGAGCGGCTGGCCGAGCGCAAGAAGCCGGCGGCGAAGAAAGCCGAGCCGCAAAAAAAAGAGCCGCCGCCCGTCGAGGCCGGCGACAAGGCCAAGCAGCAGCGGGTGGCCGATCGCGAGAAGCAGAAGGCGCAGCAGCGCGAGACCGAGCGCAAGCAGCGCCGCCTCGCCGAGCTCGAGGAGAAGATCGCCGGCGCCGAGAAGGAGCTGGCGGCGATGAACGACAAGCTGGCGAGCGATCACGGCGGCGACTGGCAGAAGCTCCACACGCTGGTCGCCGACAAAGAGAAGCTCGAGCGGCGGCTGCAATCATTTCTGGCCGAGTGGGAGAAGCTCGGCGCGGAGCTGGAAAGCTGATAAAGTGGCCGCCGGTGGCATGACACGCCGGCGCCGCACCCTCGCCCAGGAGACCGTCAAGCTGAAGGTCGCCGATGTGCGTGATTCGATCGCGCGCGCGCAGCGCAGGCAGGCGGCGCTGGTGGTGCTGCAAGGGGCGGAGTCGGATCTCGGCACGCACGTGCTGCTCGACAAGCCCGTCACCATCGGGCGCGATCCGAAAGCCGAGCTGCCGCTCGAGGACGACGGGATCTCGCGGCGCCACTGCCGCGTGTTCGTCGAGGACACGCTCTACTTCGTCGAGGATCTCGGCTCCACCAACGGCACGCTGCTCAACGGCGAGAAGCTCGACGGGCGCAAGCGGCTGCGCGCGGGCGATCGCATCTACCTCGGCGCGTGCGTCGTCAAGTTCACCGACTCCGACGCGCTCGAGGTCGGCTATCACGCCAAGCTCGACGCCATGGTCGGCACCGACGATCTCACCGGGCTGATCGCCAAGCGGCGCTTCGACGCGGCGTACGTGCGCGCCATCGACGCCGCGCGCGGCACCAAGACGCCGCTCGCCGTGCTGATGCTCGATCTCGACGGGCTCAAGCAGATCAACGACACGCACGGCCACCCGGTCGGCGCGCACACGATCGCCGAGGTCGGCAAGATCATCGGCAGCGTGGTGTCGCCGCAGGGCGCGGCGTGCCGCTTCGGCGGCGACGAGTTCGCGGCGTTTCTGCCGGGGCGCACCAAGACCGACGGCATCGACGTCGCCGAGGCGATCCGCAAGTGGGTCGGGACGCACAAGTTCGCCAAGGGCGGCGCGGTGGTCAAGCCGACCATCAGCATCGGCGTGGCCGCGTTTCCCGAGGACGGGCGCACGCCGGAGCTGCTCCTGCGGCGCGCCGACGAGGCGCTCTACCGCGCCAAGAAGACCGGACGCGACCGCGTCAACACCTGAGGAGGCGAGGATGCGAAAAGCCTGGGCAGTGCTCGCGTGCGCCGGCGCGCTCGGCTGCAGCTCGAACGGCACCACCGGCTCCGACGGCGGCGGCAACTGCACGGTGGTCGACGGCCAGTGCTTCTTCGCGCCGATGCACGCGGCGGCGCGCACGCAGTGCGGCGACGTCACCGAGTACTGCGACTCGAGCGGCAAGACCGCGCCCAACATCGCGTGCGTGGCCACGCCGATCACGCCGCCCGCCGGGCCGGCGACCGTCGCGCTCACCGGGTTCGTGCACGTCTTCTCCGCCGGGCCCGACTCGAAGGGCGTGTCGATCGCGGTCTACGACGGCGCGCAGATGCTGGCGGCCGGCGCCTCTCCGTCGGCGGTCACGCCGATCGCGACCATCGCCAGCGTGACGCTCGATCCGACCACGCAGCGCGCCTGCGACGCCGACGCCGCCAAAGGCTGCTCGATCCCGTCGAAGACCGGCTGCGCGCTACCGATCTGCAACGACGGCCTCAACGGCCACACCGACAGCAACATGTACTGCCGCGACACCGGCGGCGGCAACAGCGAGTGCTCGGCGCGCCTGCGCTGGGAGGCGCGCTACACCATCTCCAACCTGCCGACCAACAAGCAGCTGGTGATCCGCGTGACCGGGCCGAACGGCAATCCCGATCAGACGTGGGCGACGATCTACTCGTGGAACGTCTACCTCTCGACGGGCGATCCGGCGTGCGCGGGGCCGTCGTCGACCGACTGCTGGGACAAGAGCGATATGGCGAATTTGAAATATCAGCTCAACGTGAGCGCGCTGTCGCAGACCGACTACGTGAACATTCCGACGGTGGCGGGGCTGTCGGGCGGGCTGCCGATGGGACAGGGGGCGATCGCGGGCGAGGTGCACGACTGCGACAACTTCCGGGTGTCGAACCTCGACGTGGGGACGGCGCCGGCGGGGACGCGCTTCACCTACTTCAACGGCAATCCGGTGAAGACGCTGCCGGACACGTCGCGCACGGCGACCGATCAGCTGGGGCTCTATGCGGCGCTGGGGCTCACGCCGGGGAAAGCGTCGGTGGTCGCGGCGGGGACGCTCACCGACGGCGGGCCGCTGGTGTCGTTCGGGACGTTCGATGCCAACGTGTTCGCGGACAGCGTGGCGGTCGTCAACATCAACGGCGGCAAACCGCACTAAGTAGACACGATCGCGGAGAGTGGATCGCTCGTACGCGCTGCGTTTCGCGCGCGGGCTGCGGCAATTTGCCGCCGTGCTCAAACATTCTCGGTCGCGCAGACGCGCCCTGCGAAACTGCGCGCGGCGGCAAATTGCCGCAGCCCGCACGCTACACTCCGCTCCGTGCAAGGCTCGTAAAAGCGGTCGGATTGGCGGTTTGAGCCAGTTTGCTAGTACGTAGCGGAACGGAGCGTGCGGGGCGAAGATCATTTTCGGGGGCATTGCGAAGGCGCTCCTCGCGTCTTCGCGAGGATGCCAGCCGTAGCATGAGTGAGCACGTGCCGCGCGCAGGACGCTGCGCAGCGCGGCCGAGCACGGCGTATGCGAACGTCCCCCGAAAACGATCTTCGCCCCGCGCGCGGAGTGCAGCGGTCGCTCGAGCAGACCTGCAGCCCGCTAGCGTTCGCCGAGAGCGCGGCGGGCGTCGGGGGTGTAGTTGCCGTCGGAGTCGCGCAAGATCAGCGGGGACTCGATCACCAGGTTGCCGCGTTGGCCTTTGCGGGCCTCGATCAAGGCGCGGCGGGCGGGTTGGTCGGGCGTGGGGTGGACGAGGCGGAGGCGGCGCGGGCGCAGGTCTTCGAAGTCGAGGGCGGCGAGCAGAGACGTGAGGCGCTCGGCGGGGTAGATGAGCGCGGCGCGGGCGTTGGGGGCGAGTGCGCGGCGGATCTCGGCGAGGAGCTGCGAGAGCGTGAGGCGGAGCTCGTGGCGCGCGATCGCCTGTTCGTCGTCGGGGTTGCAGTCGCCTTCGCCGAGCGGGCGATAGGGCGGGTTGGAGAGCGCGAGGTCGAACGACGCGCCGGGGAGCGCGGCGCGCGCGGCGGCGGCGTCGGCGAGATCGGCCTCGACGACGGTGACGCGCGCGGCGAGCTGATTCTCGTCGACGTTCTTGCGCGCGAGCGCGGCGAGGCGCGGCTGCA
>DASREC010000152.1:0-13261 GCA_035652295.1 Polyangia bacterium
CGAGCTTGACGACGTTGCGCAGCTGCGAAAAATCGTGGCGCGCGCCGAGGTCGTCGAAGCGGCGATCGGAGCGATACCCGACGTAGCCGCGCTTGTAGATGATCAGCGTGAAGCGCTCGACGCGCGTGCGGCTGCCCGGCACGCTGGCCATGCGCGGCACATGGTAGTTGCCGTCGCCGTCGGTCTCGGCGGTGGCGACCCACGCGCCCGCCGGCGCGATCAAGCCGCGTCCGACCTCGAAGCCCCACGACGCGAACACCAGCGCGTCGGCGAGCGGCTTGCCGGTGACCGCGTCGACCACCTGCCCGTCGAACGGGCCGAGCAGGTTGCCCGGCTCGACGGTGTCGGGGCGAATCGGGAACGACGCGGTCTGCACCCACGGCGCGCAGCCCGCGAGCGCGCAGGCCGTGAGCAGCGCCGCCGTCGCGAAGCCGTGGGAGCGATCCTTGATCTCGTGAAACAGACTTGATATTTTCATCGGGCGATAGTCAGCGGCACCCGCTTTTAACGTACTCAGGGGGAGCCGTAAACCGGAATCTCCGTTTGCAGTAAGACTCCCGAGGTCACGCGCGCGATGCCACGTTGCACCCATTGTGGGAAGGTCAACCGGGAAGGCTCGCTGTTTTGCCAGGACTGCGGGCAGCGGCTCGACGCGCCGCCTGCGCCCGCTCCCGCCTTAGCGCCGCCGGCCGCGGCAAAACCCGCGGGCGGCGGAACCGTGTGCAGCGCGTGCGGCACGAGCAACCCGCCGGGGATGAACTTCTGCAAGATGTGCGGGACCTCGCTGGCGGCGAAAGCGCCCGAGCCCGCGGCGCCGGCTGCGCGCGCGGATGCGGCGCCGTCGAGCGGCAAGGTGACGTGCCCGTCGTGCGGCAAGCAGACGCCGGCGGGCTTTTCGTTCTGCCAGCACTGCGGGACGCGGCTCGGCGCGCCGGGACCGGCGACCCAGCCGTCGGCGGCGCCGGCGATGTCGTCGCCTTCGCACTCGGCGCCGCCGGCGGGGGCGCGCGAGTCGGCGCCGTCGATCGGCTCGCCCGCCTCGGCGGCGCTCGGCGTGATGCAGACGATGGCGGCGGTCGGCCCGACGCCGCCGGCCGGTCTGCCGCGCGCGCCGCAGCAGCCGCTCGCGTCGCCGCCGGCGCGCGCTGTGAACAGTGTTAACAACGGCGACGCGCTGGCCGCGACCATGGCGCCGTCGCCCGCGATGATGCCGTCCGCGCCGCGCGCCACCGCCGATCTGGCGGCGCGCCCCGCGCAGCCGCTAGCGCGCGACACCATCATGGACGCGCAGCGCCCCGAGCCGGAGCCGGTGCGCGCGCCGCCGCCCGTCGGTACGCTGGTGTCGGTCAACCGCGACGGCTCGGACGGCGCGTCCACGCCGATCGCCGGCGAGACGTTCGATGTCGGCCGCACGGACGGCGCGCTCAAGTTCATGGAGGATCCCTACCTGGCGCCGCGCCACGCGCGCCTGGTGATCCAGGGCGGCAAGGTGATCCTGCGGCCGCTCGATCAAGTGAACGGTGTTTACCTGCGGATCCAGGGCTCGGCCGAGCTTCAGCCGGGCGATCAGTTCCTCGTCGGCAAGGAGCTCCTGCGCTACGAGCCGCTGGCGCCCGAGGAGCGCGATCCGCCGAGCCTGGTCGAGCACGGCGTGCGCCTGTTCGGCACCGTGCCGCGCGAGGCGTGGGGCCGCCTGCGCCAGCTCACCGTCGCCGGCACCACGCGCGACCTGTGGCACCTCACGCGCCCCGAGCTGGTGCTCGGCCGCGAGGAGGGCGACGTCACCTTCCCCGACGACGAGTTCATGTCACGCCGCCACGCCGCGCTCAAGCGCGCCGGCACGCGCGCGCGGCTCGAAGATCTCAACTCCTCGAACGGCACCTTCGTGCGCGTGCGCGGCGACCGGGAGCTGAAACCGGGCGACGTGCTGCGCATGGGGGACCAGCTGCTGCGCTTCGAGGCGTGAAGGGCGTGACCGCCGACGAGGAAAAGCAGCCGCCGCCCGCGAGCACGAAGGCCGCGGTGCACGTGGAGGTGGTCGGGCGCACCGAGGTCGGGCAGGTGCGCGAGCACAACGAGGACTCGTACCTGATCATCAGCCTCGACTCGGGCACGCGCGACGCCGCGCTCCTGCGCCGCCACGATCTCGGCGAGCGCGGCACGCTGCTGGTCGTCTGCGACGGCATGGGCGGCGCCGCGGCCGGCGAGGTGGCGAGCAACATGGCGGTCGAGAGCCTGGCGCAGACCATGCGCGAGAGCGGCGTGCCCGAGCCGCCCGTCGGGCGCACCGACGACGCGCCGACCTCGCTCGGCCGCAAGCTGCGCAACGCGGCGCGCGACGCCAACGCGCAGATCTTCCGCGAGGCGCGCCAGAACCTCGCGCGCTCGGGCATGGGCACCACCATGACCGCGGTGCTGCTCTCCGGCACCGACGCGTATATCGCGCAGGTCGGCGACAGCCGCGCGTACGTCTGGCGCGACGGCTCGTTCACGCAGGTGACGCGCGATCAGTCGCTGGTGAACCAGCTGCTCGAGAGCGGCCACATCACGCCCGACCAGGCGAAGTTCTTCGAGCACTCGAACGTGATCCTGCAGGCGCTCGGCGTGCAGGAGGACGTGGAGGTGCAGCTCTCGCGCGTGGCGCTGCGCCGCGGCGACAAGCTGCTGGTGTGCTCGGACGGTCTGGTCGGCGTGGTCACCGACGAGGAGATCGGCGCGGTGCTGGGCGCCGTCGACGATCTGGAGGACGCCGCGCGCATGCTGTGCGAGCTGGCCAACGGCGCCGGCGGCCCCGACAACATCACCGTGATCGTCGCCAAGGTGGCCGGCGAGGCGCTGCCCGCGCCGGCGCCCGAGGACGGGCTCACCTACGCGCTGTGGCGCATCGATCCCGAGGAGCCCAAGACTCCGCCGCTCGACGATCACACCGAGCCGATGAATCCGCCGGCCGAGGCGCCGCCGACGCGCGAGCTCTCCACCATCGCGCCGCCGCCCGCGCGCACGCGCCCGCTCATCGAGCTGGTGTCGATGGCGGTGGTGCTCGGACTCTTGATCGGCGGCGTGGTCACCGGCGCGGCGCTCTACACCGGCGGCGTGCCGTGTCAGATCGAGTCGCAGGTGCCGGGCTGGTCGGTGCTCACCGACGGGCAGGACACCGGCGCGCGCACCGTCGAGGGCGCGGTCGAGCTGCGGCTCAAGCCGGGACATCACAGCTTCGAGCTGCGCGGGCAGGGCGCGCCGAACGAGGCGCAGGAGATCGACGTGGTCCGCGGGGAGGTGTGCTCCTTGCGCTTCTCGACGCTGGACCCGCCGCAGTGAAGGTCGTCGTCGAGATCGTGGCGGGCGCGCGCGCCGGGCAGCGCCTCGAGTTCGACGATCCGCAGGTGGTGCGCTTCGGGCGCCATCCGACGTGCGAGGTGGCGTTCGACGCGGTGGCCGATCGCGACGCGTCGTCGCGCCACGCCGAATTGCGGCGCGAGGGCGCGGGCTACGTGCTGGCCGATCTCGGCAGCGCCAACGGCACGCGCCTCGCCGGCGTGACGGTGAACGGCCGCGCGGCGATGACCCCGGGCGCCGAGATCGAGTTCGGCGCCGGCGGTCCGCGCTGTCGCGTGATCTACGACGGCGGCGCCGCGCACACCGTGCCGCCGACGATGATGAAGCCGGGCTCGCTCGCGCCGGCGCAGACCGGCGGCAAGGTCGGGCAGCGCACGGTGGCGATGATGATCGATCAAGCGCTGCACCGCGTGCGGCGCGGCTCGCGGCGCCTGCAGCTGATCGTGATCGCGCTCGGCGTCTCGCTGATCGCGGTGATCGCCACGGCGGCGATCGCCTGGCGCCTGCGGCCGCCCGCCGACGTGGCGCTGCGCCGCGAGATGGTCAAGGTGATGGACGAGCAGCGCGCCGCCTCGGCGCAGGAGCGTGCTGCACTGCAAAATAAATTGGACGAGCTGCAGGCGCGGCTGGCGCGCGCCAAGGGGCCGGGCGGCGGCACCGAGATCGCGCGCGCCAACCACGACGCGATCTTTCTCGTGACCGTCAAAACGTCGACAGGCGAGGAGGGGTTTTGCACCGCGTTCGCCGCCGCCTCCGATCGGCTGATCACCAACGCGCACTGCGTGGCCGCCGCCGAGGATCTGCGCCGCCGCGGCGGCACCATCTTCGTCGTGCAGAACGGCCACCCCGACGTGCGGCTGCCGGTCGAGCGCATGAAGCGCATCGCCGGCTTCGCGCCGACGGGCGCGTCGATCTCGCCCGACGTCGGCTGGCTCAAGGTCGCCGGCGGGCTCGCGCGCGTGGTCACGCTGGCGCCGGCCGCCGAGTACCAGCGGCTCTCGACGGGCGACCCGATGTTCACCTACGGCTTTCCCGGCCGACTCGCCGACGCCGCCGCGCCCGAGGCCACGTTCGTCGAGGGCGTGGTCGGCCGCATCACCACGCTCGACGGGCGGTCGGGCGACGCCAAAGAGGCGCAGCTCATCCAGCACTCGGCGTTCACCTCGGGCGGCACGTCGGGCAGCCCGATCTTCGACGCCGAGGGGCGCGCGGTAGCGGTGAATACCGGGGGATACGCGGAAGCGGTCGAGGGCAAGTCCCCGGTGGCGTCGCGCACGCTGCCCGGATACAACTTCGGGATGCGCGTGGACCTGGTGGAGGCGCTGCTGAGCGAGGCGGACGAATGAACTGCGTCAAATGTGGCAAGCCGCTCGACGAGGGCGCGCGCTTCTGCGGCGGCTGCGGGACGCAGCAGCCGGGCGCGGTCATTCCGCAGGCGGCGGTGCGCACCGGCGCGAAGACGATTTTTCAGGGCGGCGGCGGCGGGCCGATGTCGGCGCCCGCGCGCTCGCAGCAGGCGTTCGACAAAACTTTGCCCGCGTCCGAGCGCAGCCCGTTCGCCGCGCCGCCCGCGCCCGCTCCCGTCGCCGCGCCGCAATCGCAGCCGATGAGCTCGCCGCCGGCCGCGCCCGCGCGCTCGCAGACGGTGCCGATCGCCGAGCTCGATCCGATCGCGCCCGACGTCGATCTCTCCGGCCGCACGCTCAACAACCGCTACCTCGTCGAGAAGAAGATCGGCGAAGGCGGCTTCGGCGCGGTCTACCGCGCGCGCCAGACGCAGATGAACCGCGTGGTCGCGCTCAAGGTGCTGCACGCGCGCATGGCGAAAGATCAGCAGGTGGTCGGTCGCTTCAAGCGCGAGGCGCAGGCGTCGTCGCTGTTGCGCGCGCCGCACACGGTGCAGGTCTACGACTTCGACCAGACGCCCGAGGGCGTGATGTACCTGGCGATGGAGCTGCTCGACGGGCGCTCGCTGCACGCCATCCTCGGCGAGGAGGGCGCGCTCGACCCGGTGCGCGTGGCGCGGGTGATGGACGGGATCGCCGAGTCGCTCGGCGAGGCGCACGGGCAGGGCATCGTGCACCGCGACATCAAGCCGGAGAACATCTACCTCGAGCCGCGGCCGCAGCCCGACTTCGTCAAGGTGCTCGACTTCGGCATCGCCAAGATCGTCTCGGGCGACGGCTCGCAGGGGCCGGCGCTCACCGCCGTCGGGCAGACGCTCGGCACGCTCGAGTACATGTCGCCCGAGCAGCTCATGGGGCAGGCGCTCGACGGACGGAGCGATTTGTACGCGCTCGGAATATTGGCGTACGAAATGTTGACCGGCACGCTGCCGTTCCCGGCCAAGACGCCGGGCGAGATGATCACCGGGCACTTGAAGACCGTGCCCAAGCCGCCGTCGCAGACGGCGCCGACGCGCGCGATCTCGCCGCTGCTCGACGCGATCGTGCTCAAGCTCGTCGAGAAGAACCGCGACGCGCGCTACCGCGACACCGCCGAGCTGCGCGCCGAGCTCGCGCGCGTGATCGCCGGCGAGACGCGCGCGCAAGCGCAGCCGCTCTCGCCGCGCGCCGCGCACAACACCGATCGCGTGCGCACCGAGCGCCCGCCCGCCGCGGCGGCCGCCGGATCCTCGACGGGGATCATTGTGCTGATCGTCGGCATCGTGGTCGCCGTGGCGGCCATCTGCACCGGTCTGTTCTTCTGGTTGCGCTCTAGCTGAGCGCCCGCACACCGCTGCACTCCGCGCGCGGGGCGAAGATCGTTTTCGGGGGACGTTCGCATACGCCGTGCTCACTCATGCTACGGCTGGCATCCTCGCCCCACGCGCTCCGTTCCGCTGCCTTGGCGCCGGTTCGTAAAAGCGCTCCGTTTGGCGATTCTCGGCGTTTTACCACGTAGCGGAGTGTAGCGCGCGGGGTGCGGCAAATTGCCGCCGCGCGCAGTTCCGCAGGGAGGTCTGCCGACCGAGGACTGTTTGAGCACGGCGGCAATTTGCCGCACCCCGCGCGCGGAACGCAGCGCCGTCACTCGAGCTACAGCGTGCCGAGGATGCCTTTGACCTCTTCGACGTCTTTCAAGTAGGGCGGGGAGAGCTCGAGGAAGCGTTGGTATTCGCGGCGGGCGGCGCCTGAGTCGCCGCGCTTGACGTAGAGATCGCCGAGGAGGCGGTGGGCTTCGGGCATTTTTTCTTCGAGCGCTTCGGCGCGGCGCGCCTCCTCGACGGCGCGCTCCCAGTCGCGCTCGCGCTGGAACCGCTCGGCGCTCTTGAGCGACGCCGCCGCCTCGCGGTAGTCGGCGTACTCCTGCGTCTCGGCGATCGCATCCTCGGGCAGATCGACCGGCGCCGGGCGCTCCTCGCCGCCGAGCTCGCGCTTGAGATCGAACGCGCGCATCTTGCCGAGCAGGTGCGGCCCCTGGCTCACCCACAGGATCATGGCGCTGGCGTCGACGATCACCGAGTGCGTGGCGATGATGGCGTCGAGCGTGTTGCGGTTGCCGAGCCCGAGCGCCTCGCCGCCGGCGCCGCGCTTGTCGCGCAGGATCTCGAGCGCCTTGCGCGGATCGATCTGCCCGCGCCATTTTTTGATCAGCTCGTCGAGGCGGCGGTAGCGCGCGCCCGACGTGAGGTAGCGCTTCAAGCGATCGTTCTCGGCGTCGCCGGCGAACGCGGGCGAGAGCGCGTGGTTGGTGAGCAGCGTGACGTCGCCGCGGCCGGGCGCCGAGCGACGCACCTCGGTGCGCGTGGGCGAGCGCTCGATCACCGCCGACTCGCCGGTCTTGCCGTCGGCGACCAGGTAGAAGTCGGGCACCATCACCGGCGTCTTCTTCACCAGCTGCACCACGTCGTCGATCGAGCGCGCGCTCTCCAGCGCCTCGCGCACCAGGATCTCGACCGGCATGCCGTCCTTGCCCTTGTCGTCGGTGCGCGCGGCGTTGATCGAGATGTAGATGCCCTCGGCGTTGATGCCGGTGACCACGCCCGACATGCCGGTCCACGCCACCGACGCGAACGCGATCTTTCCTTTCGGCTTGAAGAACAGCACCGCCTTCTCGCGATCGAAGATCTCGGGCCCCTCGAAGTCGAAGTTGCGGCCGATGATCAGGTGGCCGCCGACGGTGGCGGCGCCGGCGGCGGCGAACGCGGTGCAGCCGAGCATCGGCGAGTGCTCGAGCCCCTGCGTGATGTCGTGCAGCGCGTGATAGAACATGATGCGGTGGTACGTCGGCAGAAAGTCGGCGTGGCGATCGATCGAGCCGGCGGCGAGGCCGGCGATCTCGAGGCGGCGATCGGGCGGGAGGAAGTCGTTCAGGTGGCGGTAGCGCAGCCGCACGCCGGCGCGGATCAGGAACAGCTTGACGCCCGACGGGACGTAGCGCGCCATCTCGGCGAACATGAAGTCCTCCTGCTCGAGCAGGAGGCGCGAGCCGAGGCGCGCCTGCGCGTAGCCGAGCGCGTAGGGCTCGCCCTCGAGGTGGATCTCCCAGACGCCGTGCTCGCGCGACATCCAGCTCGGGCCGACGTACGCGCGCGGGCCGCGCGCCTCGAGCGGGTGCTCGGCGGCGGCGCGCACGTCGTCGGCGACCGGCGGCGGATCGATGCGCGTCATGCGCAGGAAGATCAGGTAGCCGACGACGAGCACCACCAGCGTCACCGCGCTGCCGACGGTGAGGCGCCTGAGCCAGCGGCGGCCGGGCGCGCGCCGGCTGCCGAGGACCAACGAGCTCGACGAGGCCATCGCCACGCACGCTAGCACGGCCGACGGGCGGGCGCCCGCTCGCGCGCGGCGGTACGCGTATAGCCGAGCGAAAATGCGGTTTCGAGGCGGTTTACCGAGGGGGCGGTTCGGCGGCGGACGGGGCGTTTGACCGGGTTCGGACCGGCTTGCTATCCTGGATCGTCGTCGTGATTCTCCTCGCGAACGTGGCCGGATCGAGCGGGGCGTGGGCGCCGGGCGCGAGCCGTCCGTCGGCATGGCTGGGGTGGTCGATGCTGGCGCTCGCCGCCGCGCTGGCGGCGCTCGGGCTGTACGCCTGGCTGCGCCGCCGCGCGCAGCGCGTGCCGGTGGCGGCGCGCCCGACGGCGGCGCTGCCGATGACGTGCCCGTCGTGCCGGCGCTCGTATCCGCTCGGCACGTCGTTCTGTCCCGCCGACGCGAGCCGCCTTCAGCCGGCGCAGGAGGGCGGGGCGGCGGGCGCGGCGCGCGGCGGAAAGTGTCCGCGCTGCCGGCGCGCGTTCGAGGCCGGCATGCGCTTCTGCCCGATGGACGCCGAGGAGCTGGTGCCGCTCACGCTGTGGCAGGCTTCGCACGCCGAGGGCGGCGTGCACGTCGAGTCCTACGCCGACCACCTAATCGGCGGCCAGGGCAAGATCTGTCCCGTCTGCGCCGGCAAGTACGATCTCGAGGCGGTCTTCTGCGGCCGCGACGCCTCCGAGCTCGTCACCGTCAACTGAGCCGCTTCTTCTTTTTCTTCGGCTGCAGCGCCCGAACCCCGCGCGCCACTTCCCGCAGCTGCTCGTTGATCTCCCGCATGCGCCCGTCCATGTCCCGCATGCGCCCGTCCATGTCGGTCAAGCGCTTCTTCACGAACGTCAGGTCGGTCTTCACGACGACCAGGTCGTTCTCCAGCCGCTCGGCGCGCCCGTCGAGCTTGTCGACCTTCTCGTTCACTGTCTTGTGCCCGTCGGCGAGCATGCCGAGGTCGTGTCGAATTTGTTCGAGCATGATGGTCTCGTATTGTTGCTCTTCCATCGTACCCTCCGCGCGAGGGTATCGGCGGTCGCGCGGAGAAGTTGCGCGCTACGGGAGGATTTTCAGCAGCTCGACGTCGAACACCAACATGCCGTCGGGGCGGCCGGGCTGGTGGTTGTACGCCAGCTCGACGGGAATCCAGAAGCGCGTCTTCTCGCCCTCGACCATCAGCTGCAGCCCCTCGGTCCAGCCCTTGATCACCATGTTGAGCGGGAACGTCGCCGGCTCGCCGCGCACCACCGACGAATCGAACATCTTCCCGTCGGTGGTCCACCCGGTGTAGTGCACTTGCACCTGGCTGGTCGCCTGCGGATGCGTCTTGCCCTTGCCCTTCGCCAGCACCTTGTACGCGAGGCCCGACTTGGTCTTCTTCGCGTCCTTGGGCGCCTGCGCCACGTCGGCGGGCGCGGGGATCGGCTTCGGCGCCTTCTTGAACGAGATCAGCTCGACGTCGAACACCAGCATGCCCGCCGGGCGCCCGGGGCGATTGTTATAGGCCAACTCGACGGGAATCCAGAAGCGGCGCTTCTCGCCGTCGACCATCAGCTGCAGCCCCTCGGTCCAGCCGGGGATGACGCGGTTGAGCGGGAACGTCGCCGGCGCGTGGCGCGGGATCGACGAGTCGAACATCTTGCCGTCGGTGGTCCAGCCCGTGTAGTGGACGGTGACGGTGTCCTCGGCGGCGGGGTGCTCGGTGCCGGTGCCCTTCTGCAGGATCTTCGACGCCAGGCCGCTCTTGGTTTTTTCCGCGTCGGCGGGCGGCGCGGCCACGTCGGGAGGCGCGGGCTGCGCGTTGGGATTGGGCGGCGCGACTTGCGGCGGCTTGGCGCCCGCGCTGGTGTCGGCGTGCGCGCCGCCCGACGGGGACTCCTCTTTCTTGTCGGTGTTGCTCGACGACGGGCAGCCGGCGAAGCAGGCCAGGGCGAGGATCAGCGAAAAGTTTTTCGACATCACCGAAGGCTCCATAGCCTCCGGCTATGGAGGCTTCAGTACCGTGCCGCGCACGATAGCACGACCGAATTACGAGCGCTCCATCATCAGCGCGAGGTTGGCGCCGCCCTGCGCGAACGACGGGACGAGCACGCCGTCGACGCGCGCGGAGCGGGGCGCGCGCACGAGGTCGGCGTCCCATGCGCCGTCGGCGCGCTCGAGCCCGACGGTGCCGGGCAGCGTTTGCCGTTCGAACGCGGCGAGCGTGGCCAGCACGCGCAGCATCGCCGAAGAAAAGAATTCGCCGGTCTGTCCGAGGATCGACGACGCCGGCGCGCGCCGGGCGAGACCGGCGGCCACGGCGGCGAGCTCGCGCGCGTCGAGCGACGAGCCGTTGCCGCCGCCGGCGATCCAGCTCACGCGATCGGCGCCGCGCTCGCGCACCGCCTCGGCCACCGCGCGCGCCGCCTCGGGCCACTCGGCGTCGCGGCCCCAGCCGACGCGCGGGCGGTGCTCGCTCGACTCGCCGCGCGCGGTCAGGATCGCGCGCGCGCGGGCGCCGCGTTTCCGCGCGTCGTCTTCGCGCTCGAGCACGATCACCACCGCGCCTTCGCCGGGCACGAGCCCGTCGCGCGCCACGTCGTACGGCTTGAGCGCGCGCGCCGAGACGCCGCCCATCTTCACGTAGCCGTGCTCGACCGGCGCGCTCAGCTCGTCGAAGCCGGCCACCACCAGCGCCTCGGCGCGCCCGAGCGCGAGCATGTCGCAGGCGAAGCCGATCGCCGACAGCGCCGAGTGATCGCGGTGGTTCACCGTCGAGTTCACGCCGCGCAGGCCGCACTCGAGCGCCAGCTGCCCGGCCACCGCGTTCATCACCGACACCGGGAACAGCGCCGGCGACGCGCCCTGCGGCCCGCCGTCGACGTAGCTCTTGGTGAAGCCGAGCGTCTCGTCGATGGTGCCGAGCCCGGTCGCGCCGACGATCCCGATCCGCGTCGAGTCGTAGCCGAGCTGCGCCTCGGCGAGCGCCTGCTTCGCCGCCACCACCGTCATCTGCGTGAGCCGCGGCATGCGGCGCAAGCTGGCGGCCGCGATCTGCGCGCGCGCGCCGAACTCGCCGACGCGCGCCGCCAGCTCGAGCCCGTGCTCCGAGCGAGCGGGCGCGATCGCCGAGCGCGACTCGAACAGCGCGTCGGCGAACGCGGCGGTCCCGACGGCGATGGGCGAGACCACGCCGGCGCCGGTGACCGCGATCCGAATCATGGGATCTTTTTCAAAAGCGGAAGCAACTCGCCCGGCTCGACGGCCTTATTGATGGTAGTCGCGATCTTGCCGTCGGCGTCGAGCAGCACCACCGTCGGCAGCGTGTCGGCGTGGTAGCGCTTCTTGGTCTCGATCACCTGCGGATCATCGTCGTGCGTGGTGTCGACCTTGACCAGCTGAAAGCGCCCGAGCTCGTGCGCCACGTCCTTCTGGTTGAACGTCTTCACGTCCATCTCTTTGCACGGCAAGCACCAGTCGGCGTAGAAGTCGAGCATCGCCGGCTTGTGCGCCGCCTTCGCCGCGGCCAGCCCCTCGGCCTCGCCGTGGATCCACTCGAGCGGCTTCTGCGCCTCGGCCACCTTCGGCGTCAGCACGTAGCCGACGATGCCGAACCCGCCGACGGCGATCGCGCCGATGCCCGCCGCCTTGCGCAGCTTCTTCGGCCAGCCGTCGTGAAACGTCAGGTGCACGCCGCCGATCGCCAGCCCGAACAGGATCAGCCCGGCGTGAATCGCCAGCCACGCGCTGGTGCCGCGCGCGTAGTCGTTGAGCGGCGACGCCACCGGCCGCAGGAAATACAGCGCGGCGACGATCATCACCACGCCGAAGACGCTCTTGACCGCCTCCATCCACGCGCCCGACTTCGGCAGCCGCTGCGCGAACACGCTGACCACGAAGAACAGCACGCCCATGCCGAGCGCGTAGGTGAACAGCAGGCTGCCGCCGACGGTGACCGAGCGCGTGGTGGCGACGTACGCCAGCACCGACGCCAGCACCGGCCCGGTGCACGGCGCGGCGATGATCCCGCCGACGAGCCCCATGGCGAACGCGCCGAGGATCCCTTTCCCGCCGACGCCCGAGAGCCTGGTCTGCAGCCCCGTCGGCAAAGCCAGCTCGAACGCGCCGAACATCGACGCCGACATGGCGACGAGCAGGATCGCGATCGGCACCATCACCCACGGATTGCCGAGCAGGCTGCCGAACGCCAGCCGCCCGGCGAGCGCCGAGGCGATGCCGAGCCCGGTGTACATCACGCAGATCCCGCCGACGTACGACGACGCGAGCAAGAGCGCGCGCGAGCGCGTGACCTTCTCGTCCTTGGCGCCGAACACGCTCACGGTAATCGAGATCATCGGGTAGACGCACGGCGTGAGGCTGGTGAGGAATCCGCCGACGAACACCGTGAGGAAGGCCCAAAAATATCCGCGGGACAGGAGCTCGCTCGCTGACTGCATGGGCGGAAAGTATAGCAGGGCAATTCGTTTGAACAGGGCCCGCTGCGACGCTAAGCTGCACGCCGTGCCGACCCTCCCCGAGCTGCGCCAGGCGATCGACGCCGTCGACGACGAGGTGCTGCGCCTGCTCAACGAGCGGGCGCGCCTGGTCAAGGAGGTGGGCAACCTCAAGACCGCGCTCAAGCAGCCGTTCTACGTTCCCGATCGCGAGCGGCAGATCGTCGAGCGCATGCAGGACGCCAACACCGGCCCGTTTCCGACGGAGGCGTTGCGCGCGGTGTACTCGGAGATCATCAGCGCCTGCTTGTCGCTCGAGCAGCCGCTGCGCGTGGCGTTCCTCGGGCCCGAGGCCACGTTCACGCACATGGCGGCGCGCGCGCGCTTCGGGCTGTCGGCGCGCTACGTGCCGGCGGCGACCATCGCCGGCGTGTTCGCCGAGGTGGAGAAGGGGCTCGCCGACCTGGCGGTGGTGCCGATCGAGAACTCGACCGAGGGCGTGGTCAACTCGACGCTCGACATGTTCATGGATTCGCCGCTCGTGATCAGCGCCGAGATCACGCTCGAGGTGAGCCACTGCCTGCTCACGCGCTCGGGCGGGCTCGACGGGATCCAGAAAGTCTATTCGCATCCGCAGGCGCTGGCGCAG
Organism: Polyangia bacterium; assembly: GCA_035652295.1. Classification (GTDB taxonomy): domain Bacteria; phylum Myxococcota_A; class Polyangia; order Palsa-1104; family Palsa-1104; genus DASREC01. The sequence goes on from DASREC010000152.1 coordinate 13,167, forward strand.
TGCCGCGCGTGGCTGAGCGCCAACGTGCCCAAGGCGGCGCTGATCGAGGTCGCGTCGACGGCGCTCGCGGCGCGGCTCGCCAAGGACGATCCGGT
>DASREC010000153.1:0-4941 GCA_035652295.1 Polyangia bacterium
GTCGGCTTTGACCCGCTCGTCCGGATGATGTTGCACCAGCCACTCCAGCGCCTCGGACGCCGCGCGATCGCCGCGAATCGCCGCGCGCATTCCCTGGAAGCGCACGCAGTCGGCGTCCTCTTGCAACATACAGAGCTTTGCAAAGTAGACCCTGAATTGCGTCGGCGCGTCGTCATCCAATGAGCGCGAGAGCCCATTGAACAGCTTGCGCAGCTCGCCGAGCTGCGATTGATCGCTGACCGCGCCGACGATCAGATAGAGCGATTGCACGTCGCCGGCGGCGATCTGCGCGCGCAAGAGACGCAGCGCCTCGGCGGTCCGGCCTTTCGCCAAGAGCACTTTCGCCATGGCGAAATTCCACTGCTGCCGGTACTCCCACGCCTCCGCCGCCGTCGGCAGCTCGCCTTCGGCGTCGGCGGGCGCGGCGCCGCAGCGGCGCGCGAGCTCGAAGCGCAGCAGCTTCCACAGCGCGGACGGCGCCAGCGTCTCCATTCGCGCGAGCTCGTCTCTCGCGGCCGCGCCGCCGTCGTCGCAAACGTCTTTGGCGAAATAGCCGGCGTCACCACACGGCTCCAATCGCGCGAGCGCGGGCTTTCGCCCATTCGGAACGAACGTGGTGAAGGCCGGTTCCACTACGATCGGCGTCCACACCTTGCGCAGCTCGCTGCACAACGCGCTGTCGCGTGGAGCCACCACGGCGCCGACCGCGTGGCGCGCGAGCGCGATCGGCAGCGCGCCCGGCTTGAACCACGCGTCGCGCGCCAGCGCATAGTCGGCGTCGTCGAAGTAGAGCGGCGTTCGCCCGTCGACGAACACGCGCCCGCGGCCGTCGAGCAGGAACCCGAGCGCGCCGTTCGCTTCATAGGTGCTGAAGACGTTCTCCGGCTCGCCGCCGCGCAGCGCCGCGGCGGCGGCGATCGGCAGCTTCGCGCCGGCGAGCGCCACCTTGCCGATCGGCCCCCACCACACCTCCGCGGCATCGGCGAACCAGACCAGTCCGAACGCGCTCGCCGCGATCGCGACCCACGAGCCGGCTTTCTTGAACGGCACGAGGTCCGCGAGCGCGGCTGCGCTGCGCATCGCCAGCGGCCCGAGCAGGATCGCCGACACATCAATGAAGCGATTGGCGGTGGCGAACAGCGCGGCGCCGAGCAGCGCCAGCGCAGCCTCGAGCCGCCAGAGCTTTCGCGCGAACAACGCGCCGGCGAGCGACAGCGCCGCGAGCGCGAGATAGGCGGCGGCGAACGGCGCGCTCGGCTGAAGCCCGGCCCAGCTCGGCGGCCGCATCTCGTCGATGTGCCTGACCGCGTCGCCGCCCGCGTGATCGACCAGGTACACGAGAAAGCGCGCGCCGTACGCGTTGGTCAGCGAGACGCCGAGCAGCGCCAGCAGCACGGCCAGGTGCACGCGGCGAATCCGCGCCTCTTTGACGTCTCGCCACTCGACCGCCAGCACGACCGCGAACAGCGCAAGGCCGAGCACGAAGCTCCCGTGCAATTGCGCCCAGAGCAATTGCAACCCCAAGAGCGGCAGCGCGGACCAACGAGTCGGTGCGGCAAAGTGCCGCAGCGCGAGGATCAGGAAGCACGGGATCAAGATCAAGTACGAGAGCTGCGGCCGCACGAACATCCGCGACATGGTGACCATCGAGACGAGCGTGCCGACGAAGATCAGCGCCCCCGGCCGATCGCCCGAGCGAAAGCGCGCCAGCAGGCTCCCGAGCGCCAGCGTCGCCGCCGCGCCGATCGCCGCCAGCAGCACGATCAGCCCTTTGACACCACTCAGTGCATAGACACCAAACGTCAGCACCTCCCAAAGCCACTCGGGACAAACGCACGCATTGGTGAACGCCGAGAACGCCAGCGGCTCGACGAGCACGCGGCTCTTCTGCGCGACGATCGCGCGCCCGAGGCTCAGGTGCCAGAACGTGTCGGGATCGGAGAGCGGATGAAGCTGCAGCACGAACACCGCGACCGCCAACGGCAGCGCGGCGTAGAGGAGCAGGCGTCGATAGGCTTTGTCGGCGGCCATCAGCGGCGGGCGAGGCGCGCGGCGATGTCGAGCACCGCGTCGTCGGCGGCCGGCTTGTCGCGGATCAGCGCCAGCAGCGCCGCCGGATCGGGCGGACCGTCCGCGACCAATCGATACACGCCGTTCGAGACGCCGAGCACGCCGCCGCGGTTGGGCCGCGTCCACTCGATGCGATAGCGCTGCCCGCGCTCGTCGAACACCGCGCGCAGGACCGTCTCGGCGTCGAGCGCCTCGACCGCCACCGCCACCGCCTCGGGCGAGCGATAGACGTGCAGGTGGCCGTCGTCCTCCAAGACCAGCGCGCGCCGCACGGTGGCGGTGAACGCCTGCAGCCACGCGAGGGCCTGCGTCTCGTCGGAGAACAGCCGCGCCGGAATCCCCAGCCCCGCGATCTGCAGATAGATGTTTCCAATCATGCGCCCGAACGCCGACGCCTCGACCAACATCGCGATGGCGCTGAACGACGCCACCAGCGTCTCGCCGGTATAGACGCGCCGCACGTCCGCATCGAGCGGCTCGCAGTGCGAGATGTCGACGAGGATCGGCCGCTTCTCGCCCCCGCGCACCGCGATCGCGCCCGCCAGGTTCGCGCGCGCATTGTGCACCGACTGGCGAACGCCGGGATGAATGCGCGCGACCACGATACCGTCTTCGCGCAGGAAGATGTCCGCAGTGGAGCTCATCAGTAGGCGTAGCGGCGGATGCTGACGTTCATCAGCAGGCCGAGCGAGATCATTACAGTCAATAGTGATGATCCGCCATAGGAGACGAGCGGCAGGGTTACGCCGACGACGGGGAGGATGCCGGCGACCATTCCGATGTTGAAGAAGACGTGCCAGAAGACGAGCGCGGCGACGCCGACACAGAGGACTTGAGCGAAACGATCCCTGGCTTCGGCGGCGAGGTTCAGGGCCCAAAGAATCAGGAACAGATAACAGCCGAGTAACAATAGACAGCCGAGAAAGCCCCACTCTTCGGCGAAGACGGCGAAGGGGAAGTCGGTCCAGTGCTCGGGGAGGAATTGGAGCTGGTTTTGCGTGCCGTGGAGCCAGCCTTTGCCGGTCCAGCGGCCGCTGCCGACGGCGAAGATGGCCTGACGCGCGTGCCAGCCGGCGCCCGACGGATCCAAAGACGGGTCGAGGAACGTCATCAGGCGTTTCTTTTGATAGCCGTGCAGCTTGAACAGGAACAGCGTGCCGCCGGCGGCGAGCTCGAGGCCGAGCGTGATCAGCTTTACGTGAAGCTGGAGCGGCACCAGCATCATGATCGTAGTGGAGATGAGATAGAGAATGAGCGCCGTGCCGAGATCGGGTTGTTTGGCGATGAACGCGGCGGGGAACGCGAGCAGCGCCAGCGCCATCAGCACATAGCGCCACGGGCGCAGCGCGAGATCGAGCGGCTCGCCGGAGAACAGCTTGGCCATGCCGATGATGACCGCGATCTTGGCCAGCTCCGACGGCTGCACGCCGATCGGGCCGAGGCTGAGCCAGCGGCTCGAGCCTTTGACCACTTTGCCGCCCACGAGCACGGCTATCAATAGAACCAGACCGACACCATAGATGGCATAGGCCAGTCGCTCGAACGCGCGATAGTCGATGGCCGCCGCGGCTACGAACACCACCAGGCCGGCGGCGAAGAAGCCGAGCTGTTGACTATAGAGCCCGCGCGGGGCGACGCGCGTCGCGCTATAGAGATTGACCAGGCCAATGGCGATGATCGCTAAAATGGCGCCGGCGAGCGGCCAGTCGAATTGCGCGCGCAGCTTGCGCAGCGACAGGATATTGGCCACTAACGCGCCCCGCCCGCGACCCGATTGGCCGGTTGATTGAAGTAGCCTTGATAGATCTCCATCGCGGCGGGCGTGGCGCTCTTGGCGCCGAAGCCGCCGTGCTCGACGAGCACCACCACCGCGAGCTTCGGGTGATGCGCGGGCGCGAAGCTGGCGAACCACGCGTGGTCGGCGAGCTCGGAGCCTTCGACTTCGCCTTTGACGCGGCGGTTCTTGACCTGCGCGGTGCCGGTCTTGCCGGCGACGTCGAGGCCGGCGACGCGCGCGGCGAAGCTGGTGCCTTTGGGATCATTGACCGCGTCGGTCAGTCCCTGGCGCACGCGCGCGAGCTGCTCGGGAGTGGCCTGTAACGTCCTGCGCAAGCGCGGCGGAAACTCCTGAACGATCTGCCCCGACGGAGTTTCGATGCGCTCGACCAATTGCGGTACAAAGAGTTTGCCGCCGTTGGCAATGGCCGCATAAGCCATCGCCAACTGCATGACTGTGACTTTGACCGAGCCCTGGCCAATCGCGGTATTGAGGACCGTGCCCTTTTGAAAGTCGCCCTGTTGTTTGTAATAAGCCATCGACGGGATGAAGCCGGCGACCTCGCCGTTGATGCCGAGCCCCGTCGGTGCGCCGAGCCCGAGATCCTCGGCGACGCGCGCCATGCGATCGAGCCCGACCTTGTCGCCGAGCCCGAAGAAGTACACGTTGCACGACTGTACCAAAGCGCCGTGTAAGTCCACTTTGCCGTGCGGCTCTACACAGTGGAACCAACGTTTGCCGAAGCGCAGCGCGCCGTGACAGACGATGTGCTCGTCGGGATCGACCAGGTTGTCCTCGAGGCCGGCGAGCATCGGGACCACTTTGAAGGTCGAGCCGGGGAAGTAGTTCTCGCGCACCGTCTTGTCGATCATCGGGCGCGCGGGATCCTCATTGAGGCGTTCGGCGTCGGCGCGCGACAGGCGGCCGGTGAGCTGGTTGGGATCGGGCTCGGGCCACGACGAGAGCGCGAGCACGCGGCCGGTGTCGACCTCGACGACGGCGGCGGCGGCCGACTTGTGTTTGGCGAGCGCGGTCTCGACGATCTTCTGTAAGTCCAGATCGATCGTAGTGACTAGATTGTGTCCGGGCTCGGC
>DASREC010000154.1:0-33866 GCA_035652295.1 Polyangia bacterium
CGGGCACGACGTCACGCACGCCGACGACGAGCACGCCTGTCCCGACGGACACAGCGTAGTGCACGCGCCGGCGCACGGACCGGGCCCGTCGCACACGCAGGCGCCCTTTGCGCAGTGCGCGCCGGCTCCGCACGCCACGCCGCACGCGCCGCAGTTGCTCGCGTCGTTTTGCAGGTCGCGGCAGTGGGAGTAGTAGCTGTCGCCGCACGTCGAGAAGCCCGCCGGGCACACACACGCGCCGCCGCTGCAGATCGTCCCGTCGCCGCCGGCGCCGTACACGCCACCGCACACCACGCCGCACTTGCCGCAGTTGTTCAGATCGGTGCTCGCGTCCACGCAGCGGCCGCCGCACTCCACGCGCGAGGCCGGGCACGAAGACGCGCACGCGCCGTTCGCACAGACCTGTCCACCCGCGCAAGCGTTCCCGACGGTGCCGCAGTTTCCCCAGTCCCAATTCAGGTCGACGCAATAGCCGGTGGCCATCACCTGGCCCGCCGGACAGCCGCGCGGCTTGCACGCGCCGGCCACGCATTCGTCGGTGTACGCGCAGCGCTTGCCGCACGCGCCGCAGTTGTACGCGTCCGTCTGGATGTTGGTGCAGACGCCGTTGCAGATGAGCGCGCCCGGCGAGCACGTGCAGTCGCCGTTGACGCAGATGCCCGACTGGCAGCTCGACGAGCACGTGCCGCAGTTGGCTTGATCGCTGGCGAGGTTCACGCAGCGGCCGCCGCAGTCCACCGTCGGCGCGGGACAGGGCAAGCACGCGCCGGCCTGACACACGGTGTTGCCGGTGCACTGCTTGCCGCACTGTCCGCAGTTGTAATTGTCGAGCTCGAGGTTCTGGCAGGTGTTGGTGCAGAGCGTGGTGCCCGTCGGGCACGCGCAAACGCCGCCGCTGCAGACCTGTCCATACGCGCACGCGCTGCCGCACGCGTGGCAGTTGCTCGGGCTCGACGTGAGGTCGACGCACTGACCGCTGCAGTTGGTCAGGCCCGACGGACAGCCGCAGTGGCCGTGATTGCAGACCAGGCCGGGCCCGCACTGCGTGCCGCAGGCGCCGCAGTTCTGCGGATCGCCGTCGGTGTTGGAGCAGCCGCTGGGACAGGAGACCGTGCCGGCGCCGCAGGCGAGATCGGACGGCGGTTGCCATAGATCGTCCGGGGTCGACGAGTCGCGCACGTGGGCGTCGCCGCCTCCGCCGTCATCGCCGGCGCTCAAGTCACCCGACGGCGGAAGCACCGCGCCGTCGGAGCCGAGCAGATCGGCGCCGCTCTGGACGTCGCCGTCGTCGGGTGATGCGCCGCCGGGACAGCCGCCCAGAAGCAACACGAAGCCCATCCACACGAGACCCGTGCGGCTCATCGTCGGCCTCCCTCCGGTTTGCACACTGTGTAGCCGGATGAGCCGAAAGCGTTCAGGTGCGGTGAAGCGTCAGTGCGTGAACTCGTCCAGGTGGTCGGGTGAGAGCGCGAGCTCGGCGGCGACCTCGTCGGCGGGCTTCGGCTTGCGGCGAATGACCACCAACTCGGGGCCGCGCTCGAGCAGACGCGGGCCGGCCTCGAAGCGACGAACGCCGTCGAGGATCTGCGCCGCGTGCGCGCGCACGTCGGGCTCGACGAGGATGTGGTCGATGCGGCGCGTGGGGCCGATCAAATACGTGCTGCGTCCCTCGGCGCGAAACGCGCGCGCGATGCGTCCGTCTTCGTCGGCGATGAGCGGAAACCCGAGGGCGCTCGAACGCGCGAACGCGTCCTGCCGCGCCTTCCCGTCTCGGCTCACGCCCACGATCGCGACACCCGCCGCCTCGAGCGCGGCCCGGCCCGCCTCGACGCTGCAGAGCTGCGACGTGCACGCCGGGGAGAACGCCTCGGGATAGAACACCACCGCCACCCAGCGCGCCGCGCCCGCGTCGAAATCTCCGACGGGCGGAGCCGCGGTGCCGAGCAGCTCGAAGCGCGGGTCGAGCACGATCGCCGGATCGAGCACGCGCGGCCCGGCGACGGGTTGAAACTCGTCCGAGCCGAGCTGCTCGGGATATTCGCGCCACGGCCCTTCGCACATCGGCTCGAAGCGGCAGGTCGCGCACTGCGCGAAGCGCGTCTTGCCGCGGTCCATGCGGTCGCGCTTGTAGTCGGGCACGACGAACCCGTCGTAGACGATCTCGGTCGGCGGGATGTGCAACTCGGCGACGTACCGCTCGTAGCCCGGCAGCTGGCAGTAGGGCATCGCCTCGGCCATGCAGCGCACGCCGGCGGCGATTCCGACGTCGAGCGCCTGGCGCACGAACGGCTGAAGCTCGCGCATGCGCGGCACCACGCCGTTGAAGTAGGTCTCCGCGTGCCCGGTGGGATGCGGAAACGCAATCTGAAATTGATCGACGCCGAGCTCGACCAGCAGCCGCGCGAGCGCGGGCAGGTGCTTGGCGTTCTGCCGGGTGGCGACGGTGTTGGTGACGATGCGCTGCCCGAGCGCGCGCAGGTTGCGAATCGCCGCGACGATCTGGTCGAACGATCCCTGCGAGCGTGTGAGCCCGTCGTGCAGCCGCGCGACGTGTCCGTGAATCGACGGTGAGAACTCGTTGGCCCCGGCGCGGATCGCGCGCTCGCAGAACTCGCGATAGGCGAACATGCGGCCGTTGGTCTGGATCTGGATATTGCGATAGCCGAGCTTGCGTGCCGCCGCGACCAGCTGAAAGAAGTCGGGGCGAATCGTCACCTCGGCGCCGGTGAACACGACGTCGTCGCAGGTAGCGCGGCTGGCGCGCAGCTCCTCGAGGCAGTCCTCGGTCGAGCGATCGCCGGTGAACAGCTTGTCGCCGATGACGCAGAAGACGCAGTTGCTGTTGCAGTTGTAGCCGGTCTTCAGATCCGCGCGGCGAGCCACCGCTTGATGGTAGCACGCGCGGGATGGGCGCTCGGCCGCCCCGCCAGGCGACGCACCGCGCCCGCCACCGCGCGAGGGTCCAGGGCGAAGATGAGGTCCGTCTCCTGATACGGGCTGATGGCGCAGCCCGGCCCGGCCTTCGGCCGTGGCAGCTCGAAGAACGCGCGCGCGAAGCCGACCTGCCGTCCGTTGGGATAGACGTGATCGCCCGAGGTGAGGTGGCACGGCACGACTACGCCGTCGGGCATCACGGTTCCGAAATAGCGTCCCGCGTGGCAGCTGGTGCAGTCGCCGAACGTCGGCCCTCGCCCCAGACGCTCGAGGTAGCCCGACGAGGCGCCGACGGGAAGCCCGAGTGCGCGCGCGCGCTCGAGCCGCGCGGCGAGATCGGCGTAGATGCGCGGGCCGAGCATCGGATCGAGCCCGGCGCCGTGTCGAAAGCAGTCTTCGTACGCCGGCTGAAAGTAGGCCCAGCACCCGTGCTCCTTGGCGAGCGCCAGCACCTCGTCGACGACGTGGAGGTTGGCGCCCGAGAGCACGGTGATGGTGGCGGTGGTGAGCCCGCGAGCGCGCGCGGCAGCCAGCGTGGCGATCACCCGCTCGTAGGAGCCGCGGCGGCGCCGCACGAGGTCGTGCACCGGCTCGGGTCCGTCGAGCGAGAGCACCAACATGTCGAGCGTCTCGGCCAGCGCGTCGATGTGCTCGCCCGCGAGCCACGCGTTGGAGTTGAGCGACGTCTGCAAGCCGCGCGAGCGGGCATGGCGGATGATCTCGATCGCGTCGGGACGCAGCAGCGCCTCGCCGCCGGAGAAGCTGGCGCGCGCCAGGCCCACCTCGGCGAGCTCGTCGATCGCGCCCTTGAATTCGTCGGTCGACAGCTCGTCGCCCGCGGCATCGGGAATGTCGCAATAGTCGCAGCGGAAGTTGCAGCGGTGGGTCAGGATGAACGTCATCGAGAACGGCAGCGGCTTGCCGGCGGCCAGCGCCATCCCGAGACGGACCGTGCGACCGGCCATGCGAGCCGCGCGGGCGATCGTGCTCATGCCAGCCTGATCGCCAGGTACAAGAGCGCGCCGCCGACGAACGCGACCGCGCGATGCAACACCCGCCGCTGCGCCCAGTCCATCTTCGGCTCTTCTCGGTCGAGCCGAAGCTTCCCAATGTGGAGCCGCGGCTCCCCAACATGGAGCTGCGGCTTCCCAATGCCAAGCCGCAGCTTCCCAATGTCAAGCCGCGGCTTCCCAACGTCAAGCCGCGGCTTCCCAACGTGACTCTTTGGATACCCGTTGGCGACCAAGGAGGCTGCGATCAAGACAGCGGCGGCGATTGCGGCAATTCCCGGCGAGGGCGCGAACACCAGCGACGCGGCGATGCCGGCGAGGCCGAGCACGAGAGCGAGCGCGCGCGTCGCGCGGTCGCCCAAGAGGGTCGCGGTGGTGCGTGCGCCGGACGCGGAGTCTTCCACCGCGTCGGCGCGCTCGTGCAGGAGCTGGTTCTGCAGCAGCAGCAAGGCGAAGGTGACGACCAGGAGCGCGAACGCGGGCGGCGAGCCGCCGGCGCGCGCGAGGAACAGCAGCGGCACGAAGATCGCGGCGTTGAGCGCGGTGCCGAGAAACGGCAGCCGCTTGAGCCGCGGACCGATGCTGTACACCGTCGCCGCCGCGAGCGAGACCGTGATCGCGACCAACTGGCCGAGCGCCGCGCCCGCGATCAGCGCCGCTGCCCCGACGGCGATCATCAGGGCCACGATCGAGGGCGGGCAGCCGGCCACGCCGGCGAGCGGGTTCTTGCCCGCATCGAGATCGGTCGCGCGATCCGAGATCGCGTTCAGGCCATACGCATAGGCGAGCGCCAGCGCCGCAACGCCGGCCGACGCCGCCAGCCGGAGGCTGAGCGCGGCCGGCCGATCGAGCAGCGCGCCGTCGAGACCCGCCGCCGGCAGCGCCAGGAAGTGCACCCACTGACCGGCGCGCAACACCGCCCAGACGAGGGAGCGCTCGACGGGCAACGCGCGGGCGGGCGACGGCACGCATCCAGTATACACTCGGCAGCATGCGGCATCCGTCGCGCACCGCCACGGTGGTGACCAACCTCCGGTGCAATCACAACTGCAGCTATTGCAACAGCCGCAGCGCGGCCGACGACCTCGCGTCCATCGCCGCGCCGCGCGTCCGCGAGCGAATCGACGCCGCGCTGGCCTCGGGCGCGCGCGAGCTCCTGTTCACGGGTGGCGAGCCCACCTTGCGCGCCGATCTGGAGCAGCTCATCGCCCACGCGCGCACCGCCGGCGCCGAGCGGGTGGGCCTCGAGACGAATGCGGTCCTCGTCGACGATGCGCGGGCCCGCGCGCTGGCGGCCGCGGGGCTCGAGCTGGCGCGCGTCAACCTCGCCGGCATCGACGCGCGCCTCGACGGCGTCACGCGCGACGACGGAGGCTTCGAGCGCACGCTCGCCGGCCTGCGCGCGCTCCACCGCGCGGGCGTGACGATCGAGATCCTGACCGTGCTGGTGCGGTCGACGCTTCCCTGGATCGCCGAGCTGCCCGAGCGGCTCGTGTCGTGGCTCGGCCCGAACGGCGTGCGCGCCGTCGAGGTGGCGATCCCGACCGACGCGCCCGACCCCGCCGAGCTGATCTCGTACGAAGAGGCCGCGCAGACCTTGATCGCGCTCGAAGCGGCGGCGCGCGCGCTCGGTCTCGCGGTGCGCATGAGCCCCGGCGCGGGCGTGCCGCCCTGCGTGTTCCCCGCGCGCGCGCGCATGACGCATCTCTATACGCTCACGCCCGAGGTGCCGCGCCTGCCGCGCCACACGCAGCTGGCTCCGTGCGGCGAGTGCTTGATCGCGGATCGCTGCTCGGGATTCGCCGACCAGTATCTCGCGCGGCGTCCACCTCCGCCGATGCACCCGGTACGCGAAGACCGCGTGCGCCGCCGGCTGTCGTTGCTCTCGACCGTCCCCGAGCAGATCGCGCACGAGCTGGTGTCGCGCAGCCTGTTCGCCGACGCCGCGGGACGAGCCGGCTACGACGAGATCGTGCGCGTGAACTTCCACTGCAACCAGTCGTGCACCTTCTGCTTCGTCTCTACGCACCTGCCGCCCGCGAGCGATGACGCCGTCGAGGAGGCGATTCGCGCGGCCGGCCGGCGCGGCTCGCGCATCGTGCTGTCGGGTGGCGAGCCCACGCTCAACCCGCGCCTCGTGCACTACGTGCGGTTGGCGAAGTCGGTGACGACCCTGGCGGTCAGCCTTCAGACCAACGCCATCCGTCTCGACGACGCCGCGCTCACCGACGCGCTCGCCGCCGCCGGTCTCGACGAGGCCTTCGTCTCGCTGCACGGCGCCACCGCCGAGATCTCCGACGCCGTGACCGAGGCGCCGGGCACCTTCGTACGTACGGTGGCCGGGCTCGACAACCTCGCGCGCACGCGCGTGCGCATCACGCTCAACTTCGTCATCTGCGAGGCCAACCGGCGCGAGCTGCCGCACTTCGTACGCTTCGTCGCGGCGCGCTGGCCCGAGGCGCTCGTCAACATCTCGTTCGTCGCCGCCTCCACCGACGTGGTGCCGCGCGACCGGCGCTTGATTCCGCGCTACTCCGACGCCCTGCCGCCGCTCGCCGAGGCCCTCGACGAGGCGCGGCGCCTCGGCGTGCACCTGCTCGGGTTCGAGTCGATGTGCGGACTGCCGCTCTGCCTCGTGCCGCCGTCGCTGCACGACACGCTCGCGCTGGCCGAGATTCCCGCCGGGTTCGATCGCGGGGAGTTCCTCAAGGCGGAGGCGTGCCGCGGCTGCCGCTACGAGACCACGTGCTTCGGCCTGCGTCGCGGCTATGCCGAGCTGTACGGCACCGACGAGCTACGCACCGTCGCCGGCGAGCGCTGACTCGGCGCTCGCGGGCTGCATGAACGCGTAGCCGTGCGCGCGCACGTAGTTGACGTGCATGCCGGCGCACGCGGAGTCGTGCACGCACGTCTTGCAGCGCAGCGACTTGGTCGTGTAGTGCTCGACGATGTAGCGCTTGGTGTAGCGGAAGATCTCGACCCGCCCGCCCTCCGTCAGCATGGCCGTGTCGAGCGTGCGAGGACGCGGCCGAGGCGCGCGGCCGGTCACGCAGGCGGGCACGCCCTCGACGGGAACCGAGTGGCGGAAGCGCGCGAAGAAGTCGCGCAGCTCGACGTCGCGCTCGGCGGCCTCGGTGAGCCGCTCGTAGGTCGGCTGGCGCAAGGCGAGCCGCGCCGGCACGGCCGCGAGGCCGAGCAGCCACTCCGCGGTCTCGCGCGTCAGGTCCACGACCACCTCGAAGGCGTCGAGCGCGAGCAGCGCTTGCGCCTGAGCGACCGTGCGGGCGATCGCGCGCACGATCGGTTTCCCGTCGAGGAGCCCGCCGTCGAGACCGGCGTAGTCGTCGAGCTCGAGCTCGACTCGTTTCGCGCGCGGATGGCGCGCGAGCGCGGCGCGGGCTCGATCCAGCGACGGCGCGCGCAGCCAGAACGTCTCGGCGCGCAAGGTCTCGACGTCGAGCTGCGCCGGCCGGCCGCCGCCGCCATAGAGGGGCAGCCCGAGCTTGCCGTCGGGACGCGCGCCGGGCGGCGCGAACGCACGCCGCGCGCTCGCCGGGTCGCCGCCGAACACCGGCTCCTGCTTCGCCTCCCACTCGGTGTCGATGCGCACCACCTCGAGGTCGCCGCCCGCGACCTCGGCGCGCACCCCCTCGAGCTTGTCGCACAGCCGCTCGAGATAACAATACTTGCAGCGCGCCGGCTCGCGGCAATCGAGCGGCGTGCCCTCGTCGAGCAGGCGCGCGAACTCCTCTTTTCGGCCGCGCACCTCGTCATTCAATTTGTAGGGATCTTGAATCAAATGCTCGAAGCCCTCGAGGTGCTGCGGCGGAAAACGATTCAGCCACATATGAATATCGGGGCGCTTCGAATATTCGAGCGCGGCCAGCAAGTGAGGCCGCATCTCCTCCAGATCGTAGAACAGCGTGTCGCGCCCCTCGGTGAAGGCGCGCCCGAACGGCACCACCTGCAACAGATCGAACTCGCGCACGCCGAAGCCGATGAACGTCTCCAGCATCTCGGCCAGGTGCCGCACGTTGGCGCGGTTGATCACGATGTCGACGTTCACCACCACGCGCCCGTCGGCGATCGCCGCCTTGAGCCCGGCCGTCTCCTGCTCGAACGCGCCCTTCACGCCCACGAGCGCGTCGTGGATCTTGGCGCTCGGCCCGTGTAGCGAGAAGGTGATCTCGCTGAGCCCCGCCTGCACGCAGCGATCGAGGAACTCGGGATACGAGAACATGCGCCCGTTGGTGACGGTTTGAATCTTGCGATAGCCGGCGCGCGACCCGAGCTTGATGAAGTCGACGTAGTTCGGGTGCATGGTGGGCTCGCCGCCCGAGAGGATGAGCCGCGTGGCCTGCTTGCGGCGCCCGTCGAGGATCTGCTGCTTCACCTCCTCGCGGTCGCGGATCTCGCCGTCGTGCGTGTCGGAGTCGAGGCAGAACACGCAGCGGTTGTTGCAGTCGTAGGTGAGCCGGACCCAGTTGCGCTTCTCGTGCGCGGCGTCCTCGTGGCCGGCGATCTTGTCTGCGACGCCGGCGGCGTGCACTTCCTCGGTCAGCATCTCGCTCGATGGTAGCACGCTCCTGGAGTACACTTCAGGGATGCGCGCGCTGGTCGTCTTCCCGTCGGTGTCGGTGGCGCGCGACTTCATCGACTATCCCTACTTCGCCGATCTCGGCGCCGTGCAGCTCGCGGCGGTGCTCGAGGCGCGCGGCGTGGAGGTGGCGCTGGTCGACGCGTTCGCGCTCGCGGGGTCGTCGCTGACCTGGCGCTCCGACGGGCGGGCGCTGCTCGGCGCGAGCGTCGACGAGATCCTGGCGGCGGTGCGCGGCGAGCGCGCCGACCTCATCGTCGTGGCGTACACGCCGTTTCATCGGCCGCCGGCGCGCGACGACGTGCTCGGCGCGCTGCTCGCCGGCTTGCGCTCGTCGGCCGGCGCGACGCCGATCGTGCTCGCCGATCTCTATCAATCGGGCCAGCACTACGTCGAGTCGGACGGCGTGCTGGCGAGCTACCCCGAAGCCGACGCGTGGGTGAAGTACGAGGGCGAGGTGACGATCCCGGCGCTCGTCGACGGGCTCGCGCGCGGCGAGCGGCCGAGCGGCGTGTACCGCGGCGTCGAGGTGGCGTCGCTCGACGAGCTGCCGGCGCCCGCGTGGGAGCGCGTCGACCTCGCCGCCTATGCGCGCTTTCACGAGCGCGTGCGCACGCGGCTCGGACGCGGGCACTGGGCGTTCCCCATCGACGGGCGCACCCTGCCGATGGTGACGTCGCGCGGCTGTCCGTTCACCTGCGTGCACTGCTCGTCGAACCCGGGACGCGCGGACGGCGCGCCGAAGCTTCAGCGGCGCCTCTCGGCGGACGTGCTGCGCGAGCGGCTGCGCGCGCTCAAGCAGCGGCACGGCGCCACGCGCATCGAGGTGCTCGACGAGCTCGTCAACGTCAACGAGCGCCACTTCGACGCGTTCCTCGACGAGGCCGCGGCGCTCGACGTGGCGTTCGATGTGCCGAACGGCATGCGCGCCGACTATCTCGAGCCGCGCCACTTCGCGCGCATGAAGGGCCGCGTGACCACGGTGAGCGTCTCGGCCGAGAGCGGCGTGCAGCGCGTGGTCACCGAGGTGGTGAAGAAGCAGCTCGATCTGAAATCGATCGAGCGCGCCGCCGAGCACGCGCACGCGGCGGGCGTGCCGCTGATGGTGCACTACATGATCGGGCTGCCCGGCGAGAGCGCCGTCGAGGTGAACGGCACGCTGGCGTTCGCCATGGATCTGTACGAGCGGTTCGCGGCGTGGCCGGCGGTGCAGTTCGCCACGCCGCTGCCCGGCACCGCGCTCGCGCGCGGACGCTCGCTGCCGGTGGTCGCCGATTGGGGGCCGCACTTTCAGACCGCGCCGAGCCAGCCGGATGCGCAGGTGCCGCCCGAGGAGCTGCAGCGCTTCAAGTGGACCTTCGACGAGCGGCTGCGCGCCGCGGGCGGGCCGAAGAAGCTGATCATGAACGTCACCTACGTCTGCAACAACCACTGCACGTTCTGCGCGGTGGGCACGCGGACGCAGGTGCACGGCCACCCGACGCGGCAGCGCGAGCACCTCGACAAGTACCGGCGCCTCGGCGTGCGCATGGTGGACTTCGACGGCGGCGAGCCGACGCTCAACCCCGAGCTGATCCCGCTCATCCGCTACGCGCGCGCCATCGGCTACGAGCGCATCAACGTCACCACCAACGGGCGGCTGTCGTTCTACGAGAAGTTCGCGCGCGACCTCGTGCGCTCGGGGTTGACGACGCTGCTGTTCAGCGTGCACGGGCCCGACGCGCAGACGCACGCGCAGCAGGTGGGCGTGGCCGAGGCGTTCGAGCAGACGGTGGGCGGGATTCGCAACTGCCTCGCGTCCGCGCCGAGCGGCGTCGAGCTCGGCATGAACATCACGCTCACCAAGGGCAACTACGAAAAGCTCGACGGCGTGACCGCGCTGGCGTGGGAGCTCGGGCTGCGCTGGCTCAACATCCAGTTCCTGACGCCGTTCGGCCGCGCCACGCGCATGGTCGCGCCCGACACCGCCGCCGCCGCCGAGATCACGCGGCGCGTGCTCGACGCGTGGGGCGATCGCATGAAGTTCCAGATCATCAACCTGCCCTTCTGCTTCTTGCCGGGCTACGAGCGCTTCATGATGGGCGACCTGCAGAAGCTCGAGCGGCACATGATCTTCGTGAACAACGAGGACGTGAACCTGGCCGCGTATCTCGCCGAGCGGCGCACGCGCAAGCCGGTGTGCGAGCCGTGCCCGCACGCGGTGTTCTGCGGCGGATTCTACGAGCTCGACGAGGTGCCGGAGCCGCCGTGGCTGATCTCGGCGTCCGATCTGGTTCGGCCGGTCATCTAGACGACGACGACGGGCAGCGCGCGCGTGGCGGCGATCGCGGGGCGCTGGCCGCGCGCGGCGGCGATCTCGTCGTCGCCGTAACGCTCGAGGTAGTCGGGGCGCACGCCGGGGCAGATCGCGCGGTGTGCGCAGCCCTCGCAGGCGGGCACGTGCACGGTGCCGGCGAGCTTGGAGTCGCGCAGCTCGAACGTCGCCTCGGGCGTGACCACCATGACGCGGCCGGCGCCGGGATCGAGCGCGTGCGGCGCGTCGTCGCCGAGCAGGCAGCGCGGCACGTGGAGCGAGCGCACGTCCATGGCGTGCTCGCGCGCCCACGCGAACGCGCGGCGCATCACCGGCACCACCTCGGTCATGCGCGGCATGGAGTCGAGGCGGTCGCGATTACCGTCGGTGAGCGAGACGAACCACAGGTGCGCCGCGCGCACGCCGCGCGCGTGCAGCCAGGCGAGCGCGTCGGGCAACTTGGCGAACGTGTCGCGCTTGAGGATCACGTCGGCGTTGAGCGTGACGCCGCGCGCGGCCAGGTGCTCGAGCGCGGCGACCATCAGCGGGTAGCTGCCGTCGCGCGCCACCAGCGCGTCGTAGGCCGCGGCGTCGTGCGTGTGGATCGAGACGTGGAAGCGGTTCACCCCGGCGGCGATCAGCGCGTCGACGTTGGGCGCGTGCGCCAGCATGAGGCCGTTCGACTGCAGCTTCACGTCGCCGAAGCCGCGCGCGCGCGCGGCGCGGATGAGCGCGAGCAGGTCGGGGCGGATCGTCGGCTCGCCGCCGGTGAACGACACCGCGTCGTAGCCGAGCGCGCGGCCCCGCGCGAGCGCGTCCATCACCTGCGCGGTCGAGAGCGCGCGCCGCCGCATCTCAGGCGTGATGGTGCAGTAGTCGCAGGCGAGGTTGCAGTCGTAGCCGAGGATCACATCGAGCAAAGCCACCTATATAATGGTAGCACCCTTGCGCGACGGGCCGCCTGTCCCGTAAGCTGATGGGGAGAGGTCACCGATGGAGAAGCTGGACCGGCGACGCTTCCTCCTCCTCGGCGTTGCCAGCGGCGTGGCCGCGGCCGCCGGCGGAGGGATCTTCTTCAACCGCCGCGCCGTGCGACGGCCGGTGGCGATCCGCCCGCTCACCACGCTGCCCGAGGTGCACGCGTTCTTCGGGCCGCTCACCGAGGGCGCGGCGATCGATCGCTGGACCGTGGTGGCGATCCACGATGTGTCGTCGGGCGGCATCCCGGTGGTGATGGCGACCGCCGGCGGCGAGAAGTTTCAGGTCGACGTCCTGCGCCGCGACGAGCGCGCGCCGGGCGTGGCCAACACGCGCTCGCTCAGCCTGTACCTGCACAACCAGGGCGACGGGCGCGCCGCGTCCCACGAGGAGCACGGGCTCGGCGCGATGGCGCTGGCGCTGGCGCTCGAGGAGCGCGAGGCCGCCGGCGCCCCGCTGCCGCCGCTGCTCACGCTCGCCGAACGTAACGCCCGCTTCCCGCGCGGAGCCTTCTCGGTCAAAGTCTGATCCCCATGAAGCGCGCGACGCTGCGGCTCGGGCTCGCGTGCAACAACCACTGCATCTTCTGCGCGCAGCGCGGGCTCGACGAGCGCGCGGGCGATCGCGACGCGCGCTGGCTCGACGAGAAGCTGGCGGCGCTGCGCGCGGACGCCGACGAGCTGAGCTTCGTCGGCGGCGAGCCGACGATCGAGGACGCGCTGGCCGACGCGATCGCGCGCGCGCGGGCGCTCGGGTTTCGCAAGATCGGCGTGCAGACGAACGCGCGGCGGCTGGCGCAGCCCGGCTACGCCGAGTCGCTGGCGCGCGCCGGTCTCGGCGACGTGCACGTCTCGATTCACGGCGCCGAGGCGGCGGTGCACGACTATCACACCGGCGTCGACGGCAGCTTCGCGCAGCTGGTGGCCGGCGTGGCGGCGGCGCGCGCGGCCGGGCTCGAGGTCGCGGCCTCGACGGTGCTGACGCGCTCGAACTATCGCGTGCTCGGCGCGCTGCCGTGGCTGCTCAAGTCGCGCGACGTGACGGCGTGGCTGGTGGTGGTGCCGCGCGTCGCGGGCGCGGCCGGGCCGGCGTTCGATCGCGTGGTGCCGCGCCTCGGGCTGGCGCTGCCGTTCGCGCTGCACGCGCTCGACGGCGCGCGCCGGCTCGGGCTCGCGGCGTTCATCCAGGGCGCGCCGCTGTGCGCGCTCGGTCCGCTGGCGGCGCGCGCGCTCGCCGACGAGCCGCGCGCGTTCGGCGCCGTGTGCGACGGCTGCGCGGCGCGCCCGGCGTGTCCCGGCCTCGACGCGAGCTACCTCGCGCGCTTCGGCGGCGACGAGCTCTCGCCGCGCGAGCCGCCCGCCGACTTCGCCGCGCCGCCTGCGATCGCCTCGTCGTTCGTCGGCGCCGGCGAATTGGCGCCCGCGCTCGCGCCGGTGACCGCGCCCGCGTCGGCCGCGCGCGTCTCCCTGCCGCTCGTCGGTAAAGTCCAGCCCGCGCGGCGCGAGGTCAACGCCGCCGCGCCGAAGAAGAGCGGCGAAGCGCTGCGCGAGATCTTCCCCGGCCTGTTCGACCGCGCCGGCGGCGGCGAAGGCAAACCCTGATGGCCAACCTCGGCTACATGCAGGTCGTCCGCTACTGCAACCAGTACTGCCGCTTCTGCTCCAATCCATCGAGCGGCTGGATCCTCGATCTGCCGACGGCCGAGCGGCAGATCGACGACTTCGTCGCGCGCGGCTACTTCGGCATCATCCTCACCGGCGGCGAGCCGTCGCTGTCCGAGCTCATCCCCGAGATCACGCGCTACGCCGTCGAGCGCGGGCTGCACGTCCGCATGATCACCAACGGCTCGCGCCTGGCCAAGCCCGGCCTCGCCGAGGAGTACGTGGCCGCGGGCCTGCGCCACTTCCACGTCAGCATCCACTCGTGCCGCGAGGAGCTCGAAGACTTCCTCACCGGCGTCAAGGGCTCGCACGCGCTCGCCATGCAGGCGCTCGAGCGCCTCGGCGCGGCGTCGGCGACGGTCAACATCAACACCGTCATCAACAAGTTCAACGCCGATCACCTCGACGAGAACGTGCGCCGCTTCTGCGAGCGCTTCCCGTTCCTCCAGCACTTCGTGTGGAACAACCTCGATCCGTCGATGGGCCGCGCCGAGACCAACCGCGACACCGCGCACCGGCTCGCCGACTTCGAGCTGTCGCTGGCGCGCGCCATGCGCTGGCTGCACAAGAGCGGGCGCACCTTCCGCGTCGAGCGCGTGCCGCTCTGCTACATGACCGAGTTCGCCCACTGCTCGACGGAGACGCGCAAGATCGTCAAGGGCGAGGAGCGCATCGTCCATTTCCTCGACGAGAAGGGCACCATCCGCCAGACCGACTTCCGCCATCCCAAGGCCGACGTCTGCAAGCGCTGCTCGCTCGACGACATCTGCGGCGGCCTGTTCGAGCTCGGCGACCACTACGACCTCGCCGAGCTCCACCCCGTCTTCGTCCCCAAATCCGAAATCCTCGCCCGCATCCGCGCCGAAGCCGATTAGCCCGCGAGCCCGTGTTGGCGCTCGTTTGACGGCGCTACGTTCCGCGCGGCGGTGGGCAGGGCGGCTCCGCGAAAAAGCCCGTTACCTTTTTCGCTCCGCCGCCCTGCCCACCGCCACGCTCCACTCCGCTACGTGCAGGGCTCGGCTTGCGTAAAATGCCGAGAACAGCCCAACAGAGCGCTTTTACGAATGGGCGTCGCGGCAGCGGAACGGAGCGTGCGGGCGGGAAAATCGTTTTTCGCGGGCATTGCGCAGGCGCTCGCCGTCTGCGGCGATGCAAGCCGTAGCATGAGTGAGCACGTGCCGCGCGCAGCCTCTGCGCAGCAGAGGCGAGCACGGCGTATGCGAACGTCCCGCGAAAAACGATTTTCCCGCCCGCGCGCGGAGTGCAGCGGTGATCGAGCAGACACACGCTCGATCGCAGCTCAAGCGATCGTTCAAGCGCGACGGCGGGCGGCTACCAGCTGCCGTGCGAGCCGTGGGACCCGTGCGAGCCGTGAGACCCGTGCGAGCCGTGGCTGCCGTGCGAGCCGTGCGAGCAGTGCTGCGCGAGCAGCGTACGCCCGCCGCCGAGCGGCGCGCCGGACGCGCCGGTGCCCTCGCGCGCGCGGTCCGAGATCTCGCGCTCGGCCCCGGTCAGCATGCCCGCCGCGTCGCGCTTGAAGATCGGAAGATCCTGGTCGCTCTTTTTCGACATGCTACTCCGCCCAGTCTATCACGTCGCGCAGGTCTGGAGGAAATGCGTCCGATCGCGCACCGTGGTCCACCGCTGAAACGTCTCCAGCACCCGCGAGTCGCCTTCGCCCAGCTTGCCGAACAGGTAGTCCTGGATGCCCTTGTGCACCGCGCACAGCGTCGACTCGCGCATGCGCCCGAACAGCGTCCCCTGCGTCTTGTGGTTGTGCACCGGGCACACTCCGCAATAGGGGTTATAGGCGCAGTTCACGCAGTCGGGCTGCGCGTCGAGGTTGGAGGCGATGGCCAGCGCGCGCACCGTCTCGTGCCCCATGAGGTCGCGGTAGCTCGAGGTGGCGACGTCGCCGATCAGGAACGTCGAGTCGCCCATCTCGTGCAGCATGCGGCCTTCGTCGCATGTAAAAATCTTGCCGTCGTAGTTGTACGCAATTTGCCCGATGCCCGCGCCGCACGGATTGCGGATGTCGAGGAAGTTCGGGTCCTCGCCGCCGAGGATCTTGGTGAGGAAGATGGCGGCGAAGCGCTCGAGGATCTGCACGCCGTTTTTGTTCAGCTCGAGCATGTAGTCGACCGCGCCGCGGTAGAACTCGAGGTACTCCGAGCGCGGGTACTCGATGCGGTGGCCGGTCTTCTCGGCGAAGCCGAACGGATCGACCGGCCGCAGGAACAGCGCGCGGCAGCCGAGCCCGACGTAGGTGTCGACCACTTCCTTCCAGTGCTTGAGCGTCTCGCCGGTGGTCGTCAGCAGCGCCTCGACGTGATAGAGCGTCGGGTCGAGCCCCATCTCGGCGTAGGCGTCGTTGATGCGCTTGATCCAGTAGGTGGCGGCCTTGTGCGCCGACAGGCCCGGCAGCTTGCGCTGCTTGTCGTGCAGGTGCTCGGGGCCGTCGATCGATGTGCAAATCTGGACTTTGTGTTTGAGCAGATATTGCAACTTCTCCTCGTCCATCAAGGAGAGGTTCGAGACCATGGTGAACTCGAGCTTCTTGCCCGCGGCCTGGTTCTTCTCGAGCGCGTACTCGATCAGGTGCTTCACCGTCGGGAACGCGACCAGCGGCTCGCCGCCCTGGAACTCGATGGTGACCGCCGGGTTGGTGGTCTGCAGGATGCGGTCGACGGTGCGCTCGGCCAGCTCCGGCGTCATGTCGGTCTGCACCGCGTCCATGTCGGCGCGCGAGGCGTGGCAGTAGACGCAAGTCTCGTTGCAGCGCAGCGTCACCACCACGATGTGCAGGTTCGGACCGTAGTGGGTGAACTCCTTGCGCTTGCGCAGCCGCTCGGCGGCGCGCTCGACGGAGAATCCGCCGCGCAGGAAGTTGCGCTCGCTGAGCCGCGCGTGCAGCGGGCTCGCCGGATCGACCGCGCCCTCGGCGAACGCGCGGAACTCCGGCTGCGTCAGCACCAGGAAGCTGCCCTCGGTGTTGGTGACCACCACCTTGTCGCCGACGGCGCGGTAGCGGAAGAACGCCTGCGTCGCGGTGTCGCGCTTGCGGATCTGCGCCAGCATCAGCGCACGCCCCGCTTCTTGATCGTCAACCCGAGCGCGTAATTTCCCAGCTCGCCGGCGACCGTGCGTTCGCGCGCGGCGTCGCCGTTTCCGTCGGAGAGCTCGACCACCCAGTGCGTCGGCTCCTCGCGCAGCTCGAAGCGCGCGTGCGCGGCGAACAGCTTGACCGCCTCGTCGACGCACGGCCCCGAGTAGACCTCGCGATGAAAGCGCAGCGCGATCACTTCTGCTCTCCCTGCTTCTTCTTGTACTTCTCTTCCCACGACAGTGCGATGCCGAGCGGATCCTCGAGCGCCTCGCCGGTGAAGTCGTACTTGGCCAGCTCGTCGAGCGACGGCGGCCCCATCGCGCCGCCGATCGCCTGCACCGTGACCTGCTCGATCACCTGGCGGTTGGCCTGCGTGATCTGGTGGCGCCATGCGCACGACAAGAGCTCGTTGGCGAACTCTCCGACGAGCGCGCGCAGCTTCTGCGAATCGGCCGGGCCGCCCTTGGGCGAGAGCGTCACGCGCCAGCGGCCGGCGCTCGGGCGATCGAGCAGCACGAAGCAGCGATCGATGAAGATGTACGCCGCGCCGTAGAGCGCCTCGAGCGGATACAACGTCTCGTCGAGCTCCAGCCGCGCCGCGCCCGACGCCAGGTCGACGCTCGCCAGCTCCGACGGAAATCCTGCCGACTCTTCACTCATCATCAATCAGATATCACGAGCGTGAAGGGATTGCAGGTCACGAACGTGGTGTTCGAGCGGTGCACGCGGATCAGCACCTGTCCATTTTGGCCGACGGGCGGCACCGCCGAGTAGGTGTTGGTGCCGTAGTCGCCGCCGCCCTGCACGTCGAAGGTCGTCAGGTTGGTGGCGTTCGACGCGTCGCTGGCGGTGTTGCAGCTGAACGCCAGCGCGCCGCTGCAGTTCGACTGCACGTCGAACTTGTACTCGCCGGCGCCCTGCGTGAGCGCGATGTGCGGGTGGTACGTCGTCGACGGGTTGGTGTTGTTCGACGGGAAGTTGATCAGGAACCACGCCGACTCGTTGCCCGACGCCGGGAGCTGCGACGTGATCGTGCGCGAGTCGTTGTAGCCGAGCGCGGTGAGCCCGGTGGCCGAGTTGCACGTGGTGCCGTAGACGGTGTCGGGGCACTCGCAGCCGTCGGAGAACACGCCGTTGATGTCGAAGAAGCCGGTGTTGCAGCCGCTCACCACGCACGCGCCGCCGTTGCCGGTGTTGCCGCTGCACGACGTGGCGGTGACGTGCGTGTTGGGCGGCGCGCTGCAGTCGGACGAGACGCAGCACGAGCCCGACGGGATGCAGGTGTTGGTCTGCGAGCACACGCGCTTGCCGCCGGCGCACTGGCACGTGCCGGGCGGTCCGCCGACGCAGCTCTGGCCGCTCACGCTGCACTCGCTGGTGGCGCAGCAGTTCGAGTTCGAGATGCACGAGCCGGTCGACACGCACTGGTGCTGGCCCGACGGGCACGCGCAGCTTCCGCCGATGCCCGAGCAGTGCTGGCCCGAGAGCGGGCAGTCGCCGTCGATGCAGCACGTCCCCGTCGGGATGCAGACCTTGAAGGTGTTGCAGAGGCGCTGGTTGGTCGGGCACTGGCACGAGCCCGAGACGCACAGCTCGCCGGTGCCGATCGACGAGCAGTCGCTGTCGGTGCAGCAGTTCGCGCTCGGGATGCAGCTCGCGCCGCAGACTTTTTGATTCGACGGGCACGCGCACGCGCCGCCGGGGCCGGGGCAGCTCTGCCCGGCGACGGTGCACTGCGAGCTGGTGCAGCAGCTGGTGGCGAGGATGCACTGCGAGAACGTCCCCGGGATCACGCACGCCTGGAAGCCGGCGAGGCAGGTGCACGTCGAGCCGGGCGTGGGGCAGACCTGGCCGGCGATCGCGGCGCAGTCGCCCGAGGTGCAGCACGTCGTGTCGGAGATGCAGGCGGCGATCGCCTGGCACACGTGCTGTCCCGTCGGGCAGGTGCAGATGCCGAGGCCGTTGCAGAACTGGCCGGCGTAGCTGCACGTGACCGGGAGATAGTTGCAGACGCCGTTGGACGCGCACGTGGCGCCGGCGGCCTGCTTGCACGGATCGCCGGGCGTGACGCAGTCGCCGTCGACGCAGCAGTTCGCGTTGGCGATGCAGCGCGAGCCGCACGGCTTGTAGCCGATGTTGCACGCGATGCCGCAGGTGTTGTTGGTGCACGCGCCGGTGCCGTTCGAGGGCTGCGGGCAGTCGGCGGCGACGCAGCACTGCGTCGGGGTGATGCACTTGCCGCTGCAGAGATGATCGCCGGCGTCGACGTTACAGAGGAGCGTGAGGTCGGCCATGGCGAGATCGATCGGCACCGCGAGATCGATCGGCACCGCCTGGTCGGCGGGCCCGAGATCTTCGATCGACAGGTCGTTCTGCCCCGCGCCGCCGTCGCCGTTGCCGAAGTCGTGCGCGCCGCCGGTCGCGCTGGCGCAGCCGGCGACGGCGAGCGCGAGCACCACGCCCGCGCGCATCAAGCGATCGACCCGCATTTCAACCCCTCCGGTGGCGACGACGATTCGGCGATCCGATGGTATCAAACGCGGCCGTAGCGCACCAGCCACTGGTTCGAGGTGGCCGGGCTCACGTCGCGCCGCTCGACGAGGCGGAGCGGCAAATCCTGCACGGCGCGGTGTGCATCTTCGGCGCCGTGGTTGCGCCAGTGCTCGAACGGCGCCGGCGATCGCTCGGCGCGCGCCGCCTGCGCCACCGTGCGCGCCAGGCCGAAGGCCACGTTGTCGACGATGGTGAGCGTGGCGCCCGGGCGCATCGCCTCGACCAGCCGCGCGAGCGCGCGCCGCGGATCGCGCAGGTGGTTCCAGCTCCGCAAGAGCAGCACGTGATCGAAGCGGCCCAGCTCCTCGACGGAGATCGACTCGGCGTCGCCGTGGCGCAGCTCGGCCCACGGGCGGCGCGCGCGCAGCCGTTCGACGCGCGCGCGATCGGGCTCGAGGCCGACGTAGCGGATGCGGCCGGCGCGGCCGAGCGGCTCGAGCAGCTCGTCGTAGGGGCCTTCGCCGCAGCCGACGTCGAGCACGTCGCCCTCGAGCGCGGCCACGATCTCGCGCACGCGCGCGTCGTCGCGGCCGAACACGTCGTCGAACACCGGCTCGTACAGGCCCGTGCAGCGCGGCCGCTCGGGACACGGGGCGCACAATTCGCTGCGCTCGAGCTTGACCAGGTCGCGCTGAAAGTCGTCGGGCGCGGGCTTCTGCGAGCGATCGACGTAGAGCTGCCCGAGGCCGTGCTTGATGGCGTCGATCTCGACGTCGGCGAAGTCGCGCGTGCGGGCGCGGAAGCGCGCCAGCCGATCGCCGTTGCGCACGAACAGGTGGCGGCCGCGGTCCCACGGCGTCACGCCGTCCTCGCGCAGGGGGCACGCGCCGCCGTCGGCGATCGGCGGCAAGAGCGTCTCGAACACGTAGTTGAACGAGTTCGAGCGCGCGCGATCCTCGACGGGGCGCAGCTCGGCGGCGCCGAAGATCTCGTGGTAGCCGCGGTACAGGCCGGGACACGGACCGCGCAGCGCGCAGCCGGCGCACGGCTCGGGCTGCACCTTGTCGCGATCGTCGACGGGAAAAAAGTCGGGCTCGCCGATCTCCGCCATGGTGGCGAACTGGTGCGTCTTGAGATCGTCGTAGAGCGCCTCGTAGCCGGGGAGCAGGCACAGCGGGATCCCGTCGTGGGCGAAGCGCGGGCCGGGCGCGCCCGACGCCGCCACCTTCGCCTGGCCGTAGGCGATCGCCGCGCGCACGCGATCGGCCACGTGGGCGACGCGCGGCATGAGCGCCTGGAACGCTTTGTCGCCGCCGCCCTTCGGCTGCACCATCGAGAACTTCAACACCACGTCGGGGTACGCGAGCAGGAGCTCGACGATCGGCTCGAGCGCGTCGACGTTCTGGTTGGTGATGACGGTGTTGATGGTGAAGTCGAGCCCGCGGCCGGCGAGGTTCGCGAGCGCGGCGCGCGCCTGCTCGAAGGTGTGCGCCCGCACCAGGCGATCGTGCACCGGCGCCGAGCCGCCGTGCAGCGACATATAGACGTACTTCAAGCGATACTTTAACAATTTCTCGACGGCGTCGGGGTACGCGAAGATGAGGCCGTTGGTGACCAGGCCGAAGTCGAGGCCGAGCTCGGCGATGTGCGCCGCCCACTCGGTGAGCTCGGGGCGGATGGTCGCCTCGCCGCCGGAGAGCACCACCATGGTGTGGCCGAGGCGCGCGGCGCGATCGATCTTGGCGTGCACCTCGGCGGCGGAGCCTTCGACGTGGCGCACGTCGAGGGTGTGGCAGAAGGTGCAGTTCTCGTTGCACCCGTAGCCGACCTTGATGAGCGCCTTCACGCGCTCAGTTTACTACTCGAAGAGCTTGTTGATGTAGATGACCGGCGCTTTGGTCTCGCCGAGGCCGAGGCGGACATTGCGCGTCTCGTCGCCGGTCGGCACGTTCGCCGGGTTCTTGCCGCACGGCACGACGGTGGCGTCGCCGGCCGAGAGCGCGTCGAAGCGATAGTCGCCGAGATCGTCGGTGGCGGTGACGATGCGACGCGCGCCCGAGGTCATGAGCACGCGCTGGCCGGCGACCGGCTTGGCCAGGCGATCGGTGACTTTTCCGACGAGGCGCGCCTGCGCCACGCCGCTCGGCGGCACCCGCAAAAACGGCACGCCGAACACGCGGTCGTACCAGACCTCCGTCGAGAAGCGCGCCTTCTCGCACGCCTCGTCGTCGTCGCCGCAGCCGTGGCCGAGCTTGAAGGTGGCGCCCGACGGCTTGTCCTGCGCGTTCGCCTCCAGCGTCACCGCCAGCTTCTTGCCGTCGGAGATTCCCGGCAGCGGGGAGGACAATTCGAGCGCGAGATCGAGGCGCGGCGGCGGGCCCTCGGCGGGCGCGGCCTCGGCGATCTCGTCGCCGCCGACGTCGAGCGTCGAGTGCCAGCCGTACTGCCACTCGCCGAGCGGCACGGCGCGGCCGCGATCGGGCAGGCCGCCGGTGGTGGCGATCGGATCGACCGACAGCAGCATCGAGCACACCGCGCCCGGCAGCTTCACCGACGGGTCGGGCTTACCGGCGACGCACGCCGCCAGCTTCGACATCGGATAGAGCAGCGGCCGCGACTTCACCTCGATGCGCCACGTGCCTTTGCCCGCCTGCGGCTCCTCGACGGTGAGCGTGGCGCCCTCGGCGACCGCGAGCCAGATCTCGCCCTCGCTCTTCTTCGCCTGCGGCTCGGTCTCCCACTTGAGCCCGGCCGGCACGTCGAGCGCCGCCGGATCGGTGAACACGACGCCCGCCGCCGAGCCGGCGAGCGTGGTGATCTTCAGCTTCCAATCGGCGCTCGGCTGAAATCCCGCCTTGGACAGGTTGCCCGGCGGCAGCGAGACGTAGGCGAGCGGCAGCGCGACGATGGTGACCTTGCGCGGCGCGCAGGCGTCCTTGAGCTTCTTCTCGAACGACTTGAGCTTGCTCTGCGCCTCGGCGGCTTCCTTCTTGTGGCCGGCGCTCTGCTCGAAGCCGATCGCCGCGCGCAGGTGCTGAACCGCCTGGCGCGCCTCGCCGCACTCGGTCGCGCGCGCCGCGCCGCCCGCCGCCAGCGTCGACATCAGCGCCCAGATGATCGTTCTCATGAATTCCCCCGGAATGCGTTTCACCGTACCATGCGCCCCATGCGCGCGCGCGTTTTCACTCTGCTGCTGCTCTCCGCGTCGATCGCCTCGGCGCGCCCCGCCCGGCCCAAGCTGACGGCGGCCGCCGCGGCGCTGCTCGCCGAGGGGCCGGTGCTGCTGATCGCCGACGACGACGTGATCATCCCAGTCGCCGGCGAAAAAGTGAAATCGGCTTCACCTTCCGAAGCAAAAGTGAAATCGGTTTCACTTTTCGAGCCGGCCCCCAAGCGGCTGGAGTTGGTGGCGGTGACGCCCGGCGAGGGCGCGCTGCTCGCCGTCGACGACGAGCTGTTCCGCCTGAAGGGCGCGGCGCTGTCGCGCGTGGCGTCGCTGGTGGGCGCCGATCCGGCGGCCACGCCCGACTTCGCGGTGATCGCCGGCATCGAGGACAAGAAGTCGCTCAAGCTCACGCGCGACGGCGCGTCCAAGCTCATCCCCTACCGCCGCGACGGGCGCTGGGAGCTCGAGCGCCCGTACCTCACGCCCGACGGCGCGACCGCGCTGGTGGCGGTGCGCGACTATACGCAGCCGCTCGACGCCTACGATCTATTGGTGGTCGACACCAAGAGCGGCGCGCTCGAGGAGATCCGGCTGTCGAAGAACTTCGTGCCGGGCCCGCTGCGCCAGCCGCTGTCGCCGACGGAGGTGGCGCTGCAGATGTTCACGCAGGCCGAGGAGAGCGAGGGCGCGCTCAAGCTCAGCGAGGCGGACGTGGTGGTGTTCGACTTCAAGAGCCGCAAGCTCAAGCCGGCGCCGGCGGCGCTTTTGCCGGGGCTGCCGTCGCCGTCGAAGCGGTGGTCGATCCTGCCCGGCACGATGGCGTACTCCGACGACAAGCGCTGCGGCGGCGACGCCACCGCGCTGTACGAGCAGGGCAAGTCGAAGGCGGCGCGCTTCGTGCTCGCGGCCGGCACGGTGGTGAGCGTGCTCGACTTCCTGCCCGACGAGAGCGGGATGATCGCCAACGTGCTCACGCTCAAGACGTGCAAGAACCGCGGCGTGATCATTCCGTTCAAGGACGAGGACCCGGCCAGGTGGAAATCGTTCCCGCTCCCGGTGCACCCCGGCCACCTCGTCGGCCGCGTGATCAACTACTGAGGCGCCAGCCCCCACCGCGCAACCACGACGACTCGCAGTTTCGACGACTCGCAGTCGCGACGCGCGTGCCGTGACGACTCGCAAGACGCGACGACGCGCAAGACGCGCGACGACACGCAAGCGGCGACGACGCACAAGCCGCGACGACGCGCAGCGGCGACGAGGCGCGGCGGCGACGAGGCGCGACCGCGGCGACACGTTCACCGCGGTTTCTCGACGAGCGTGTAGACGCCGAAGAGATCGCTGGCGAGATCCATCGGCGGATCTTCGCGGTCCCAGCCGAGCGCGCGGCCGAGCGCGCGCGCGGTCTCGGTGTCGTCGCGCTCGTAGTCGAGCACGCGAAAGCCCGCCGCCTCGAATTGCGCGCGCGCGAACGGCGTGCGCCCGTCGGCCCAGGCGCGGTACGGCCGGCCCGGTCCGTTCGGCGCCGGCGACAAGTTGTAGATGAGCATCCGGCCGCCCGGCGCGAGCGCGTCGAAGAACGCGCCGAGCAGCGTCGCGTCGTCGACGCCGATGTCGAAGCGCGGATCCCGCTTGCGCGGATGGACGTAGCCCTCTTTGAGCGTGTTTTTGGAGACGATCAGATCGTAGCCGCCGCCGACCGCCGCGCGCACCTGCGGGTCGCGCGGAAAGAATCCGTTCACCAGCGCGATCGAGCCGGCGCCGATCGCGCCGCGATCGCCGGGCGCGCCGTAGAGCGCCGGCAGCAGCGGATCGACATCGACGCCGGTGACGTGCGCGCCGAGCGTGGCCAGGAGGCGCAGGTGCCCGATGGTGCCGTAGCCGAAGTCGAGCAGCTTCTTGCCGTCGACGCCGTCGACGCCGAACAGCTCGAGCGCGCGGCAATAGGCGATCGGCGAGCCGTACCGGGTCGTGTAGTAAAGCTCCTCGTCGACGGGGACGCGCACCAGCGCGCGCCGCTGCGCCGCGGGCAGCGCCGCCGCCTCCGCCTCGCCGAAGAAGCGCGTCTTGCCGGCGTCGCGGTACAGCACGCGCGGCGCGATCGGCGGCAGCTCGGCGGTGGCCGCGAGGAAGCGCTGCACCCACGGCGCCCGGCAGACCGCCGCCGCCGCGCGCGCGTCCGCCCGCAACTTCTCGACGGTGGCGCCGGACGCGACCGCCGCCGCCTCCCCTGCCGCCTTGGGCGCCCCGCTGCCCGCCGGCGCATGCGCGCACCCTCCGATCGCGAGGAGCCCCAACACCGCTCCCGTCACCGCCAAAAGCTTCATGTTATGAACCAAAATTCATTTAGTGAATACATATTCATTCCCTGAACACATTGTTCACTTCCCATCCTAGCAGCCAGTAAATCAGCAACTCCGCTGCACGCAACGCGCAACTCGCCGCACGGGCCAGCTCGTCGCTCTGCAACGCCGCAACTCGCACTGCGGGCCAGCTCGTCCGGCTCTGCAGCTCGTCCGCTCTGCAGCTCTGCAGCTCTGCAGCTCTGCAGCTCGGCGGCTCGCACTACGGCCAGCTCGGAGCGCGGTAGCTCGCCCCAAACGAGCGTGACGCGTCGACACGTGAGCGCGAAGCCGCGACGGCATTTCGACGCTCGCTGCTGCTGCTGCATCGGCGGGCGCCGCGCGTCGGGCTCGTGTCCGCGCGGATTTGACGCGTGCTGTCTCGGCGCGCTTCGCCGGCCACGCCCGCGAGCTCGCCGTCTCGACGACGCCACGCCCGTTGCTGGTCGAACCACCAACCGCGCCGGCGACGTGCACGCGCGAAACGTACATTGTCCCTGCGGCCGCAGTCGAGTCACTCACCGCGTGGAGGTTCCCGATGCACCGAGCCGCCCGCCTCGCCGCGATCGCGTTGCTCGCCGCCGGCTGCGACACCTCGACGGGCCGCAACGGCAATCACGGCCCCGGCAACGGCACCGATCTCGGCGTCAACAACGGCGCCGATCAAGGCGCGCCCAACGGCGACGGCGGCGCCATCATGAGCTGCATGGACGGGCCCGACCTCACCGGCTGCTCGTGCTCCGCCGGCGCGACCCGCTCGTGCTACCCGTCGAGCGCCGACCCCGCGACGCGCAACGTCGGCGCGTGCAAGGACGGCTCGCAGATGTGCGCCCCCACCGGCGAGTTCCCGTCGTGGGGCACGTGCGGTGGGGCGATCACGCCGGTGACCGAGAACTGCACCGACGGCATCGACAACAACTGCGACGGCAAGATCGACTGCGCCGACGCCACCTGCGCCACGGATCCCGCGTGCAAGACCGGCTGCACCGACGGGCAAACGCGGCCGTGCTACGACGGCCCGTCGGGCACCGAGAACGTCGGCACTTGCAAGGACGGAACGCAGACGTGCGCGGGCGGCATGTGGCCGACCAACTGCCCCGGCGAAACACTGCCGACGACGGAGAACTGCACCGACGCGCTCGATCACAACTGCAACCACTTGCCGGGGTGCCTCGATCTGTTCGCGTGCATCACGTCGCCGGCGTGCATGCAGGGCTGCACCAATCCGCTCGACAACGGCTGCGTGTGCCCGCAGGGCTCGGGCGATACGGCGACGTGCCCCGAAGGAATGCTCGGCGTGAACAAGGGCGGGTTCCCCGGATCGCTCGAGTGCTGCCCCTGCACCACCAACGATTGCGGGAACGCGGCGTGCTGCGGCGAGACCGTGTGCGCCGGCAATCCGCAGTGCTCGCAATACACGTGCAAGCCGCTGCCGGCGTCGTGCAACGGCCAGGTCAACGCCGACTGCGACGATTTCCCCGAGGACTGCGACGAGCCGTGCTGCAAGTGCACCAGCTGCCCGTGAGGCGTACAGAGCTGATCGATCGAGCTGTCGTGAGAGTGGGTTTCACGGCAAGACCGCCGCGCTGAATCAAGATCGCCGCTTCAAGACAAATCCGGCGGGCCGAAGGTTCGTCGAACCGATCAGCCCTCGCCGCCCGTCATGAAGCGCACGCCGAGCGCGATGCCGAGGCACACCACCAGGAACAGCGCCATCGAACCGTCGAGGAAATGTGGGCTCATGCGCCCGCACTCGAGCAAATTGAGTGCCGCCCGCCTCCGCACGAAATCTCCCTCCGTGATCGCGAGGACTTCGCCCAGCTCCAGTGCAACGGATCACCGATCAGCCCGTTGGATATTCCGACATCCGCGTCGGGAACTCGACACCCCGCTTGCCAAACGCGACAGCTCATCTGCGCTGGCCAATCCCAACGGATGTGTGCCCCTTGCTCCGCCGCCGACGGCAGCGTCTCGCAATCCCTCTCAAGCCAAACGACCGTGCGCCGCCCCATCCGAGAAAATGTGCGCCCGCCCGGCGATCATTAGAATGGGGCGCACATCCTCGCGCCTTCGTCGTCTCGTGCTCTGCTACTGTCGATCGGTGGATCCTCTGTCGGAAGCGCAGATTCAGATTTTGCGCCGGCACCTCTTGAAAAAAGGCGCCGAGATCAACACCAAGCTGACCGAGCTGCTGAACGGCCAGCGCGTCAACGTCGACGCGCTGCTCGGTCACGTCAAACCAGGCGAGTCTCCGATCGAGCGGCTCCGTCGCTTCCTCACGCTCGTCGACGGCCGAATCCAAGCCATCCGCGCCGGCTCCTACGGCCGTTGCGCGACCTGTGGCGACGGCTTGCCGTTCCCGGCGCTCGAGCAACTCCCGTGGCTCGACACCTGCTCATCCTGCGCCGAGATCTCCGCCCGCTAATCTGCCGCGCCGCAGAAGAAGATGTGCGCCCCGGTTGCGGCGGACGGCGCCAGTCACACGAGGGCGAACATTTCAGTGCCGCTCGCGCTGCGCGCTCGAAGGAAGAAGCACGCGAAACCGGCTTCCTCGCCCACTCTCGAGCGGGCTCTCGACCGCGATCTCGCCGTTGAGCGCCGTGATGATGCCGTGGCAGATCCAGAGTCCGAGCCCCGTTCCGACGCCGACGGGCTTGCTGGTCACGAACGGGTCGAATATCCGCCCGATCAATTCGGCGGGAATCCCGGCTCCGTCGTCGCGCACGACGACCTCGACGCGCCCGTCAGTGAGTTGGCTCGTGCTGACGTGGATCTCGTGGCTCTGCCCGTCACCCTCGGGAATCGACTGCGCCGCGTTCACCAGCAGATTCAAAAACACCTGCCCGAGGCGCGCCTCGTCGCCCATGACGGTGTGACCCGTGCCGTAGCTCTTGGTGAGCTTCGCGCGGTGCTTGATCTCGTTCCACGCCAGGTTGATCGCGCTGTCCATCACCCGCCCGACGTCCACGAGATCCCGTCGCTCGACGGTGCCGCCGCGCGCAAACGTCTTCAGATCGTTCACGATGGATCGCACGCGCTCGGCCCCTTCGCGCACCCGCTTGAGCCCGAGTGAAATGTCCGCCCCTGCGTCGCGCGCTTCCAGCAAGTCGACCGATGCGAGGACGTAGGCGAGCGGGTTGTTGATCTCATGCGCGACGCCCGCAGCCAACGTGCCCATGAGCGCCAACCGCTCGGCCTTCTGCAGCTCGGCCTCGATGCGTTTGCGCTCGGTGACGTCCTCGACGATGCCGATACCTCCACGCACCGTCGTCCCGTCGAGAATCGGCGCGAAGATCACGCGCACGGGCGTGAGCTTGCCTGCCGTCACCGAGCGATACTCGCCCTCGAAGAATCCGCGCTTCCCGCCGAGCGCCGCCTTCACCTGGCTCACGATCTCGGTGTTGGGCAGCGTCAGCATGTTGAGCCCCAGCAGCTGACGGCGCGACGAACCGATCATCTGCACGAACTGATCGTTGCAAGCGGTGATGACCCCGCGATGATCGAAGTGCAGGATGCCGATCGGGGCATTCTCGAACACCAGGCGATGACTCTCGTCGGGACGCACCGCGAACGGCTCGTGCAACGGCCGCATCGACGCCACCAACAACTCCGCCCCGTTTTCGCCGCGCACGATCGCGGCCGTCACCTCGATCTCGATCTCGACGCCGTCGCGTCGTCGCGCCGGCGCGCGCACGGTCCGCGCCTCGAGCGCCGACGTCCTCGCGGCCACGTACCGGTAGAATGTCTGCCCCCCGACGCTGCGCAGCCGTGCCGGGACGATGACCTCGATGGGCTGCCCCGTGAGCTCGCCCGCCGGCCAGCCCAGCACCGCTTCGGCCGTGGCGTTCAAATAGACGACGTGATCGGACGAATCACAAGCGACCACCGGATCGGCCAACGCATCGAGCAGCAGGCGCGCGTCCAGTCCCGGCATCCCCTCACCCCGCCCCTTCGGGCACTCAGTATAGCCCTATTCAGCGGTAGGAAATCAGCAGGGCGCTGAACGCATAAAACGGCGGCGTATGGTTTGCGCCGTCATAGGCGCAGCCGGTGAAGAGCGCGCAATCGCCGGGCACACAATTTTCGGGGCGGCAGCTGTTCACGTACGGATCGGTGGAGTACGCGACGGTGAACGACGAGGGACGCGAACCAAGATCAACGCGCCAGGGTTTGACGTCCTCGCCGGGACACCAACCGGCGCGCGGATCCATCCACGTGCCGTGTTGAATCATGATCGGGTTCTGGTCGCAGTCGTCGCGCCACACCGTGTGCGCCTCGACGAGCTGGCCGTCGACGAGCAGTCGGTGATCCTGGGTGCAGAACTCGCCGCAGTTGTCCTTGTTGCCCTGACCGTGACCAGTGACCGTCACGCGCACGGCCGCCCCCGTCGCACCGGCCGCGAGCACCACCGGCTGCGGCGGCAGGCTGGCTTCGATCGGTTGCGCCGGATCGCCAATCGGGAAGTCGCGCCACGGCAGCGCTGTGACCGCGATCGGTTCCGGCGCGGGAACTCCACCGACGTAGATCAGCTGAGCGGTCAACAACCACCCGTTCCCGTACTGGCTGCCCGCCGAGACCCACGTGGCAATGTACGCCCGCAACTTTCGATCGCCGGAGAGCAGCGGCTGCAGATCGGTCACGTCGATGTCCCAAGCGCCCTTGACGCCGAAGGGCGTGATGAATCGCCCGATCTCGATGGTTCGCTCCGAGCCCGCGTCGTCGCCGGCCGGCTCGACGATCGAGATCGAAGCCAGGCGATCCCACTGGTCGCAGCGCGTGGGGCACGCCAGCTCGACGTGCAGAGTCACCGAGGAGAACAGGCCGCCGGGAAGCGCGAGGCGCACATCGTTCGTCTGGTGCCCGGAGTCGAACAAGGTCTTGTCGAACAGCGCGACCGTACCGTTCTGGCCGATCTGCCGCGCCAGGTCCGGCTGCATCGCCAGATCGAGCGCGCCCGACTCTTCGGAGCAACCGGCTAGGAGCAGGGCGCACATCAATGAGGCGCGAACCACGGCGGCATCTTACTCGAGTCGCGCGAGAACGACAGTCACACTATTTTGAGGGCGCCTACGTATGGCGACGCGACGAGCGCGCGTAGTCGGCTGAAGTGAACGCGACGGCGTCGGCTCAGCGCCTCGGGTGGCTCGTAGGAGCGTCAGCGGTTCGGCGCGCGCGCACTCCCGAGTCGGGAAAGCCGACGAACAGCGCACGCGGTGGCGAGCAGCCACGTCCGCGCCGCCGCGACGAGGTGAGCCGCCGCCTCGACGGTCTCCGACGAGTAGACGTCAGGACCCCGACGAATCAGCCCCACCCGCGTCGCGTGATCGAGCACGTGGTCGAGAGCGCGCGCAACTTCCGCGGGTGTTCGCAAGATGGTGGCGGAATAGCGCTCGGCGTAGACCGCGCCTTTCTTCCCCATCGCGCGATTGAGCGCTCGCGCCATTCGCACACCGAGGCCCTTCATCGCCCGGCCCAGCGCGCGCGCCCCCTCCGCTTCGACGAGAAAGTGGACGCGATCGCCCTGCACCGAGAAGTGACACAGCCGCGCGCCAAGCCGCTCGCGCGCAGCGGCGAACGCGCGCCGCAGCAGGCGGAAGCAGCGTCCACTCCGCAGATTCCACGTCCCTCGTCGCATTCGCACCACGACGTGCACGGGAAAGGTGCTATCGAGCGCGGGCCGCGTCCTGTGACGAGGTCGCTGCGAGCTCCACTTTGCCCGCGCACGTGTGGCCGGCCGCCGGCGAAACGGAAGCCGAAGCTGTACGGGTTCTCGGACTTGCTGCTGCAAACACTGCATGCCCTCTTTTCGGCGACGCCGAAAAAAAGTTGCGTCACCAGCGCGCAGGTCCGTTCGCGACCCGTTTCGAGCCACGTCGTGAGGATGTCCGCCCGTCACGTGCGCTGCGTGCCGCGCCTTTATAGGGCGCACAATCGCATCGACGGCGCGGAGCATCTTGGAACCGCGACCGGTATTACTCGAATGATGGGCAGAGGGGCGCTCATTCTTGCGTTCGCGTGGTTGGTGGCCGGAGATGCCGCCGGGGACGAGCACGGGGTCGAGGCGCGTGTGGTGGCGTACAAAGGCGTGAAGCTCGACGTCGTCGCTGTCGACTTGAGAAAGGCTCGGCTGCGCTTGCTTTGGCAGGGGCCAGGCGGCGAACGCCTGGCGACGCTACACGCCGCCCGCGATCAGCTGAAACGAAAAGGCGAGACTGCGCTCGCGATCACGAATGCCGGCATCTACAACGAGCGGACGCCGTCCGGTCTGCACGTCGAGGAGGGACGCGAGCTCCACGCCATCAACCTCGAGCGCCACGGCGGAAACTTCTTCCTGCTTCCGAACGGAGTGTTCTTCGTCGACGAGCGAGGTGCCGGCATCCTGGAGTCGCAGTCCTTCGCGCGCAGCTCACGATCGGTCAAGCTGGCCACGCAGTCGGGTCCATTGCTGGTTCAATCGGGAGTGATTCATCCCAAGTTCACCGCCGACTCGAAGAACGCACTGGTTCGCAGCGGCGTCGGAGTGAAGTCACCTCACGAGATCGTGCTCGTGCTCTCCGAGGGCGCGATTCGCTTCTACGACCTCGCCGTTTTCTTTCGCGACACACTTCACTGCCCCGACGCGCTGTACCTCGACGGAACCATCTCGCGATTGTACGCCCCCGCAATCGGCAAGACTGATGACGCCGGCGACTTCATGGGCATGCTCGCGGTCACGACCCCCGCGCCCTGAGTCGACGACGATCCGGGTTTGGAGGATGATGGCCCGCTTGCGGCGCGCCCCGCGCTGAAGGAGTCCCATGAACCTGGTCGAGAAATTCGAAGACGCGCAAAAGCGAGTCAAGGCGCTCACGGCGGCTCCGTCGACGGACTCGCTCTTGGAATTGTATGCCCTCTACAAACAAGGCTCGGTAGGCGACGTACAGGGGGAGCGACCCGGCATGCTCGACTTCAAGGGTCGCGCGAAATACGACGCATGGAAGCAACACAAAGGCATGCAGAAGGAGCAAGCGATGGAGGCCTACGTAGCGCTCGTCGATCGCTTGACCTCCGCTTGACCCATCGGGGCCGCGCCACCATCTCGCGCGGGGCGCACATCGCGATGGCCGTCGCGCTCGTCACGGCGTCGTCGAACGGCGGGGACGCGCGCGCGTCGCCGAGCCAGGATGCGGCCATCGCCGAGATTGCCGCCGTACTTTCGAAGCAGGTAGCTTCATGGAACGCGAAGGATCTGGAGGGCTATATGCGAGGGTACTGGAACTCGCCCGACCTCACGTTCTACTCGAACGCCACCATCACGAAAGGGTGGGCGGCGACGCTCGCCCGGTACCGTCAACGTTACCAGGGCGACGGCCGCGAAATGGGCACGCTGGCGTTTCAGGAAACGACCACGGAGTTGCTCGGCTCGGAGGGCGCCGTCGTACACGGCCGCTGGCGCCTGAAGTTCGCGCATGGCGACGAGCGCAGCGGTCTGTTCACGGTCGTGTTCCGCCATTTCCCGGCCGGGTGGCTGATCATTCACGATCATTCGTCTGCGGATTGAAGCCTCGCCTGGCCTTGGCGGACCATACCTAAAGCATTACTTTAACCTTCGAGCTGAGCGCCCCTATTAATGGATCAACGGGGGCGCACATGCGTACTAATCGAGTATGCGGCGATCCCTCCTGCTCGCGACCCTCGTCCTGTGTGTCGACTCGTCGCCCGTGCTCGCGCACCTGGCGCAACCCGATCGATCGCAAGCACCGCCGGTGGCACTCACGGCGTCCGACGGCGCGGGCCTTCGCATCACTTCGTTCCAGGCGCGCGCGGCGATCGAGGATCCGCTGGCGTTCACCGAGCTCCACCTGACGTTCCACAACCCCGAGCCGCGACAGATCGAGGGCACGTTCGAGATCACCCTGCCGCCGGGCGCGACGGTGAGCCGATTCGCAATGCGGCAAAGTTGGGGCTGGCAAGAGGGCGAAGTCGTCGAGTTGCAGGCGGCGCGGCAGGCGTACGAAGACTTCCTGCATCGAAGGCAGGATCCGGCGCTGCTCGAGAAGCAGGGGGGCAATCAATTTCACGCCCGCGTGTTCCCGATACCTGCGTCGGCCGACAAGGAGATCATCATCTCCTACTCGCAGGAGCTGCCGAACGTCGAAGACCCGTACCGCATCTTGCTGCGCGGGTTGCCGCGGCTCGACTCGCTCGACATCAAGCTGTTCCTCGGCAAGCGCGAGATGGGGCAGGCATCCTCGACGCTGGGAGGCGTTACCCTCTCTCACGAAGTCATCGAGGTGAAGAAGCGCGAATTCACGCCCGACGTCGATTTCGCCGTTCCGCTGCCGCGCTCTGACGGTGGCCAGCGGCTCGGGCTGAGAAACGAGAACCTGACGGTCGCGCGCATCACCCCGGTCACCGAGTCCGCGCCGGACAAGATCGAGAACCTGCTCGTGCTGGTCGACTCGAGCGCTTCGCGCGCGCTCGGCTTTCGGGCGCAGATTGAGCGCCTCGGCGCGGTGCTCACCGAGCTGCGCCAATCCGCGGGCGGACAAACGCCGATCAAGGTGGTGTGCTTCGATCAGGACGTCAGCGAAATGTACGCCGGGCCGATCTCCGGCTTCGGGAGCAACCAGATCGCGGCGATCTTGGAGCGCCGCGCGCTCGGCGCCTCCGACCTCAGCAAAGCGCTGCGGTGGGTGGCGGCTGGCAAGGATCGCCGCTGGTCGCGCGTGCTGATGCTCACCGACGGAATCGCGACCGCGGGCGCGACCGAAGGGGCGGAGTTGCGCCAGGCAGTCTCGACGCTCGGCAACTCCGGGATCAAGCGACTCGACGTCGTCGTCACCGGCGGCATCCGCGACGAAGCGACGCTGCGCCGCCTGGTCACCGGCGGGCTGTCGCGCGACGGCGTGGTGCTCGACGACGCCATGCCCCCTTCATTGATCGCCCACCGTCTTTCCAGCGCCACGTACTCCGGCATCAAGATCACCGCCCCCGGCAGCGTCTGGGTCTGGCCGACGGAGCTCAACGGAATTCAACCCGGAGATCAGGTGCTCGTGTACGCCGACTTGCCGGCGGCCAAACCGCTCGAGATCGTCATGGAGGGCGCGCGCGCGGGACGCCACCCGATCCGCCTCGCGCAAGTTGATCGCCCCCTGCTCGAGCGCTCCTGGGTGAACGCGCGAATTCAACGCCTCATGTATCAGCGCGAGACTCTGGCGGCCAACGACGCCGATCTGCGCGAGGCGCTCAAGCACCAGATCGTCGACCTCTCGACGCGCTTCCGCGTGCTGTGCGACTTCACCGC
>DASREC010000155.1:0-26591 GCA_035652295.1 Polyangia bacterium
CGCTCGGAGCTGCAGGCGACGCGGCTGCAGCGCGAGGCGCAGGCGCTGGCGCAGCTGTCGCACCCGAACGTGATCGCGGTGTTCGAGGTCGGGCGCGTCGACGACGGCGTGTTCCTGGCGATGGAGTTCGTCGACGGGCAGCGGCTCGACGACTGGCTGCACGAGCGGCCGCGCGGCTGGCGCGAGGTGGTGCGCGTGTTCCGCGACGCCGGGCGCGGGCTGCAGGCGGCGCACGCGGCGGGGCTGGTGCACCGCGACTTCAAGCCGGCCAACGTGATGATCGGGCACGACGGGCGGGTGCGGGTGCTCGACTTCGGACTGGCGCGCGCGCCGACGGCGGCGCAGGCGGGCGCGCCGGCCGAGCCGGAGGCGGCCGGCGACGACGCGGTCACCGTCGGTGGCGAGCGCACGCCGCACGCGGTGGTCGAGCCGACGGTCGAGACGCAAGCCACCGGCGGAGCGCAGGTCACCAGCCAAGAGAAGGTATCTGCCAAAAAGGAAGTAGCTGGCGAAAGGCCAGTAGCTGGCGAAAGGCCAGTAGCTGGCGAAAGGCAAGTAGCTGGCGGAAAGCAAGTAGCTGGTGAAAAGCAAGCTGCCGGCGAAAGGCCGGCGGAGGACGGGGCGCCGGCGCACGAGCAGCCGGCGATCGGCTCGGGCCGCCTGCTCGACTCGCCGCTCACGCAGGCCGGCATGGTGGTCGGCACGCCGCCGTACATGTCCCCGGAGCAGCACCTCGGCCAGGCCTGCGACGCGCGCTCCGATCAGTTCGCGTTCTGCGTCGCGTTCTACCAGGCGCTCTACGG
Organism: Polyangia bacterium; assembly: GCA_035652295.1. GTDB lineage: Bacteria > Myxococcota_A > Polyangia > Palsa-1104 > Palsa-1104 > DASREC01. The sequence continues at coordinate 804 of DASREC010000155.1, forward strand.
CGAGCGGCCGTTCGCCGGCGCGTCGTATCAGCAGCTCGTCGACGCGATCACCGGCGGCAAGGTGCGCCCGACGCCGCCGGGCACGCGCGTGCCGGCGTGGATCCGGCAGATCGTGCTCAAGGGGCTGTCGGTGGCGCCCGAGGCGCGCTTCGCGTCGATGGCGGCGATCCTCGACGCGCTCGAGCGCGATCCGGCGGCGCGCTGGCGGCGCGCGCGCTCGACGGCGACGCTGGCCGCGCTGGCGGCGCTGGCCGCGCTGGCGGCGCTGGCCGGCCTGGGCTTCTGGATGCGCGGCGCGAATCCCTGCCGCGGCGCCGCGTCGCAGCTCGCCGGCGTGTGGGACGCGGCGCGCAAGGAGTCGGTGCGCGCCGCCTTCGCCGCCACCGGCAAGCCGTTCGCCGCCGACGCGTTCTCGTCGGTGGAGCGGGCGCTCGACGGCTTCGCGCGCGACTGGGCGCAGATGCGCACCGAGGCGTGCGAGGCGACGCGCGTGCGCGGCGAGCAGTCGGCCGAGCTGCTCGATCTGCGCATGGAGTGCCTCGGCCGGCGGCTCGACGAGACGCGCGCGCTGGTCGACGTGTTCGGCGCCGCCGACGCGACGGTGGTCGAGCGCGCGCCCGACGCGGCGCGATCGCTCCAGCCCCTCGCCGCCTGCGCCGACGCGCAGGCGTTGCGCGCGCGCGTGGCGCCGCCCGCCGACGCCGAGCTGCGCAAGCGCGTAGCCGCGGTGCGCGCCGAGCTCGCGCGCGCGCGCGCGCTGTGGGAGTCGGGCCGCTATCCCGACGGGCTGGCCGCCGCCGGGCCCGCGGTCGCCGCCGCGCGCGCCACGCGCTTTCGTCCCGTCGAGGCGGAGGCGCTGCTCATGCTCGGCCGCCTCGAGGACGCGAGCGGCGACTACCCGGGCGCCGCGCGCACGCTGCGCGACGCCGAGATCGCCGCCGAGGCCGGCCGCCACGACGAGGTCGCCGCGCGCGCGGGCAACGATCTCGTCTGGGTCGTCGGCGAGCGCCAGGGCAAATACGCCGAGGCGCACGAGCTGGCGCGCGACGCGCAGGCGCGCATCGAGCGGCTCGGCGGCTCGCCGCTGCTCGAGGCCGATCTCGACTCCAAGGTCGGCGCGCTCTACCTCGAGGAGGGCAAGTACGACGAGGCGCTTTTGCACGGCCGCCGCGCGCTCGAGTTGCGCGAGCAGGCGCTCGCGCCCGAGGATCCGGCGATCGCCAGCGCGCTCGGCGATCTCGGCGACGTCCTCCAGCAGCAGGGCGACTACGTGCAGGCGATCGCGCTCTACCGTCGAGGATTGGCGCTCTCGGAGAAGTCGCTCGGCCCGCGCCATCCCAAGGTCGGCGCGATCCTGATCAACCTCGGCGGCGCGCTGCGCTCGCACGGCCAGCGCGACGAGGCGCTCGACGCGTACCGGCGCGCGCGCGCGATCATCGAGGAGTCGCTCGGCCCGCAGCACCCGATGCTGGCCACGCTCTACGTCAACCTCGGCGACGTCGAGGAGACGCGCGGGCAGTACGCGGACGCGCTCGCCGACTATCGCCGCGCGCTCGACCTGTGGCAGAAGACGCTCGGGCCCGAGCATCCCAACGTGGCGACGGCGCGCTACCACCTCGGCTCGGTGGCGCTCGCCGAGGATCGCCCCGACGAGGCGCTGGCCGATTTCAAGCGCGCTCTCGAGATCTGGCAGAAGGCGCTCGGCGCCGAGCACCCGAGCTTGTCGGCGGCGCTCGACGGCATGGGCGACGCGTGGCTCTCCGAGGGGCAGCCGGCCAAGGCGCTGCCGCTTTACCAGCGCGCGCTCGCGCTGCTCGAGAAAGCGGTCGGGCCGAAGCATCCCGATCTCGGCGATTCGCTGACGGGGATCGGGCTGTGCGAGCTCGCGGCGGGGCAGGCGAAGCGCGCGGTGGCGCCGCTCGAGCGCGCGCTGGCGTTGCGCGAAGCGGATCCGGCGGATCCGACGGCGCTGGCGCGGACGCGCTTTGCGCTGGCGCGCGCGCTCGGCGCGTCGGGCGGCGACGCGGCGCGGGCGAAGAAGCTGGCGCTCCAGGCGCGCGATGCGTGGACGCGAGGCGGCGCGCGCGAGGCGAAGCACGCGCACGAGGCCGACGCCTGGTTGGCGGGCGCGCGCCGCTGAGTTTCTGGCAAACTGGGACCACGTGGTGCGCCGCTTCGCCGCCGTGATGGTCCTCGCCGCTTCGGCGTGCACGCCGTTCAAGCAGCGGTTCACCTGCGCGAGCGACGCGCAGTGCGTGAACGGCGGGGCGAGCGGCGTCTGCGAGCTCAACGCGGTGTGCAGCTTTCCCGACGGGAGCTGCCCCGGCTCGGGGCGGCGCTACGGCGCGTTCGCGCCGCCCGAGCTGGCGAACGCGTGCGTGCCGCCCGGCGGTCCGATGCCCGACGGCGGATCCATGGATGGCGGCGGCGACGCGGCGCCGTCGTGCGGGCTCGCCGGCGATCCGTGCTGCGCGAGCGGCGCGGCGTGCGCGTCGCCGCAGCTTAAGTGCACGAGCGGCGTGTGCACCGCGTGCGTGCTCGCGGTCGCCGGCGGCGCGGCGCACACGTGCGCGCTCGGCGCCGCGGGCGGCGTCGTCTGCTGGGGCAAGAACGGAAACGGCCAGCTCGGCTCGGGCTCGACCAGCGACGCGCTCACGCCGACCGTCGTCGTCGACGGCGCCGGCGCGCCGCTCGCCAACATCACCGCGCTCACCGCCGGCGCGGCGCACACCTGCGCGCTGCGCTCGGACGGCAGCGTCTTCTGCTGGGGCGACGACAGCGACGGGCAGCTCGGCGTCGGCGGCAGCGCGGCGCAGAACCCGCAAGCGGCGCCGGCCGCGCTCACGTCGGTGGGCGCGCTGGCCGCCGGCGCGCACCACACGTGCGCCGCGCTCATCACGAGCGGCCTCGCCTACTGCTGGGGACGCAACGACGCGGGCCAGCTCGGCGCGCCGCCGCCGACGGGAAATCCCAGCCCGGCGGCGGTGGTGATGGCGAACGGCACGCAGCTCGATCACGTGATCGCGCTCGCCGCCGGCGCGACGCACACGTGCGCGCGGCGCTCGGACGGCACGCTCTGGTGCTGGGGCTCGAACGCGAGCGGCGAATTGGGCAACGGCACCATGGCGCCGAGCGCGTCGCCGGTCGCGGTGGTCACGCTCGGGACCGCCGTCGCGCAGGTGGCGGCGGGCGCGGGCTTCACATGCGCGGCGCTGGCGAACGGCGGCGTGTCGTGCTGGGGCGCCGACGGATTCGGGCAGAGCGGCCAGCCGGCGGCGGCGCAGGTGGCGGTGCCGACGGTGGTGCCGTCGCTCGGCGGAGTGACCGCGCTGGCGCTCGGCGACGCGCACGCGTGCGCGCGGCGCGCCGGCGGCGGCGTGTCGTGCTGGGGCCACGACCTGCGCGGCCAGCTCGGCGCGGGCGACTTTCAGGATCGCAGCGCGCCGTTCGCCGTCGCCGCCGTGCCGCCGCTCGACGCCGCGTTCGCCGGCGCCGGCGCGGCGCACACGTGCGCGATCCAGGCCGGCGGCCTCGCGTGCTGGGGCGCCGACGACTCCGGCCAGCTCGGCGACGGCCAACACACCGACGAGAAATCGCCGGTCGCCGCGCTGCTCACGTGCCCGTGATTCCGCGTCGACGCGGCAGAGGATGAACCGCCAAGGCGCCGCAGACGCCAAGAAGAAAGATCAGAAAATTATTGACTGATCCTTTTGGCGTCTGCGGCGCCTTGGCGGTTCAATTCTCTGCGCGCTAGCGGTGGCGGGCGACCCAGAGCCAGCGGCCGAGGGCGCCGACGAGCAGCGCGCCGCCGACGGCGACGCCGACGATGCCGATGGTGCGCTCGCGCTCGGCGTTCGGGCCGCCGGCGAATTGATCGTAGCGCGTGGACGCGTTGGCCGATTGCACGCCGGCTTCACCGACGCCCCACAGCGCGCCGCCGGTGCCGACGGCGGCGAGGCCGAGCGCGCCGAGCACGTCGCCCGCGGGATCGCGATACCACGGGCGGCGCGGTGCGTCCGCGAGCCTGGGCGCGAGCGCGGGCGCGGCCGCCGTCGTCATCGCGTTCGCGCCGTTCGTCGTCGTCGTGTTTGCGCCGCTCGTCGTCGACGGCGGCTCGGCGGCGAGCGGCGCCTCGCAGCGCTCGAGGTTCTGCCGCGCGCTCACCGCCGCCTTCTCGGGCGGCGACGTGCGCAAAAACGCGCGATACGCCGCCACCGCTCCGCGGCAGTCGCCGCTCATGCGCTCGGCCTGCGCCAGCGCGTAGAGAAAGTCGGGCCGCGGATCGATCTGATAGCCGGCGCGAAACGACTCGATCGCCTCGGCGTATTTCCCGACGGCGTAGCTGCGCAGCCCGCGATCGAGCAGCACCTGCGCGGCCGGCTTCTCCTCGGCGGCGGCGGCGGCGGCGCACGCGCACAACCCGACCACGACGAGCGCGCGGATCATTTCGGTGGCAGCGGGGCGTCGAGATCGGGTTTCGCCGCCTTGGCTTTCGACGCCGGCTGCACGCGCGCGTGCGAGTGCGAGTGCGCGCGCGACGGCCGCGGGCGATCGTGCGGGCGCGGCGCCTGCGGCTCGGGCTCGACACGCTTCTCGGCGCGAGGCTCGACGCGCACCGCCGGCTCCGGAACGTGCGGCGCGTCCAGCTCCGCCGGCTTCGTCTCGACGCTCGGCGTGTCCGTGTTTGCGTTCGGCGCTTGCGCGTTCGCGTTCAGCGCGTTCGCGTTCTGCGCGTTTGCGTTCGGCACGTTTGCGTTCGGCGCCGGCGCGTTCACGTTGACGTTCGCGTTCGCGTTCTCTCGACGGTGCGTGAGCGCCCACGTTCCGCCGCCGAGCGCCAGCGCCGCGGCCGCCGCCGCGCCCACCGCCCACGGCCAGCGCGCCCGCCGCGACGGCGGCCGCGAGACCGCCAGCGTCTGCCGCCGCGGCAAATTGCCGCTCGCCGACGGCTCCAGCGGCTCGATCTCGATCGCCGTCGGATCGTCGTCCTCCAGCCCCGCGTCGCGCGCCTCGATACGGCTCAGCACGAAGCTCTCGATCGCCTGCGTCCCACCGCGCATCGCCGTCGACCACGCCTCGACGCGCCCGGCGAACAGCTCGCGCAGCCAGCGCGCCAGCCCGACCGGCGACAGCGCCAGCCGCCGCTCGCGCGCGAACGCCTCGAGCTGAAGCTGCAGCTCCTCCGCCGTCTGAAAACGATCCTCCGGGCGCCGCGCCAGCGCCTTCATCACGATCGCCTCCAGCTCCGCCGGATACTCGGTCATCACCTCCGACGGCCGCGTGGCGTCGTGCTCGGTGATCGCCTTCATGATCGCGAAGTCGCTCTGCCCGAAGTAGAGCCGCCGCGTGCAGCTCAGCTCCCACAAGAGGATGCCGATGGCGAACACGTCGGTGCGCCGATCGACCGCGTCGCCGAGGCACTGCTCGGGCGCCATGTACTGCAGCTTGCCCTTGAGCGTCCCGCCGCGCGTCTCGGTCATGCGCCGCCGCGTCTTGGCGATGCCGAAGTCCATCACCTTCACGCCGCCGTCGTAGGTCACCGCCACGTTCTGCGGCGAGACGTCGCGGTGCACGATGCCGAGCGGCTTGCCGTCGGGATCGAGCTTTTCGTGCGCGTAGTGCAGGCCCGCGCACACGCCGATGGCGATCGACAGCGCGTGCTCGAGCGGTACGCGCTCGCCGCGGTGGTGCGCCGCGCGCATGAGCCCGCGCGTGTCCTCGCCGTGCAGGTACTCCATCGAGAAGAAGTGCGAGCCGTCGTCCTCGCCGATGTCGTAGACCTGCACGATGTTCGAGTGGTGCAGCGTGGCGGCGAGGCGCGCCTCGTCGAGGAACATCTGCACGAACTCCTGATCGTGCTTGAGCTCGGGCAGGATGCGCTTGATGACGACCAGCTTCTCGAAGCCTTCGATGCCGGTGGCGCGCGCCAAAAAGATCTCGGCCATCCCGCCGCGCGCGAGCGGGCGCACGATTTCATAGCGGCCGAGGCGGCGTGGAGCTTGCGACAACGGGGCGATTATAGCCCGAACGAAGCGCGATTACGGGCAGTCGCCGACGCGCTTCGAGTGCACGTTGGTGGCGAACGACATCTGCGTGCCGCTCGGCGACTTCATGTCCATGGTCACGGTCATGGTCAGCTCATCGCCGGCGATGACGATCTCGCCGTGACCCTTGCCGCCGTCTTTCGGACACGTCATGTCGAAGCTGATCTTGTTGCCGCTCTCGACGAGGTTCGACATCTGACAGGACGGATCGCGCTGCATCTTCTTGACGAGGTCCTTGGGGTCGCCGTCTTTTTCGGTCATGCACTTGGTCTCGGTGCGCGGCGGCATCTTCTGTCCGTTCATCTCCCGGCTCATCACGATCTCGTACTTGCCGGGCTTCATCCGGCCTCCGGCCCAGGCGGCTCCGGCGAGGCCGGCGAGCGCGATCACGACTGCGGCGCGAGTCTTCATTCACTCCTCCTCATTAATGATGCGGCTCAAGTGCCGCGCAGCTCGTGCTTGGTCAAGAGGCGGTGCAGCATCTGGCGCGAGATGCCGGCGTGCTGCGCCGCGCGCGCGACCACGCCGCCCGCGTGCTGAAGCAGCGCCTTGCAGTACTCCTTCTCGAAGCGCTCGATCGCGTCCTGCCGCGCGGCGTGATACTCGTCGGGCGCGCGCGGCTTGCCGGCGCGCAGCCGCGTGTCGAGCTCGCCGACGAGCGCCAGCCGCTCGACCACGTTGCGCAGCTCGCGAACGTTTCCCGGCCACGCGTGCGCGGTCAGCGCCGAGGCCACCGCGTCGGAGAGGATCTCCTCCGGCTCGCGATCGGGACGAAGCTGCGCGAGGAAGTGGTGCGCCAGCGGCAAGATGTCCTCGGCGCGGTGGCGCAGCGCCGGCACCTGCACCTTGATCACGGCCAGGCGGTAGTAGAGGTCCGAGCGAAATTTCCCGTCGGCGACCAGGCGCGCCAGCTTGCGGTGCGTCGCCGCGATCACGCGCACGTCGATCGGCCGCTGCGCGTTCGAACCCAGCCGGCGGATGTGCCGCGCCTCGAGCGCGCGCAAGAGCTTCACCTGCATCTCGATCGGCAGCTCGCCGATCTCGTCGAGGAACAGCGTGCCGCCCGACGCCTCCTCGAGCGCCCCGGTGCGCGCGCGATCGGCGCCGGTGAACGCGCCCTTCTCGTGGCCGAACAGCTCGCTCTCGACCAGCGTCGGCGCGAGCGCGCCGCAGTCGACGATCACAAACGGCCCGTCGGCGCGCGGCGACGCCTGGTGCAAGCTCTCGGCGACCACCTCCTTGCCCGAGCCCGACTCGCCCTCGATCAGAACCGTCGAGTCGGAGCCCGCGGCCTGCTCGAGCAGCGCCGCCAATTCGCGCATCGGCGCCGATTGGCCGAGGAGGCGCCCGAACGGCCGCGTGCTCTGCGCGTGCGCCACTTCGTCGTCGAGCAGCTTGAACTCCAGCTCGACGTTCCCCAGCGAAAGTTTTTTCGCCCGCTCGCCGAGCACCGCCTCGAGCACGCGCAATTCGCCGATCCAGACGCCGTTGGTCGAGCCGAGATCGCGGATGACGTAGCCGAGCGGCGTGGCGCGCACCTCGGCGTGATTGCGCGAGACCGTGTCGTCCTCGAGCTGCAGATCGGCGTCGGGATGGCTGCCGAGCAGCGCCGGCTGCAAACCGCCGAGCTCGAGCTCGCGTCCCTTGTTGGGCCCGCGCGAGACCCGCAGCCGCGCGCGCCGCACCGACACGGTGCCCGCCGAGCGGCTGATGACCCGCGTTTCACTCATCGGGCGAATCGTATCACGCGAGCGCGCGCTAATCTGTCTCCGCCAGGTCGGCGCTCACGCCGAGATCGGCGGCCGCGGTGCAGACGCTCGCACGCCGCTCGGTGCACACCGGCGACTCGAGGCAGCGCAGCCCCGCGGCGCAATCGCCGTCGCTGCCGCAGCGTCGATCGGTGGCGCTCTCCGGCTGGCAGGTCCCGCCGGCGAAACACGGCGGGCAGCCGGGAAACCAATCCGGGCACATGCGCGTCACCGGCAGCACGCAGGCGAGCCCCGCCGCGCAGTCGTCGTGCAGCTGGCAATGTTCGCCCACGCCCTGCGCGCAGCCGGCGAGCGCCGCGCGAGCGCGATCCATCGACGGCGATGACGCATGGACGGACGAGACCGGCGTCACCGCGGACGAGTTGCCCGACGTGCTAGCGGCGCGGCTCGTACGCCTTGCCGGGCGTCGCCCCGATCGCCAGCACGGTGACGCCGCGCGGGCCGGGCACGATCTTGCGCTTCGTCCCCGGCGGAACGCGCACCAGCGCGCCGCTCTCGATCGCGAGCTCTTTTCCGCCCGCGTGCATGGTCGCCGAGCCGGCGAGCACCACGTAGACCTCCTCCTGCCCGTCGCCGGCGTGGTCGTGCTCGGGATACGCCGTGCAGCCGGCGTCGATCTCGATGACGTTCATGCCCCACGCGCTCACGCCGAGATCCTTCGCCGCCGAGCGAAACTTGATGCCCGCGATCGCCTTCGGCCCCTGGTAGTAGCTCAGCTCGCCGACCTGCTTGACGGTGACGTCGCTCATTGGCTCCTCCTCGATCAACGCGGTTTGATCTTCAGCGTCACGGGCGCGCTCGCCTGCACCAATAAAACGCCCGCGTGCGTGTCATCTATGCACCCGCTCGAGAGTTGCACGTCGGCGCCCTTGGCGAAGGTGCGCGACGGCAGCGCGATCTCGCTCACGCCGCCGTCGGCGGTGAACGCGAGCGACCACGTCTTCGAGCCGCCGTCGTAGCTCGCCTGCGCGCCGTCGCCGGAGAGCGCGCGCGCGTACGGCCGCGCGATGGCGTCGACGATCGGATACTCGGTGCCGTCGGCGGCGACCATGCCGAAGTTTTCGCTGTTCCAACCTTCGGCCGCCTGGCTGTACTCCCATTCGGTGCCGCTCAAATTCATCGAATCAAACGCGTCCCAATGCGCATTCAAAAACGTCGCGGTATCGGCGCTGTCGTGCGCCGCGCCGAACTCGCCGATGAAGACCGGGATATTCCACGTCTTGCCGTAATTCGCCCAGCCGGCAATGCCGGCGGCGACCTGATCCGGATCGCCGTCGCCGCCGAGCAGCACCGCGGTCGGCTGATAATAATGAGGCGCGAACACCCAGCCGCCGCCGTCGGGGAGGCCGATGTTGGTCGAGCTGATCGCCGCCTCGACGCCGGGCGCGTCGAAGAACAGGAGCGTCTTGGGCGCGCCGGCGCGCAATTGATTTCCCATCGCCGAATAAAACGGCGTCAGCGTATTCATTTCCCAATCGTGTAAAGCGGCGGTGCCGTTATTCGGCTCATTGATCAATTCAAAACCGATTACGCCCGGTTTATCGCGATAACGCGCCGATAAGCGATCCCACAAAGCGTTGTAGGCGGGCCGCACCGTCGAGGACGCCGACCAGAAATGATCGAACGCCGCCTGCACCGCCGGATCGCCGGCATATTCGCTGCCCCAATTCGGACAGTCGTGATGCGGCGCCGGCTTGGGATCGGGAATCGTCCACGCGGGAAATCCGTCGCCGCAAAAGTTCTCGGCGTAGACGTCTTGATGGAAATCGATCACCACGCGGATGCCGCGCGCCCACGCGCCGTCGACGATCGCGTCGTAGTGCGCGAGGAACTGCGCGTCGTCCACGCCTTGCGCCGGCTCGACGGCAGCCCAGGTGAACGGCAGGCGAAACACGTTCACCCCCCACGACGCCGCGCGATCGAGGTACGCCGCCAGCGCGCCGTCGAAGCCGCCCGACGGGAAATCGAACGGCACATAGGGCGCGAACTTGCTGCGCCCGCCCGCGTCGACGCCGCGCAGCAGCACCACGCGCCCGAGCGAGTCGCGGAACTTCTGTCCGTCGGTGCGCACGCGCCAGTCGGGCAGCGCCGGCGCGGCGAGCGCGCAGTGCTTCGCGCCCGGCGATCCGCAGCCGGCGAGCAGCACCAGCGGGCCCAACGAGCCGAGCGCTCCCAACGCGCCGGCAACCAACGCCAACCGCGGCATCTTCACGCGCGCACGGTAACTCCGCCGTCGCCGGCTCGGCAAGCGGCGCGTTTCGCGCGCGCGGTTGCGGTAAGATCCGCCGCGCATGACCAAGCTCACACCTCGGATCGCCTTCGCGCTCTTCCTCGCCGCCGCCGCCGTCAACCCCGGCTGCCTGTGCAACGGCAACGGCCACGTCGTGCAGAAGCCGTTTCGCGTGCGCGCCGGCGACGACGTGGTGAACTGCAACTGCAACCTCACGTTCGGCAACGAGCACTGCTCGGGCGGCACGTGCCTCGCGCACTTCAACATCCCGCTCTGCGTGCCGCCCACGCTGCTCGAAGATCCCGACGCCGGTACCGAGACGTTCGACCTCGGTCCCGTCGACGACGGCGGGCTGCTCATCACCGGCTACGGCGCGCAGCTCAACGACTACTGCAAAGATCAGGTGAGCCACATCGTCTATCACATGATCAAGGTCTTCAACGGCGGCTGGTGCGACTACAAAGCGCCGTTCGCGCCCGAAGGCGGCGTCGGCGATTCGGTGCAGTGCTTCGCGCAGGAGCTGATCGACGGGCAGCACAACGCCACCGCCGTCGACGACGGCACGTGCCGCCAGCCGTGTCCCGCCACCGCGTGCGACTTCAACGTCAACTGCGGCGGCGACGTGCAGGACTCCGACGGCACCATCCACCTCGATCGCTGCAAGTGCAACCAGGTGACGCGCTACGGCTGCCCGGGCGATCCGCCGAGCGACCTGCCGACGCCGGTGTTCTGCCGCCCGCCGCCGAACGTCCCGCTGCAATGATTCGCGCTACTCTTCCGCGCATGGCCGAGACCAAGCAGACGTTCTGCCGCATCTGCGAGGCGCTGTGCGGGCTCGAGGTCACTGTCGAGGACAACCGCGTCACCGAGATCCGCCCCGACGCGGCGCACGTCGCCACCGCCGGCTTCGCGTGCCTGAAGGGGCTCAAGCAGCACCAGATGTACGCCTCGCCCGATCGGCTGCGCTACCCGGAGAAGCGCGTCGGCTCGACGTGGAAGCGCATCTCGTGGGACGAGGCCAACGACGAGATCGGCAAGAAGGTGCGCGCGATTCGCGCCGAGCACGGCGCCGACGCGATCGCGATGTACGTCGGCACCGCCGCCGGCTTCTCGGTGCTGCACCCGATCTTCGCGCAGGGCTTCATGACCGGGCTCGGCTCTCAGAGCATGTACTCGTCGGCGACGCAGGACTGCGCCAACAAGTTCGCGGTGGCGCGCGAGATGTACGGCTTTCCGTTCACGCAGCCGTTCCCCGACGTCGCGCGCACGCAGTGCCTGATCGTGGTCGGCGCCAATCCGGCGGTGTCGAAGTGGAGCTTCTTGCAGGTGCCGAACCCGGTCAAAACGCTGCGCGAAATCGAGGCGCGGGGCGGCAAAGTTTATTTCATAGATCCGCGCAAAACCGAATCGGCGAAAGCCGCCGGTGAGCACGTCTTCATCCGCCCCGATACCGACGTCTTTTTCTTCCTCGGTTTTTTGCACGAATTATTGAAAACCGGGACGGCGGCGGGGGAGGCGCGCGCGCGAATCGACGCGCACATGACCGGCTTCGAGGAGCTCGAGCGATTGGCCGCGCCGTGGACGCCCGAGCGCGCGGCCGAGGTCACGCGCATTCCGCCGGAGAAGCTGCGCGAGCTGGTGGCGGCCTATCGCGCGGCGCCGGGCGCGGCGCTCTACAGCTCGACCGGCGTCAACATGGGCTCGAACGGCTCGCTCGCGTTCTGGCTGCAGGAGTGCATCAACGCGATCTCGGGCAACCTCGATCGCGCCGGCGGCACGCTGGTCGGGCGCGGCGTGATCGACTTCCCCGCGTTCGGCAAGCGCACCGGCGTGCTCCTGCGCGAGGACCGCTCGCGCGTCGGCGACTTCAAGGCGGTCAACGACGCGTTTCCCGGCGGCGTGCTGGCCGACGAGATCGCCACGCCCGGGCCGCGGCAGGTGCGCGCGCTGTTCGTCACCGGCGGCAATCCGCTAATCACGATGGCCAACTCCGCGCGCCTGCGCGACGCGTTTCAAAAGCTCGAGCTGCTGGTCACCGTCGACATCTATAAAAACGAGACCGGCTCGCTGGCGCACTACGTGTTGCCGGCGACCAGCCCGCTCGAGCGCGCCGACCTGCCGTTCATCTTTCCGCTCATGCTCGGGTTGCAGGCGCGGCCCTATTTGCAGGCGACGCGGCCGATGGTGAAGCCCGACGGCGAGCAGCGCGACGAGGCGACGATCTATCTCGATCTGGCGCGCGCCTCGGGCGTGAAGCTGTTCGGCTCGCGCGTCGCGCAGTCGGCGCTCGAGCTGTTCAAGGCGACGCACTCGCGCTTTCACGAGGACGCGCAGCCGGGCCTGCCGCAGGAGCTGCTGCTCTCATTATTATTGCGCGTGACCAAGCAGGGCAGCTTCAAGCGCCTGCTCAAGCACGCGCACGGCGTCTTGCGCGCGCCGCACGCCGACGACGATTTTCTCGGCAAGCGCGTGGTCACCGACGACGGGCGCGTCCACCTCGCGCCGCCGGTGCTGCTCGCGCAAGCCGCGCGCCGCCTCGAGGCTGACTTCGCGCGCGAGCGGCGCCTCGCCGGCAAGCTCAAGCTGATCACCAAGCGCGCCATCACCACGCACAACTCGTGGACCCACAACCTCGACGAGTTCGTCGCCGGCGATCGCGCCACCAACTACTTGTACGTGCACCCGGACGACGCCGCGCGGCTCGGGCTCGCCGACGGCGCGCTGGCCGACGTCGCCACCGAAACGGCGACGGTGCGCGTGCCGGTCAAGCTGCTCGCCGACCTGATGCCGGGCACGGTCGCGCTGCCGCACGGCTGGGGCCACCAGCACGCCGCCGGCCTCTCGGTCGCGGCGCAAACGCGCGGCGTCAACGTCAACCTGCTCGCCGCCGACGGCCCCGATCGCCTCGAGCGCGTCTCCGGCATGGCCCACCTCACCGGCTTCGTCGTCGACGTCCGCCCCGCCGCCGGCCCGCAAGATCCCCGCAGCTGGTCTGGATTGCCCGCCTGACGCGTTTCAGCCGAGCGTTTCGCCGCGCGGATGTGCGGCAGGTAACGGTCTTCGATTCTTGAATCCTTTATTCTGGTGCCGACGTACTCGTGTAGAGGAGCCGCCATGCCGTACCGCGGACCTGCTCGCGTCGGGCCTTCTTGCTACCGCCACGCCGCCGCGCCTTCGGTGCTCGAGTGCGCGCGCTGCCGAAAGCCGGTCTGCGAGATCTGCGTGCTGTTCGATCGCGCGCGCGGCGTCTGTCCGCCGTGCAAGCAGCGCGCGGGTCGAATGCGTCGCGCGCGCGCCGGCGCACTGGCGGCGCTCGGCGGCGCGGCCGCGCTGGCGATGATCGGCGCGATCGCGTTCGTGGTCACGCACGGGCACAGCCGCCCCGTCGGGCCCGAGCGCCCGAAGATCACCGCGCTGCTCGAAGCCGTGGACGCCGAGCCGTGCAACCGTGCGCGCTCGGTCGAGCTGGGCGAGGCGCTCCTGCGCGAGGGCGATTTTCGCGGCGCGCTGGCGCACAACCAGGAGTTCTTCGAGCGCTGCGGCCCGTACTCGCGCCTCTTGTGGGTGAGCTTCAGCGCGCACCGCTACCTGCGCGAATATCCCGCCGCCGTCGAGATCGCCAGCGAGCTGATCGATCGCGATCCCGGCGACAAGGACTTTCGCTGGTGGCGCGGGCTGGCCTACGACTCGATGGGCGAGCTCGAGCTGGCGGCGCGCGACTACGAAGAGGCGCTGCGCCTCGAGCCGCGGCTCGATCGCATTCCGTTCAACCTCGCCGACGTGTACGAGCGCCTGGGCCGCTCGTGCGACGCGCTCGGCGTCGTCGACCACTACCTGCGCTTCCATCCCTCCGACGGGCGCGCGCCGATCATTCTCGGACGCCGAGCTCGGCTAACAGCCGTTTGCGGAAGCGCGGATAGTCGACCGTAATCGTGTGGCGCGGCGTCGCGAGCTGCTCGACGTCGGGATGCTCGAGCTCGCGCGCGATCGCGCGGTCGAGGTCGCGCGGCGGCTGCCACGCGCCGGTCATGCGCCGCGCCGCGATCTTCGATTGCAGCTCCGCCGCCGGCCAGATGCAGCCGAACGGCTGAAACAGCCCGATGAAGAACAGGTTGTCGTGCCGTGGGTGAATCATCCGTAGATAGAGCGGCACCGGCCCGTGCGAGTAATCGATCAGCCGCGAATCGAAGAACGGATGGCTGATCTCGTAACCGGTGCAGGCGATGATGGCGTCGTACTCGGCCGAGCACCCGTCGGTGAAATGGACGGTTTTGCCGTCGAGGCGCGCGATGTCGGGGCGCCCGCCCAATTCGCCGTGACGGATGAAGTAGAGCAGCTCCGAGTTCACCGTCGGGTGCGTGCCGCCGAAGTGATGATCGGGCTCGGGCAATCCATAGCGGCTGTTGGGGCCGTTCAACAGCTTGAGCAGCTTCTCGACCATCCAGACTTTGAAGCGCTCGGGAACGTGCGCCATTCGTTTGGAGAGATCGTTGTGCAGCTTATCGGCGGGCACTCCAAAGATGAACTTGGGAACGATCCAATAGCCGCGGCGCCAGGAGATGTCGGTGTGCGCGGCGACGCGCGCGGTCTCGACGGCGGCGTCGCACGCCGAGTTGCCGCCGCCGATCACCAGCACGCGTTTGCCGGCGAACGGCGCCGCGCGTTTGAAGTCGTGCGAATGAATCCATTCGCCGGTGAACGTCCCCGGATATTCGGGCCAGCGCGGTTTCCAATGATGGCCGTTGCAGACGAACAGCCAATCGAACTCGCCGCGCTCCTCTTTATCGCCCGAGCGCGTGGTCACCGCCCATTTGCCGCTCGGCAGCTTTTCGCAGCGCTCGACCATCGTATGAAAACGAAGGTGCGGATATAGATTGAAATGGCGCGCGTAATTCTGGAAATAGGCCGCCAATTGACGGTGCGACGGATAATCGGGGTAATCGTCCGGCATCGGGTAATCGTCATATTGCGAGAACGCGCGCGAGCTGATGATGTGCGTGGTCTCGAAGACGCTCGAATGGCCCGAATCGGCGTCGAACACCCAGTTGCCGCCGACCTCGCGGCCGCGATCGTAGATGACGAGATCGGTGAACCCCGCGTCGAGGACGTTCTTGGCGGCGGTGATCCCCGACGGGCCGGCGCCGATGACGCAGACCCGGCTCACGCCGCGGCCAGCTCCGTCTTCAGCTCGGCCACCAGCCGGAAATATTCGGAGCGCGAATATTTGCGGTTCAAGATGTGAAAGTCCTTGCCCGACAATCCGACGCAGCCGAAGCAGTAATCGCACTCGAAGCAAAACGCGCACGCGATCAGATAATTCGAATCGCCGCAATGCTCGCAATCCTCGCAATACGCCAGCGAGTGGCTCTGCCGGCACGTCTTGCAATGCGTGAGCTGCGTCGAGTCGCTGCATCCTTCGGAGTAGCGCGAGCGATGGCAGCGCTGACAACCGTTACAAAACACGCAATCCAAACAGCCGCTGCATCCTTTGCACTCGACGCAGCCGACGTTGGCGCCGGCGTCGACGTGCGCGCTCTTGAGACGCGAAAGCTCGGAGACAAACTCTTGCTTGGTCACGGGCCCCCTCAATGTTTTCCTGTTGACAGCCAAGCCACCGACGAGCGATCGTAAAATCTCGCGCGAGGTTACCATGGCTACGACCCCGGGGCTGATCGGCAAGGCAATCCGCATCAAGGGCGAGCTGCACGGCGAAGAGGATCTGATCATCGAGGGCAAGGTCGAAGGGACCATCGCGCTCAAGAAGAATCATTTGATCCTCGAGCGCTCGGCGGTCATCAGCGCGTCGGTGGAGGTCGAGAACATCACCATCCGCGGCTCGATGAACGGCAACACCGTGGCGTCGAGCAAGGTCGAGATCACCGCGGAGGCCAAAGTCGTCGGCGACATCAAAGCGCCGCGCGTGGTGATGGCCGAGGGCGCGAAGTTCCGCGGCGCCGTCGAGATGGACGTCAAGCTGCCGCCGGGTTTGTAATCTTCAGCGAATCGGTTTCGCGCAATCCCGCAATCAAGAGGGACGAAAAAGATGGCCGACGAAAAGACGGTACTCGGACCGACGCTGGAGATCGAAGGCGAGATCGAGGGCGACGAGGACCTGGTGATTCAGGGGAAGATTCAGGGGAAGATCCTGTCGAAGAAGGACCTCACCGTCGACAGCTCGGGTAAGGTCGAGGCCACCATCACCACGAAGAACCTGGCGGTGAGCGGGATGCTGGTCGGCAACGTGGTCGCCTCCGAGCGCGTCGAGGTGCGCAAGGAGGGCAAGATGATCGGCGACATCAAGGCGCCGCGCGTGATCATCGCCGACGGGGCCAAGTTCAAAGGCAACATCGAGATGGGGGTCGATTGATGGCCGAGAAAAAGGACAGCGGCGCGGAAGGCGCGGCGACCACGACGGCGATCGGCCCCACCATCGTCATTCGCGGCAAGCTCAAGAGCGACGAGGATCTGATCGTCAAGGGGCGCATCGACGCGGAGATTCAATCGTCGAAGGCGCTCTTGATCGAAAACTCGGGCGTGGTCAAAGCCAACGTGCGTGTGAAGTCGGCGCGCATCTCGGGCGTGGTGGTCGGCAACATCAGCGCCGAGGACAAAGTGGAGATCGCGTCGGATGGGCGCGTGGTCGGCGATCTGCTGTCGCCGCGGATCGTGATCTCCGACGGCGCCGCGTTTCGCGGACGCATCGACATGCAGAGCTTCGACGACGGGCGCGACGCCGCCCGGCCCGCGCAAGCTCAACCCGCCAAGCCCGCGGCCGCCGCCGAGCCGGCCGCCGTAGCGCCCAAGCAGATCTAAAACGGCGCGGGGCGCCGCGAGGTGACCACCAACCGCCCCGAGTTCGAGATTCAAGTCGGCGACGGCCGGGGCCTGCTGCTGCTGCGGCCGCGCAGCTTCTTCGGCTGGCTGCGCGTCGAGCAGCTCGAGCTGCGCATTCCCGAGGTCAGCTTTCCGCTCGACATCACGCGCGGCATGGCGCAGTTCCGGCAGCAGCGCTGTCCCGTCGAGCGGGCGACGCTGGCCGCGGGCGCGAAGGAGCTGCAGGCGGCAGTGGACGAGCGGGCGCCGCGCGCGGCGGGCGCGGGGTTCGAGCGCGTGCGCGTGCGGCTCGCCTCGAGCGACGCGGCGGAGGCGGGCGCGCCCGGGGCGATCGCGCTCGGCGCGCGCGTGCGCGTGGGCGAGCGGACGGCGGAGCTGGTGGCCGAGCTGCGCGCCGAGCTCGACGGGCGCGCGCTGACGGTGCGCGTGGTCGAGGCGTACGTGCTCGGCTTTTTGCGGCGGCCGGCGCTGGTGCTGGCGCACGATCTGTTGTGCGTGCTGGTCGGCGCGGCGCCGTCGGCGAGCGGCGGCGCCGACACCGACGCGCCGCTCGCGCGCGGGCTCGGCGAGGTCAGCTTGCGGCCGCTCGAGCTGTGCTTGCAGCGGCTGTTGCCGCCGGCGGGCTGGCGCATGCCGACCAGCGATGCGATCGCGCCGGTCGAGCTGGAGGTGGGCGCGTCGGGCGTGCGGCTGCGCTATGCGCCCGACGACGCGCGCCGCTCGAACGCGCCGCCCGATCGCGCGGGGCGCGCGGCCGACGAGGCGCTCGAGCGCAACGATCTCGGCGGCGCGGTGGCGGCGTTGCGCGCCGAGATCGAGCGGCGCCCGACGGACGCGCGCGCGCTCACCGCGCGGCTGCTGGCGATCCTCGGCGCGCGCGACGGCTCGCTGTCGGAGGCGCGCGAGCTGGCCGACGAGGCGCGGCGGCGCTGGCCCGACTTCGCGCCGGCGGAGCTGACGCTGGCCTCGATCGCGGTGGCGCGCGGGCGCGAGCGCGAGGCGGTCGATCACTTCGCGCGCGCGGCCGAGCTGGCGGCGAAGTCGCCGTCGGAGGCGGAGGTGGCGGTGCGCGCGTGGCAGGCGGCGGCGCTGCTCACCGCCGACGATCCGGCGCGCGCGGCGGAGTTTCACGAGCGCGTGCTGGCGCTGCGCCCCGACGAGCCGGAGTCGAGCGAGGCGGTGGCGGCGCTCTATACCGCGGCCGGGCGCTGGCGCGAGCTGGCACGGCTCGAGCGCGCGCGCCTCAGCGCCGAGCGCGATCCGCTGGCGCGCGCCGACGCCCACCTGCGCCTGGCGCAATTGCACGCGGTCAAGCTGGAGGATCCGGCGGCGGCGCGCGGCGAGCTGGAGGAGGCGGTGCGCCTCGACGAGAAGAGCTGGCGCGCGTGGGAGCTGCTCGGCCGCGTGCGCGCGGCGATCGGCGATCGCGCGGGCGCGATCGCGGCGATGGAGCGCGCGGCGCCGCTGCTCGCCGACGCCGGTGAGCGCTTCGGCGAGGCGCGCGCGCACATGCAGCTCGCGGCGTGGCACGAGGAGTCGGGCGAGCCGGCGCGCGCGCGCGGCGAATATCAGCGCGCGCTGGCGCTCCAGCCCGAGGAGCCGACGGTGCTCGAGCAGGTGGCGCTGGGCGCGGCGCGGCAGGGCGACGTCGAGGGGGCGATCGCGACGTACCAGCGGCTGGTGGCGGTGTGCCCGGCGGATCCGTGGCGGCGGCAGCGGGCGGAGCGCGAGCTGCTCAAGCTGCTGGTCGACGCGGGGGAGACCGAGCGCGCGCGGCAGCTGCTCGAGCAGAGCGCGGCCGTCGACGCCGAGAGCCTGGTCGGGCTGGCCGCGCTCGAGCGCGCGGCGGGAAATTTCGACAAGGCGCTGGCCGTGCTGACGCGCGCCGTGGCGATCGCGAGCGCGCGCGTGAGCGTCGACGCGAGCGTGAACGTGAGCGCGAATGTGAACGCGAGCGCGAATGTGAACGCGAGCGCGAATGTGAACCCGAGCGCGAATGAGAACGCGAACGCGAATGCGAATGCGAATGCGAACACGAACGCGAACACGAACGCGAACGCGAACACGAGCGCGAACACGAGCGCGAACACGAGCGCGAACACGAGCGCGAACACGAGCGCGAACGCGAGCGCGAACGTGAACGCGAATGCGAATGCGAATGCGAATGCGAACGTGAACGGCGCGGGCGACGCCGACGGCGGCGGCGGCGCGACGGTGAACCCGAACCCGCGCGTGGCCGGCATCGAGCTTGAGCGTGCGCGGCTGTTCGGCGAGCTGGGCCGCACCGACGAGCAGCGGGCGGCGCTCGAGCGCGCGCATCGCTTCGCGGGCGACGCGCCGGTGGGCGAGCAGGCGGCGCGCGAGAGCCTGGCGCTGGCGCGCGCGCGCGGCGATCGCTCGGCCGAGGCGCGCTGGATCGACGCGCTGCTGGTGCGGCGCGCGGCCGACTGGCCGGAGCAGGCGCTGCGCCGCGCGCGCCTGTGGCTCGACGGCGGCGACGCGGCCGCGGCGTGCCTGCTGCTCGACGAGCTGCGCGCCGAGGGACGCGAGACGCGCGCCGCCCGCGAGCTGCGCGTCGAGGTGCTGGCCGCGCTCGACGATCCGGCGGGCCGCGCGCGCGTGCTCGAGGAGCTGGCGGCGGAGGCGGGCAGCGTCCCGGAGCAGGTGGCGTGGCTGGTCGAGGCGGTCAAGAGCCGGCTGCGCGCCGGCGAGCTGACCGAGGCGCTCGACGCCGCGAAGCGCGCCGAGCAGCTCGCGCCCGACGACGCGAGCGTGCGCGCGGCGCTCGGCGAGATCGCGTGGCAGGAGCGCGCGTGGGACGACGTCGCGGCGATCTATCACCAGCTGGTGCCGCGCGCCGAGGGCGCCGAGCGCGTCGAGTGGGCGCGCCGGCTGGGCGCGGCGCTCGAGCGGCACGGGCGGCTCGACGAGGCGGAGGCGGCGTACCGCATCGCCGTCGAGCCGGGCGCTGGCGGCGGCGAGGCGCTGGCGGCGTCGCACCGCGCGCTCGGCGAGCTCTGCGAGCGGCTCGGCGACTACCGCGGCGCGGCCGAGGCGTTCCACGCGGCGGCGATCGACGCGCGCACCGGCGAGCCCGACGCCGCGCGCGCCGACCTGCACCGCCGCGCCGCCGAGTTGGCGTGGCGCCGCGCGGGCGCGCGCCCGCAGGCGATCGCGTGGCTGGAGGAGGCGCTGCGGCTCGACGGCGCGCACCTGCCGTCGCTCGACGCGCTCGAGTCGATCTACGCCGAGCTGGGCGACGAGGCGCAGGTGGCGCGCACGGTGGCGCGCAAGCTCGACGTCACGCGCGACGCGCACCGCCGCGCGCTCGATCACGATCCGCAGCTTCGCCCGTCGCTGCGCTTCCTGGCGCAGGACGCGCTGCGCGCCGGCGATCGCGCGGCCGCCGAGCGCTGGTACGCGCGGCTCGCGTCCGTCGAGGCGGCGGGCGAGGAGGCGGCGGCCGAGCGGCGCGACGCGCTGGTGGTGCTGGCGCAGCTCGCGCGCGAAGATCAGCGGCCGGCCGACGCGGAGAACCATCTCTGGGCGGCGGTGGCGCTGGCCGATCCGGCGCGGCAGCACGAGCTGCTCGGGCGCATCGAGGAGCTGTACGAGCGGTCGGAGCGCTGGGCCGATCTCACCGTGCTGCTCACGCACCACGCCACCACGGTCGCCGACGAGCGGCTGCGGCGCGACGTCGAGCTGCGCGGCATCCGCATCCTGGTCGATCGCGTCTCCGACGGGCGCGCGGCGCTCGAGGCGTGCCGCGCGGCGCGCGCGCGGGCGGGCGTCGACGCCGAGCTGGCCGAGGCGTGGGTGCGCGCCGCGCGTCACGCCGGCGACGTGGGCGAGCTGGAGGCGGCGCTGCAGGCGCGCGCGCCGTTCGAAGCCGCCGCGCGGGCGCGCGCCGCGCGTCTCCTCGAGGCCGCCGAGCTGCGGCGCGCGCGCGGCGACGGCGCGGGCGCCGACGCGCTGGAGGATCAGGTGGTGGCGCTGGCGCTCGACCCGGTCGAGCTCGCCGCGCTCGCCGAGCGCTCGGGCAGCGCGCGCCTGTTGTTCCACGCGCTGGCGGCGCGCGTGAGCGAGCTGGAGTCGGCCGACTCGCCGCTCGACGGCGCGGGCGCGCGGCTGTTCGAAGCGCTGGTGGCGGCGGCCGAGGCGTCGGGCGCGCACGCGCTGTTCGCCGACGGGCTGGAGCTGGCGGCGGGCGTCGCGCCCGATCGGCGAACCGCGGCGGGGTGGCTGCGGCAGGCGGCCGAGCTCCGGCGCGCGCGGCTCGGCGATCGCGGGCGCGCGGCGGCGGCGCTCGAGCGCGCGCTCGAGCTCACGCCCGACGACGGCGCGATCGTCGAGGAGCTGGGCTCGCTGTGCGAGGAGCTGGACGCGCCGGCGCGGCTGGCGGCCGCGCTCGAGACGCACCTGGCGGCGCTCGACGGCGCGCGGCGGGCGCCGGTGGCGGCGCGGCTCGGCGAGCTGTGGAGCGCGCTCGGCGACCCGGCGCGCGCCGAGCGCTACCTCGCCGAGGCGCGCGCGCTCGAGCCCGAGCCGGAGACGCAGCGCGCGCAGGCGGTCAAGCTCGGCGCGTTGGTGCGCGCGATGGTGGTGGGGGCGCCGCCGTCGGCGCCCGCGCCCTCGTCGGCGCCGGTGTCCTCGCCTGCGCCGGAGACGTGGCCGAGCTCGTCGCCGACGCCGCCGATGCAGGAGTCGATGTCGTCGCTGTCGACCAGCTTCCCGGGCGTGCCGTCGGCGCCATCGCGTTCGCCGTCGCCCGCACGTTCTTCGTCGCCCGCGCGCGCTCCGTCACCGCCGCCGGCGCCGCCGCCCGAGCTGGCCGCCGCCATCGCCGGCGCGCGCGCGCGCCTCGAGCGCCTGTCCGCCGACGATCTCGAGCGCATCGGCGCCGCGCGGCTCGAGCTCGGCCTTCTCTATCGCCGCGCGGGCGACGCCGGCGCCGCGCGCGAGCAGCTCGAGCTGGTGCTGGGCGAGCAGCCGGGCAACCGGCGCGCGCTCGAGGCGCTGATCGACGCCGACCTCGAGCAGGGCCGCTGGGCCGACGCCGCCGACGCGCTCGAGCGGCGCGCGCGCGCGGCCGACGATTCGCTCGAGCGCGCGGCGTTCCTGTTCCGCGCCGGCGAGCTGTACGTCGAGCGGCTCGGCGACGAGGAGCGCGCCTCGGACGCGTGGCTGCGCGCGATCGATCTCGATCCGCGCCACGCGCCGACGCTGCGCCGCCTGATCGATTACTACTGGGCGGCCGGCGATCGCGCGAGCGTGCTGGAGTTGGGCGCGTCGCTGGCGGGCGAGGTCGGCTACGACGCGCGCGAGACCAGCGCCGCGACCGCTGCGCGCGTGGCCGTGGCCGCCGCGCTCGAAGGCGACGCCGCCATCACCGCGCGTTGGGCGCGCGCGCTCGGCGACGCCGGAGCCGACGCGCTGGCCGGCGCGCTGGCCGACGCCGCGCGCGCCGGCGCCGCCGCCGACGCGCTGCTCACCGCCGCGCGCCTGGTGTGCGCGCCCGGCGGCCCGTCGCGCGCCGCGCTCAAACGCGCGCTCGCCGCCGGCGGCGACGCCCGCACCGCCGCGCTCGCCGCCCGCCTGGCGTGACGCGCGCGCGATAAATGACCGCGGGTCAGTTATCTACGAAATAAATGACCGCGGGTCAGTTATCGCGGCGGCTACTTCCGGCCGATGCGCGCCAGCGCCTGCTCGAACGCGTCGCGCGTCTTCGGATCCAGCTCCTGGAACTGCACGCCGACGTCGAACTCCGGCGTCCCCTCGCGCCGCGCCACGTGCCGCACCTCCGACTGCAGCGTCACCTTGCTGCCGTCGGGCAGCGCCAGCGTCAGCTCCACCGCCGCCGGCACCGACGCCGGCGACGTCAGCGAGAACAGCATCCCGCCCTTGGAGATGTTGGTGGTGTAGACCGTGCGCACCTGCTCCCAGTTGGCCAGCGGCACGTCGACCTCCAGCTTGACCGGCACGCGCGCGTTCGAGCGGCGCTCGTCGTCGGTCGGCTCGAGCGCCTTGCGCAGCTCGGCTTCGCTCACCTCGTGCACCTTGCCCTTGCGACGATCCATGGCGCCTCCGTGTGCCGCGTTTGGAGCGGCATCTTACGTCATCGCCTCCATGCGCGCGAGCGCCTCTTGCGCCTCCGAGTTGGCGCCGTCGAGATCGAGCACGCGCGTGTACGTGGCGATGGCGCGCTTGAGCTCGCCGAGCTTCTGGTACACGCGGCCGAGACGGCAGCGCACGCTCACCTGGTCGGCCAGCGCCAGCGGGCGCGCGGCGATCTCCTTGTAGAGCTGCGCCAGCGGCTCCCACGACGACGTCGCCTCCGCCAGCCGATCGAGCTGATCGAACGTCGCGCGCCGCGACGGATCGAGGCGCAGCGCGCGCGCCAGCGCCGCGAACGCGTCGGGCGCGCGGCCGAGCTTGCGCTCCAGCAGCTCGGCGATGCCGTGCAGCAGCTGCACCCGCCGCTCGTCGGAGCCGGCGTGCGTCACCTGCACCTCGCGCGCCGCCACCAGCCGCTCGAGCTCGCCGCGCCGCTCGTAGATCGGCTCCAGGATCGCCGCCGCCTCCAGCTCGAACTCGCGATCGAGCAGCCGCCGTTCGAGCGCCGCGCGCGCCTCGGCGTGCTCGGGATCGATCTCCAGCATGCCGCGATAGAGCGCCACCGCGCGCGCCGCGTCGCCGAGGTGCGTCTCCTCGAGCTGCGCCAGCCGCAGCTCGACCGGCAGCTTGTCCGCGCGCACGCCGTCGAGCTGAAGGCGCCGCTCGAGCACGTCGGCGAGCGGGCGCCACGCCGCGCGCCGCTGGTAGATGCGATCGAGCGCCTCCAGCTCCGGCGACGCGTCGCCGCCGGTCTCGAGGATCGCCTGGTACGCCGCCGCCGCGCGATCGTCGTCGCCCTGTTCTTCGGCGAGCCGCGCGATCTGGTACTGCACCTCGCGGCGCGCCGCGCCGTCGGCGGCCAGCTCCAGCTTGCGGCGATAGATCTCCTGCAGCTCGTCGTAGCGCCGCTCGGCGAAGTAGAGCCGCTCGAGCGCCGAGAGCGCCGCGCGATCGCTCGGCGCGATCGCCAGCACCGCGCTGAAGCTCGCGATCGCCGCGCCGACCTCGCGGAGCTCGACCTCCTCGGCGCGCGCCACCACCGCCAAGAGCGGCAGGATCTCCGTCGAGCCCGGCCGCTTGGCGCACGCCTCGCGGTACGCGGCGACGAGCTCGGCCCAGCTCTTCGTCTCCGCCGCCAGCCGCTCGGCGCTCGCGCGCGCGTCGTCCGACTCGGGATCCTCGGCGAACGCGCGCAGCCACCAGCGGAACGCCGCGCGCGCGTCGCGCAGCCCGTGCTCGCACAGCTCGGCCAGCCGCCGCGTGCGCGTGAGCCGCGCCGACGCGTCGCGCGTGTGGTCGAGCTGCACCTCGAGCACCTCGGCCAGCCGCTTCTGATCCTTCGACTGTTCGTAGAACGGGATCAGCGCCTCGGCCGCCGCGAGCTGTTTCCCGTCGAGCGCCAGCGCCTTCTCGAACGCGCGCACCGCCCGCTCCGGCTTTCCCAGCCGATCGCGGTAGATGATCGCGATCCGCCCCCACAGCTCGACGCGCGCCGCTTCAGTCTCCAGATCGATCTGCCGCTCGAGCACGCGCACGCACTCGTCGAGCTGTCCCTGCGACGCGTAGAGCGCCTCCAGCTCCGGCCACAGCTTGCGCTCGAGATAGAACCGCTTGAGCGCGTCCTGCGCGCGCGGATGGCCGGGCTCGAGCGCGAGCAGCGTGTGCCACGCCTCGACGGCGCGCTCGGGATCGTCGAGGCGGCGCGTGTAGAGCAGGGCGAGCTGCTGCAGCCGCTCGACCTTGGCCGGCGTCTCGGCGGCGTGCACCGCCTGGCGCGCGTAGACGTCGGCGAGCCGCGGCCAGTCCTGCTCGCGCTCGTAGAGCTGCTCGAGCGCCGCCAGCGCGCGCTGGTGGTTCTCGTCGAGCGCCAGCACCGCGCGCCAGCACTCGGCGGCGAGCGCGCGCCGCGCCTTCTCCTGCGCCAGCTCGGCCAGCGCCTCGAGGCCGCGCAGCCGCTCGCCCGCGTCGGCGATGCGCTCGAGCCAGCGCCGTTCGAGCGCCACCAGCTTGTCCCACTCGTGCCGCTTCTCGTGCAGCCGGCGCAGCTCCGACGCCGCCTCGGCGTCGTCGGGCGCGGCCTCGAGCACCGCCTCCAGCTCGCGGATCGCCTCCGGCTCGCGCGACAGCCGATCGAGGAAGATGCGCGCCTTGCGCGAGCGCAGCGCCGCCACGTCGCGCGCGCCCGCGCCGCCGCCCGCGCCCCCACCACCGATGATCGCCAGCTTGCGATCGAGCGCCCCGAGCACCTCGGGCCAGCGTCGCAGCGTCTCGTAGTGCGCCGCCAGCGCGTCGAGCGCGCGCGGGCTCGCCGGCTTGAGCTCGACGATCCGCTCGAGCGTCGCCGCCGTCGAGAGATCGTGGTGCAGCCGATCGCGGTACACCGCCACCAGCTCGCCCAGCACGCTCACCCGCTCCTCGACGGTGCGGCAGGCCTGCGCCTCCTCGTCCTTGAGCGCCTCGGCGAGCGCGCGCCACCGCTCGGTCGCGCGCAGCAGCCGCGCCAGCGCCCGCCGCGGCGCGCGCCGCTCGGGCTCGGCGGCGATCGCCTGCTTCCACGCCTCGATGCCGCGCTCGGGATTCTCTGCGGCAATTCGCCGCGCGCTCTCGATGAGCGCCCGCTGCGCGTCGCCGATCGGCTCGGGGTTGCCGCGCTCGACGAGCAGGTCATCGAACTCGGTCACCAGCCGGCTGTCGGGCGCCCGCTCGCGCAGCCGCTCGAAGTATCCGCCCGCGTGCGCCAGATCGCCGAGCGCGCGCCACGCCACCGTCCCCGCCAGGAGCGCGACGTGGATCTCCG
>DASREC010000156.1:0-9237 GCA_035652295.1 Polyangia bacterium
GTAGTCGATCGGCCCGTCGGCGTTCGAGCCGTCGGCCTTCATGGTCGAGATCCAGCACCACAGCGCCACCATGTCGTTGTCGACGTCCCAATATTGAAAGTTGGCGATCGGCATCTGCGCTTCGCTCGAAGGCTGCGCGGCCGTGTTGGTGAGCATCTGTCCCGGCCCGACGGCGATCGGCGACAGCACGCGCAGGAACAAATAGCTCTTGAGCGGATCGCCCGGCTTGATCAGCGCGCCGCCGAGATCGGCGCCAAAGACGCCGTCGCCGTTGGGATCGCCCAGCTCCACCTGCGTGTCGTCGCCGGGCGTGAACGTCGCCGGCAAGAGAAACGTCGCCAGCGATCCGCCGGGCGCGGGCGCGGCGGTCTTACTGGTCAATGGTGTGTACTGAAGCGTAATGGTGTGCGCAGTGGCGGACTGCATTGCGCCCGAGGGAACGTTCAGTACCACTTTGGGCAGATTGGGCGGTTGGCGCACGATGGCCACCGTGCCGCTCGCGCCCGCCGGGATTGCATCTTTTGTAGTGATCGCCAGCGACGTCGGCGCCGCGGCGTTCGGCAGCGGCGTAATGGTTCCAATGCGCGTCGAGAACGATCCGATTTGAATCGAATCGCCGAGCGGCTCACAGAGATTGTCTATGGTCGTCGGGTCGTCGCGGATCTGATTGCAGCGTTTGTTGACGGCGTCGAGCAGCCCCGATGCGGTCTGCATGTCGGGGAATTGCCGGTTGTCGTGACAGACACCATTATTGGGTCCGCAGGTGCGCGCGACCGAGCGCGCCCAGAACGTGCGCAGGTCGGGATACTTCGCCTGCGCGCTGTCGAGCGGGATCGATCCATTGACCTGTGCCTGCGGCATTCCGCCGCAAGCGCCGAGCGCCAACGCGGCTATCAATCCAAAGCGCATCACACGCCTCGAATCAAGCCGCTGATGGGCGCGAACGTCCCATAGGGCAGATAGGCGTTATTGACGTCATCGATGCCGAGGCCTTTGAGCACTGTGGTGTAGACGCGGTTCTGGTGATAGAAGCCGCCGTTTCCCGAATCGGTCAGGAGGCGGCCGCCGGCCTCGACGGGGCCGCCGAAGATCGGCCAGCCGGCGAATGGATCGTGATCCGATCCGCCGTCGTTCTGTCCATCGGGCGAATTGAATCCATTGGTGCCAATGTTGTTGCCGCCGCGTCCGAACTCGGAGCAGACGAACACCACAGTGGAGTCCCAGAGGCTCACGCCCGGCGACAGCGGGTCGGCGATGTTCTTGAGCGCAAAGTCGAGCGCCGCCAGCATGCGGCCGAGCATCGCCACCTGAACCGTCTGGGGATGTTTGTTCTGCGGATCGATCACTTCATAAGAGTGCGTGTCCCAGCTTCCCATGGTGACGCTGACCAGCGGCGCGCCGATTTGCAGCAGGCGAACCGCCAGCGCGCCGGAGAAACCGAAGTTGTTGGTCGTGGTCGAATTCCACGTCGGCGTCGTCGAGGACGCCAGCGCGCCGAAGCAATCGAACAAGAGGTCGCCCGCCGGCGTGATGGTATTGTCGAGGCCAAAAACCTCATTGAGCATGTCATTGGTGACTGGCGTGGTTCCGTCGATCAGCGTGCCGAGCGCGGCGGCGCCGGGCGTGGCGAGGTGCAGCGCGGGATTGATGAGCTGCGTGACGTGCGCGTCGCCGGCCATCTTGTCATTGATGAAGTCCGAGGCCGATTGCGCCATGAACGCCTGGCGCGACGCCTGAAACGCGGCGTCGAGCTCGCCTTCGGCTTTGCGGCCCCACGCGCTCACCGACTTGCCCGGATCGGTCGTGGGCAGCCCCGACGGGCTGGTCAGAAAAATCGGCCGGGCGCCGGCGTAATCGCCGACGCCAAACGACCACGCCGGCTGCCCGACCGAAACCGCGGGGAGCGGATATTGCGCATCGAACTGCGCGCCCAATTGATCGCGCAGCGCTTTGTGCATGACGGTGGCCAGACCGATCTGTCCCGAGCGATAACCGGTATAGAGCGTATGGCTCGCCGACGCGTGATCGCCGTCGAACTGGCCGCCGGGATTGCCGGTCAATCGCACCACCGCCACGTCGTTTGCAATGTCCGCGTAGGTCGGGAGCAGCGCGCCCTTCCAGCCGGGACTCTTCAAAGCCGGTTGCACTACATTGTAGTGAGCGGGATCGTCCGATTGAAGATAAGGATAGATGTTGGTGGCCCAGCTCGTGGTCGTCTGCGCGAGCGGGCGCTGCAGGATCATGCGCGAGAAACCCCACTGGGGCGCCTGGCCGCGCCCGACGGTGGACCAGGGCATCACGCCCCACGGGTTGTGCTTGAGATCGCTCTGCGCGTCGAAGCTCGCGCTCCAGCGCGGCGCGCCCGGCGCGTGCACGATGATCACGCGCTTGATGGGAGCTTGCGACGCGGAGCGCGCGCGGCGCGGCAGCCATAGTGTAGCGGCCAGGGCTGCGCCGGCGAGCCCCGCATTGCGGAGGAAATCGCGGCGAGTCGTTCCTTTGCTCGTATTTCGCATTGAACGGCTCCTAGTAGTAATTGAACGCCGACGTCGCGAACAAAGAGGTGCACAGTGAATCGGCGAGCGTCTGCGGCGGATCGGTGCTGGTGCTCATTTCAGTGGTGAGTGTTTGCAGCTCGCTCGCCGAGGGCGCGCGGCCGACGCCGGAGAACTCCAGCTTGATGATCGCGTCGGGCGCGGCGCCCGAAGGCGGCTTGAACGATCCCGGGCACAGCGTCGCCAGCGCCACGCGGCGGGTCACCGCCGGCACCAGGCCCGACGGATCGCCGTGCGTGGTGGCGACCGGGCAGCCGCCCATGTTCGATGCGTTCGAGTAATAGAACGCGCGCGAGACGCCGGCCGAGACCGGGAAGTTGTAATAGCCGCTGATCTTGGACGTCGACGTTCCCGAATAGAGATAGCGGAAGTCGCAGCCGCCGAGCTGTTTGCCGAGCGCCTGCCCGACGGAGTCCATCCACGCCTCGGCGTACATCAGCTTGGTCGGGCCGAACGCCCAGATCGGATCGGTCGCGAGCTGACTCGGCTGAAGCGCGGCCGCTTGCGTATAGAGCACCGACGTGACGATCTCGCGCTCGAGCTTGCGGATGTCGAAACCGTCGGCGACGAATTTTTTGACCAGCGCGTCGCGCACCGCGGGCACGTCGTAGTCGGGGCGATAGGTGCCGGCCTTCCACCAGCCGAGATATTTTTCGAGCGCGCGATCGACGGCGGCCTCGGCGAACTCGGGCTGCGCGGCCATCAGCTTGCCGGGGGCGAGCAGCATCGCCTGCGCTTCGGGCGTGAGATCGTACCAGCGCACGAAGGCGGCCGAGGTCGGGATGACCGCGCCCGAGCCGAGGATGGTCGACTCGCACGCCGCCTGGTTGGCGCCGGCGCACAGCGCCGGATCGAGGCCCAGCTCCCAGTGGCGGCAGCCGATGCGGTTCTTGAGCTGATCGTACGCCACCGGACAGTCGGGATACGTCGTCTCCGAGAGCGTCTCGTTCATGAAGCGCGTCGACCAGCCGCGCCACAGGTTGCCGAAGTCCTCCGCCTCCGACGGGACCGCCTCGCGTCCGAGGAACACGCGATAGGCCTGCGACGCGATTTGCACGAGATCGTGATTGGCCTCGAACACGCCGAAGCAGCGCGCGAACGCGGGTGACGCGAGCGCCTTTTGCGCGAACACGTCGTAGCGGATCTGTCCCGTGTAGAGCTGGCCGACGATCGCGTCGAGATCGCGCACGTAGGTATAGAAGGTGGACGATTGGCCGAGGCTCGATTCATAGGCGAATTGATCGGCCCACCAGCGGCGATTGACCCAGACGTACGGCGCGGTGCCGTCGGGGACGTTGGGGCCGCTCGGCTGATTCATGAACCAGTCGGCCATCTCGGCGGGCGATTTGCCGTCGCAGTGCGCGGCGAACGCGGCGCCCGACGGCGTGAGGCCGGTGAGATCGATGGCGAGGCGGCGGCACAAGATCGCCGGATCTTCCGGCACCACTTTGAGGCCGCTCTGCTCGAGCATCGGCACGACCACTTGATCGACGACGTTGTCGAGCGCGGGCGGTTGCGACGCGGCGCCTTTGCAGCCGGCAGCGACGAGGAGCGCGAGCCCGATCACTTTTCGCATGGGTTCCTCTCGGCCTACTCCGGTGGGACGAGACGCGCCGAAGGTGGGTTCCCGTGGCAGACAGCGCCTCGACGCCGCGCGGCGCGCGCGCTAACGCTGATGACCTGATCGCCGAGCTGCGCTCGCGAATGGGGGACTCGCGAATAGGGGGATCCACGGTCTGAAGACCGCGGCTCCGACAGAGGGAAGCCCCGCGGGCTGCGAATCGCGCAATGTGACGTCGTAAGGAAGAAGCGCGCGGCGCTTGTTGCCGCTTCACATAGTGGGATCCGTCGGAGCCGCGGTCTTCAGACCGTGGCTCCCCCAATGCGGATCATTAGCAGCCCCGCGTTTGTAATCGTTTGTAAATGGTGTGGATCGGCCGACGAGCTGAGGTATGGTCCATTCGACGCCGTGAAGACGCTTCGTCCATGGATCGTAGCCGGGCTGGTGCTGGCGCTGATCGCCGGCTGCGCGCTCTGGTATCAGCGCGCCAACGCGCCCAAGCCGCCGAAGATCACCACCGCCACGGTCGAGCGCGGGCGCGTGGTGGCGCGCGTCACCGCCACCGGCACGCTGTCGGCGCTGGTGACGGTGCAGGTCGGCGCGCAGGTGTCGGGGCGCATCTCGCTGCTCAAGGCCGACTTCAATTCGCCGGTGAAGAAGGACGAGGTGATCGCCAAGCTCGATCCGCAGCTCTTCATCGCGGCCGTGGAGCAGGCCAAGGCCAACATGCTCGCGGCCGACGGCGCGCTGGTCAAGGCCAAGGCGCAGGCGGTCGACGCCGAGCGGCAGTTCCAACGCAATAAGCAGCTACGCGAACAGAAGCTGATCGCGCAGGCCGACCTCGACACGTCGGAGGCCAACGCCGAGGCCGCGCGCGCGCAGGTGATCGCCAACCAGGGCGCGGTCGAGCAGGCCAAGGCGTCGCTGCACCAGGCGGAGATCAACCTCAACTACACCACCATCATCTCGCCGATCAACGGCGTGGTCATCTCGCGCAACGTCGACGTCGGGCAGACGGTCGCCGCCGCGCTGCAGGCGCCGACGCTGTTCACCATCGCCGAGGATCTGAAGAAGATGCAGGTCGACACCAACGTCGCCGAGTCGGACGTCGGCAAGCTCAAGCCGACCATGGAGGCGACGTTCACCGTCGACGCGTATCCGTCGAGCCGCTTCAAGGGGACGGTGCGGCAGATCCGCAACGCGCCGCAGACGGTGCAGAACGTGGTGACCTACGACGCGGTGATCGACGTCGACAACACCGATCTGCGGCTCAAGCCCGGCATGACCGCCAACGTCACCTTCGTCTACGCCGAGCGCGACGACGTCATCAAGGTGCCGAACGCGGCGCTGCGCTTCCGCCCGCCGCCCGAGCTCTTGCACGTCGACGCCGGCGCGGCGACCCCGCCGCCGAAGAAGCACTCGCACGACGCGCAGGCGACGCCCGACCAGCGGACCCTCTGGCTCCTGCGCAACAACCAACCGGTGATGGTCTCGGTGCGCACCGGCGTCACCGACGGCACGACGTCCGAGATCCTCGAAGGCGATCTGAAACCGGGAGACCAGGTGATCACCGAGGTGACCGGCGGCTCGGCGCCGGCGGCGGCGGCCGCGCCCTCGCCGTTCCGTCGCGGGTTCTGATGGCGCTCATCGAGCTCGACCGCGTTCACAAGGTCTACCAGATGGGCGACGTGCAGGTGCAGGCGCTCGCGGGCGTGTCGATCTCGGTCGAGAAGGGCGAGTTCGTGGCGGTGATGGGCTCGTCGGGCTCGGGCAAGTCGACGCTCATGAACATCGTCGGCTGTCTCGATCGCCCGTCGAAGGGCCGCTATCTGTTGAGCGGCCGCGACGTCTCGCGGCTCGATCGCGACGCGCTCGCCGAGATCCGCAACCGCACGCTCGGCTTCGTGTTCCAGAACTTCAACCTGCTCACGCGCACCAGCGCCGTCGAGAACGTGGAGCTGCCGCTGCTCTACGCCGGCATCGGCACGCGCGAGCGCGTGGCGCGCGCGACCAAGGCGCTCGAGCGCGTCGGCCTCGGCGCGCGGCTCGATCACCACCCGTCGCAGCTCTCGGGCGGCCAGCAGCAGCGCGTGGCGATCGCGCGCGCGCTGGTGTCGAACCCGCAGGTGATCCTCGCCGACGAGCCGACGGGGAACCTGGACTCCAAGACCAGCATCGAGGTGATGGCGCTGTTTCAAGAGCTGGGAAAAACCGGCATCACGGTTGTACTGGTGACACACGAGCCCGATATTGCGCAGTACGCGAATCGTGTGATCACGATGAAGGACGGGCTGGTGCGCTCCGATCAAACGCAATCGCCGGTGGAGGCCAGGGCATGAGCGTCTGGCAAACCATTCGCGTGGCGATGCGCGCGCTCATGCGCAACAAGACGCGCTCGTTCCTCACCACGCTCGGCATGATCATCGGCGTGGCCGCGGTCATCGCCATGGTCGCCGTCGGCGAAGGCGCCAAGCAAAAGGTCGAGGACTCGTTCGCCGCGATGGGCTCGAACATGCTCATCGTCATGCCCGGCACCACCACGTCGGGCGGCGCGCAGGGCGGCTTCGGCTCGATGCCGACTTTGACGTGGGACGATCTGCGCTCGATTCAAACCGAGGTCCCGACCGTCAAAGCGGCCACTGCGGTGTTGCGCTCGACGTCGCAGGTCATCGGCGAAGATCAAAACTGGACCACGCAGGTCACCGGCACCGGCCCCGAATATTTCGACATCCGCAATTGGCCGGTGTCGCGCGGAATCCTGTTCACGCAATCGGACGTGGACGCCGGCTCCAAGCTGGTGGTGCTCGGACAGACGGTCGTCGACAAGCTGTGGGGACCGAGCGCCGATCCGGTCGGCCAGAGCGTGCGCATCCGCAACATCCCGTTCCAGGTGATCGGCGTGGCCGCCAAGAAGGGTCAATCGCCGATGGGACAGGACTATGACGACGGCGTGTTCATTCCGGTGTCGACGTTCCGCGCCAAGATTCAGGGCGGCCTCAAGAACTATATCAATGGCGCGATCATGGTGAGCGCGACGTCCGCGGACGCCACCTCGCGCGCCGAGTCGCAGATCTCGAACCTGTTGCGCGATCGCCACCACGTGCAGGCCGGCACCGACGACGACTTCTCGATCCGCAACCTGACCGAGATGGCCAGCGCGCAGCAGGAGGGGACCAAGACGTTCACCACGCTGCTCGCCGTGGTGGCGTTCGTGTCGCTGGTGGTCGGCGGCATCGGCATCATGAACATCATGCTGGTGAGCGTCACCGAGCGCACGCGCGAGATCGGCCTGCGCATGGCGGTGGGCGCCAAGCCGAGCAACGTGCTGGTGCAGTTCGTCGTCGAGGCGCTGGCGCTGGCGGTGAACGGCGGGCTGATCGGGATCGCGGTCGGCTTGATCGGCGCGTTCGTGTTCGCCGCCAAGGCGCACTGGCCGATCCTGGTGCGCGTCGACATCATTTTATTGTCCGTGGGAGTCAGTGGATTGACTGGATTGATCTTTGGAATCTATCCCGCGTACAAAGCGTCGCGCCTCGACCCCATTGACGCCTTGAGGTACGAATGATGAGCACTGTAGTGTTGACGCTGGCGGTGGCCACGCGCGTCTTGACGCTCGCCGATGCGCTGCACGAGGCGCACGACAATCAGCCGCAGCTCCGGCAGGCGCGCGCCACTGTCGACGCGGCGCAGGCGCGAGCCGACGAGTCGCGCGCGCCGCTCTTGCCGCAGCTCACCGGCACCGCGAGCTATCAGCGCACGACCTCGAACTTCGTCGCGCGGCCGGGCTTTCTGCCCAATAACGTCAATTCCATGGCGGCGAGCACGACCACGTCGTCGTTCAATACCTTCAACTTCTGGAGCTTCGGACTGACGCTGTCTCAGTACATCTGGGATTTCGGCGTCACGACCGATCGCTGGAAGTCCAATAAAGTGACTACGCAGGCGCAGTACGCGGCGGAGCACAATACGGAGCTGTTGGTCGAGACCACCGTGCGCACCGCCTATTTCAATGCGCGCGCGCAAAAGGCGCTGGTCGAGGTGGCGCACGAGACGCTGGCCAATCAGGAGCGCCACCTTCAGCAGATTGAAGGGTTCGTCAAAGTCGGCACGCGTCCCGAGATCGACCTGGCGCAGGCGCGCACCGATCGCGCCAACGCGGCGGTGCAGGTAATCACCGCCGAGAACGGCTACGAAACCGCCAAAGCGCAGCTCAATCAAGCGATGGGCATCGAGGGGACGACCGAGTACGACGTGGCCGACGAGACCATGAACGCCGTCGAGGGCGAGGACCTGTCGACCGATCAGCAGCTCGCGGAAGCGATCAAGGCGCGCCCCGATTTGATCAGCCTCGAATTACAGATCAAGGCACAGCAGTATCTAATCAAGTCCTTTAAAGGTGGTTATTGGCCGACGCTCGGCGCGTCGATGAGCTTGACCGACGCGGGCACGGACATCACCAACCTCGGGTGGAACTGGAACGCGCAGATCACCGCTTCGTGGGCGCTGTTTCAAGGGCTGCTCACGTGGTCGCAGGTCAAAGAGCAGCGCGCCAATCTCGCCATACTGGAGGCGCAGCGCGACCTCTTGCGGCAGCAGGTGCGGCTCGACGTCGACGTGGCGCGGCTGGCGGTGCGCGCCGCCAAGGCCGCGCTCGGCGCCAGCGCCGAGGCGCTGTTCAACGCGCGCGAGCGGCTGCGTCTCGCCGAGGGCCGCTATCAAGCCGGCGTCGGCAGCGTCATCGAGCTCGGCGACGCGCAGGTGGCGCTGACCAACGCCGCCGCTCAGCGGGTGCAAGCCGAGTACAACCTCGCCACCGCCCGCGCCCAACTCCTCAAGGCCCTCGGCCGCCGCTAACGATCCAATTCTCAGTCTTCAATCTCCAGTCTCCAGTCTCTGATCTTCAATCTCAAATCTTAATCAAAGACGGCCGTGTCAGTCGACGGGGGTTTGCCTGTGGGCAGGCGCTCGGGATTTGTTTTGCCTTGATCGGCGCGGCTGTCCACAGGCAAAGGCGGAGCCGTCCCCGTCGACGTTCGGAGTGAAGAGCGCGGATCACCACCTCTGAAGAGTGGTTGATTGACGGGCCGCATTTCAAACGGCAGCGGGGACGGCTCCGCCTTT
>DASREC010000157.1:0-20423 GCA_035652295.1 Polyangia bacterium
GAGCCGCCGCGCCGCCGCGCTCGAGAAGATCAGGATGACGAACGTGATCGCCGCGGTGACGACGATCGCCGCGCCGACGAACATCTGCTCCCAGATGTTGTGCGCGCGGCTGACCAGCACCATCACCGTCGCGAACGAGCCCGGCCCCGAGAGCATCGGGATGGCCAGCGGGAACACCGAGATGTCCGGCTTCTCGCGGCCCTCGCGCTCCTCCTCGGGCGTCGAGCGCTGGCGCGACTGCTGCGCGCGCAGCATGTCGACCGCGAGCAGGAACAAGAGGATGCCGCCGGCGACGCGGAACGCGCCGATCGAGATGCCGAAAAATTTCAGGATGTACGAGCCGAGCGCCGCGAACACGGTGAGCGCGATGGCCATCGTCAGCGACGCGCGCAGCGCCGTGCGCCGCTTGTGCTCGGGCGAGTCGTCGGCGGTCATGGCGATGTACACCGGCACCACGCCGAGCGGATCGACCACCGAGAAGATGGCCGAGAAGGCGGTCATCGCGAACGCGAGCACGGCGCGATGCTACTTCAATTCGAACGGGTAGGTCACGACGCTGGCGCCGCCCGACGCGGGAAAGCGCAAGCTGGTGGCGACCGCGCGCACGCAGCGCGTGAGGCCCTGGCGCTGGAGGAGCTGCGGCGCCTCGACGCGCACGCGCCTCACGTCGCCCGACTTCTCGACGCGCAGGCCGACCTCGACGCGGCCGGTCTCGAGCGGCGCGTCGCCGAGCGCGTCGGTGATGCAGTGCTCGATGCGCGGCTGCGCGGGCAGGAACACGCGATCGAGATCGTCCTGCGAGAGCTCGCGCTCGTCGGGCTGCGAGAGATCGATCTTCTCCGGGCGGCCGAGCGCGTCGCCCTGCGCGGTCATCTTCTCGTCGCCGGGCTGGAGCTTGATCTCGGGCGCCGACGGCGAATTGCCGTCGTGGCGGCGGCGGTGGCGCGGCTCCTTGGCCGGCGCGGCGGGGCGGGGCGCATCATTAATGGAGGCGACGCAGCGGTGCTCGGCGCAGCGCGTGCCGTCGCCGCAGCGGCCGAGGCAGCCGCCGTCCTTGCGCGTCCACGCCCAGACGCCGCCGGCGAGCAGCGCCGCTCCGAGCACGACCCCGGCGAGAAAACGCGCCACGCTCAGCCCGCGTCGCGATCGTTCGGCGCGCCCGGCGCGCGCTTGAGCAGCTTGAGCGTCCACAGCGCGAGCAGGCCGAGCACCACCGCCATGCCGATGGCGATCGGCAGTCGATAGCGCTCGCTCATCGGCTTGGGCGCCTCGACCGACGGGCGGCCGAACTGCGGGTTGGGATTGAGCGGCCCGAAGCGCGCCTCGCGCATCGGCACGTCGCCCGCGCGCGCCAGCACCGACGGCAGATCGTAGCTCGGCGGCGTCATCGACGCGTCGCCGACGTAGAGCGAGAACACGCCCGGCGCCTGCGCCTGGAACACCAGCTCCTCGGCGCGCCACTCGCCGAGCGCGCCTTCGACGAGCAGCGGCGGATCGTCGCCGTCCTCGATGTCGACGCGCGCCCAGCGCTTGCGCTCCGGACGGATCGGCAGCCGCAGCTCCTCCTGCGGCCCGCCCGTCGAGATCGCGGCCGCGCTGCGGTAGATTACGCCGCCGCCGACCACCGGCCAATAGTTCTGGTGATTGGTCGCGGCGATGGTGGCGCGGCGCTCGAACGCCGGCGTGCGGATCGAGAGCACCAGCGCATCGAACGGCACGCCCGGATCGCCGAGCTCGAACAGCGCGCGCGTCTGCTTCTCTTTGGGATCCGACTCGACCTTGACCAGCTTGATCGGCAGCCCGCGGCGCAGCGGCCCCGAGCCGGGCTCGCTGTAGTAGACGGTCGCGCCGAGGATCGGGATCGGCGCTTGATCGAGCCACGGCAAGAGCGTCACGCGCAGGTAGCGCGAATCGGACGTCGGGTAGCGCAGGAGCGTGTGCTCCGACGGCGACGCGGCCGACGACACGCGGTACACCAGCGCGCCCTCGGCGATCACCGCCCACTCCGCTTCGTCGACGGAGATCTCGACGCGCGCGCGGCGCATGAAGTCGGCGCCGCCGAGCCGCAGCAGCACCTCCGAGTGCTTGAGGCCGGGACGGCCGAGGTCGAGCACGGCGCGCGTCGCGCCCTTCGGCAGCACCACCGGATCCACCAGCACCGCCGCGTGCTCGACGGGCGGCGCCACGATCGGCACCGGGCGCACCAGGAACGCCACCTCTTTTCCGTCGGGGCCGGCGATGCGCACGTCGGCGAGCGGCATGGTCTCCGACGCGCTGGCGCGATAGAGCGCGGGATCGATCTCGACGCGGTAGAAGCCGGGCGCGTCCACGCCCTCGACGAGCCGCACCTGCGACAGCGCGTGCGCATCGAACGCGTGCGCGCGCGACGGCGCGCCGAGCACGCCGAGCGCGGCGACCAGCGCCAGCGTCGGGC
This sequence comes from Polyangia bacterium, assembly GCA_035652295.1. Lineage (GTDB taxonomy): Bacteria > Myxococcota_A > Polyangia > Palsa-1104 > Palsa-1104 > DASREC01. The sequence continues at coordinate 2,435 of DASREC010000157.1, forward strand.
CGATGCCCCCGTCGCGCACCAGCGTGACCAGCCGCTTGCCGAAGCGCGCGTAGAGGAACGACGCGCCGAGCAGCAGCGCACCGACGGCGACCAGCACCAGGATCTGGTAGACGCGCTGCAGGCGCCACACGTCCCACAGCGCCAGCTTGAGCAGCGTGACCGCGAACAGCCCGAGGCCGAGATAGCGGTGCAGCCGATCTTTGCGCCCGAAGCCGTACGCCACCATGCCCGCCGCGTAGAGCGCCATCAGCGACGTGGTGAGCATCGACAGCGTCTGCATCTGGTCGACCAGCGACTGCGCGAACAGCTGCACGAACGCCGCGAACTCGTCGGCGGCGGCGTGCAGCGGCGGCGCCGGCGTCTTGAGCGCGAGGTTCAGCCCCTCCTCGATGAACAGGCCGAGCAGGAGCGCGTGCCCGACGAGGAACAGCCCGATCGCGCAGCGCTTGAACGCGACGCCCGCCGAGCGGATGGCGCTGCGCGCGCCGACCAGCAGCGCCGCGCCGACGCCGGCGAGCGCGTAGGCGCGCGCGTTGAAGAGCAGCGGCACGCGCACCATGCCCGCGGCACCGCGCGTGTTGAAGAACTGCTGGCGCAGCTCGTCGGGCACCTGCACGTCGATCGCGAGGGCGCGCATCACCGTCGCGCCGAACAGCGTCAGGCCGCCGGCGAGCCACCACGCGTCCTGCTCCTGCGCGGCCAGCACCACCACCACCGCCGAGAGCACCGCCCACACCAGCGTCACGGTCACGCCGGTGAACATCACCGCCACCGCCGCGGCGAACAGGCCGAGCGCCTGGCCGAGCAGCACCGTCGCCGGGCGGCGCAATTTCGCGTCGCGCTGGAGCAGCGTCGCGCCGAGCGCGAGATCGATCACGCCGACCGCGGCCAGCATCGCCGCGCGCAGGATCCCCTGGTCCGCGCCGGTGTGCGACTCGGCGAAGAACGCGAAGCCGAGCCCCGCGCCCGAGACGACCAGCAGCCGCGCCGCCGTCGGAGGCGCGCGCTTGACGATCAGCTCCCACGCCACCGCGCCGAGGTACACCGCCGCCCACGCCGCCGCCACGCCGACGTACGCGAGGTCGCGCTCGCCCGTGCGCGGCATGTTGGTCAGCAAGAATAGAAACGTGAACCCGATGGCCGCGCCGATCACCGCGGGCGTCTCCGCGCGCACGCCGAGCAGCCCGTAGCCGACGGAGAGCGACACCATCACCAGCGCGAAGCCGAGCGGGTGCGGATGCGCCAGCAGCGCCGCCGACAGGATCGCGAACGCGAACCCGACGCCGCCGACGAGCGCCAGCGTCTTCCCCGACGGGCGCTCCTCCTTGGTGAGCTGGCCGCGCAAGAAACCGGCGACGTAGACCATCGCCCACAGCGCGAGCAGCGAGAGCATCGCCACCGGCTGCTCGCGCTCGGACGCGCGCACCGCCGCCACCAGCACGCCGAACGACGCCACCAGCGGCAGCAGCAAGAGCTCGCTCTTGTGCTCGATCGCCAGCAGCACCGCCGAGAGCACGCCGAGCGTCGACAGCAGCGCGCCGAGGATCAGCGGATGATCGTAGAGCAGCGCCGCCGCGCCGACGTGCGCCAGCAGCGACGCCGCCACCAGCACCGCGATCGGCCACAGCGACTTGTGCGGCCGCGCGTAGCGATACACCACCAGCCACTCGACGAGGAACGCGGCCACCGCGGCGAGCGGCGCGGCGCGGGCGGTGAGCGCGAAGTACGCGCCCTCGAGCTGCGCGCGCGGCAGATCGACCATCGGGTGCTCGGGCATCGGGTGCGCGTCGAAGAACTTCGCGTACCAGCCGAGGAACAGCACCGCCGCGCCGCTGATGCCGAGCCACAGCGACCAGACGAACTTCATGCGCACCGACGCGGCGTGCGAGAGCGCGGTCACCACCAGCACGTAGCCGAACAGCGCCAGCGGGCGATCCTCGCCCGTCGAGAGCAGCACCGGCGCCGAGAGTGCGGCGGCCAGCGACAGGATCAGGATCGATTGGCCGTTGTAGCGCATCGCCAGCGCGCCGCCGAGCAGCGCGATGATGAAGAACGCGCCGAACGCGAACGGCATCGGCACCAGGTGATAGAAGGCGTAGCTGGCGTAGGCGGAGAGCAGCAGCAGCGAGAGGCCGACGCCGAGGACCATCTGCGTGTAGATGGGCTTGGTCTTGGGATGGATCAGGTGGGCGAAGACGAGCGTGGCGACGCCGAGCGCGGCGCCGATGGCGACGCGGCCCATCGGGCCGATCCATTGGCTGTCGACGGCGTATTTGAAGAAGTAGGCGGCGCCGAGCAGCAGGATGGCGGCGCCGATACGCGTGAACCAGACGAGCGCGATCTTCTCTTCCAGCGTCGAGGCGGGCTGCGGCAATTTGCCGCCGGCGCCGCCGCCCGTCGGTGGCGGGGGAGCGCCGCCGGCGCCGGAGGCTTGCGCCACGCGCGCGGCAAGTACGTCGGCCGGCACCGGCTCGCCCGCAGCTTGCGCCGCCGCGCTCGCGCCGCCGCCGACACTCGCGCCGCCCGCATTCGCCGCATTCGCATTCGCCGCGCTCGCATTCGCCGCATTCGCATTCGCCGCGCTCGCATTGGCCGCGCTCGCGCTTGCGTCGGCGTTTGCGTTTGTTGCGCTCGCGTTTGCGTTCGCCGCGCTCGCGTTTGCGTCGACGTTTGCGTTGGTCGCGCCCGCGTTGTCGTTTGCCGTCGCCGGCGCGCCCGCGAGCACGTCGGCGAGCGTCGCGCCCGCTTGTGACGCCGGCGCTCCACCGTGCGTCTCCGCGTGCGCCTCTTCCGCCTGCGCGCGCGCCTCGCTCTCGTCCGCCGCGTCGCCCGCCCTCGGCGCGATGATCTTCTTCCCCGGCGCAGTCGGCTCGAGCGGCGGCACCTTCCACCCGGGCGCGGTCCGCTCCATCGTCGCCGCGCTCAGCGGCACGCCTTGGTCGCGCGCGTCGCCCGGCCACTCGGCCAGCGCCTGCTTCAGCATCGCCAGCTCGCCGCGCACGTTGGTGAGCTGGCGCGCGGTCTCCGCCTTCACCGCCTCCAATTCGCGCCGCGCCCGCCCCGCGGCCGCGAGCGCCACGAATGGAATCACCAGCGCCACCACGAACGCGCCGAGCCCGAGGAGCCCGATGACGCTGTACAGGATCAGATCATCCATGCCCGCGGCCCCCGACGGCGAGCGGCGATCATATACTCCGCCCCGACCAGGAACAACGAGCCCCCTCGGCGTTACATGCCCGTCAGTGAATCTCCTCGTCGGTGGCGGGCTTGCGCAGCGCGCGCTCGGCTTTGCGCAGCGCGGCGGCCTCGCGCTCGGCCGACTGCGCCGTGAGGTTGATCTCTTGCAGCAGCCCGCGCTTGCGGTGGTAGTCGACGTGCGAGTCGTACGCGCCCTCGTCGCGGAACGCGGTGAAGCGCTCGGCGAACTCCCGCTCCTCGGCCGATTTGCGATCGTAGATGCGCCGCAGATCCTCCGGCCCGCGGATGACGTAGGGCGTGAGCACGATCAGCAGATCCGATTTCGTGCGCTGCTTCGAGCGATATTGAAACAGCCGCCCGAGCAGCGGGATGTCGCCGAGGATGGGAATCTTGTCGACCGACTCCGACTCCGAGTCTTTCTGCAGGCCGCCGAGCACCACCGTGTCGCCGTCGCGCACGACGATGGCGGTCTGGATCGTGCGCTTGTTGGTGATCGGCCCGCCGGGATTCGTCAGCGACTCGCCGTCGGGCACGTCGGAGATCTCGCCGTTGATCTCGAGCCGCACCGACTCCGACTCGTTCAGGTGCGGCGTCAGCTCGAGCTTGAGCGATACGTCCTTCTGGCTGTAGCTCGACAGCAGCGTCGCGCCGCCGGTGCCCGCCGCCGACGAGTTCAGGTACGGGAAGTTCTGCCCGACGGAGAGCGACGCCTTGGCGTTGTCCATCGTCAGGAGATGCGGCCGCGAGATCACGCTCACGTCTTTCGCGTGCTCGAGCGCTTGCAATAAAACGCCGATGCTCGGCAGGCTGAAGCCGGCGACGTTGAGCTGCTGCCCGATGACGCCCGCGAGCAGCCCGCCGCCGCCGAGCGCGGTCGAGAGCGTCTGCGCGTTGAGCGTGACCGTGTTCAAGCCCGGCGCGCTCGACGCCACGATGCCGGTGGCCGCGCCGCCCGCGAGCGAGTCGGTGCCGTGAAACACCAGCCCGACGTTGCGCGTCTTGTCGACGAGCACGTCGAGGATGCGCGCCTCGACGTAGACCTGGCGGCGCGGCACGTCGAGCTTGGCGATGAGATCGCGCACCATCGCGAAGTCGCTCGAGGTGGCGAACACCACGATCGCGTTCGCCACTTTATCGGCGCCGATGCGCACCTCGCCCTGGAGCCCGAGCGCGTTCGCCGACGCCGAGACGCTCGGCGGCCCCGACATCGGTCCGCCGCCCGTCGGCTTGGGCGCCGCGGCGACGCGCGAGGAGAGCCCGACCGATTGCAGCGTCTGAGCCATGTCCTCGGCGTTGGTGTTGGCCAGGTAGATCACGTGCGCCTGCCCGCCGGCCTCCTCGGCGACGGGCGGATCGATCTTGGCGGCGAGCGCCTGCACGCGGCGAAAACCGTCTTCGCTCGCCACCACCACCACCAGGCGCGCCGCCTCGACGGGAACCACCGCCGCGACGCCGTCACCGAGCCCGCTCGGCGCCGCCGCTTTCGGATCCGCGCTCTCGGTGCGCCGCGACGCTTGCAGGATCTTCTCCAGCGTCGCCGACAGCTCGCCGGCGCTCTGCCCGTGCGTGCCGAGCGACCACAAGCGCTCGCTCGCGCGCGGCACGTCGAGCACGCGCAACAGCTCCTCCATGCGCCGCACCACCGTGCCGCGATCGGTGACGATGAGCGCGGTGCCGGCGGCGTACACGCTCACGTCGCCGTCCTTCGAGCGCAGGCGCGTGAACACCTCGGCGAGATCCTGCGGCCGCGCGTGCTCGAGCCGCATGAGGCGCGTGACGAACTGATCGCCGCCGGGCGTCGCGTCGCCGCCGGCGAGCGGTGTCGAGACCTCCTTGGCGCGCCCCGCGTCGACGATCTTGAGCGTGCCGCCCGAGTGCTCGACGGTGAGCCCGAGCACCTCGAGCGACGAGTAGAACAGGCGATACACCTCCGACGCGGTCAACAGATCGGGCACCTCGATGGTCACCTTGTCCGCGCGCGCCGCGACCTGCGGCCCGACGAGGATCGACTGGCAGCCGATCTCGCCGAGCGACGCCACCAACTCCGGCACGCCGACCTCGCCGCGCACCGTCCAGCGGAACTTCTTGGCCTCGGGATATTTGTGGCAGCCGACGAACTCCTTTTCTCCGGGCGGCTCGTCGAGCGCGGGCGCGTGGGTGGCGGCGCGCGCCGCCGACGGCGACGGCGAGAGCGACGGCGCGATCCAGACGGCGAGCGCCAGCGTGACGAGCGATCGATTCATCGACCGCGCATTGAGCAAGCGATGTGCCGCGCACCATATCGCCGGGTTGCGGCGCGCGCGCTGACAGGTTGTCAGTGGAACGTGCGCGCGCTCATGACAGCGCGGCACCTGCGATGCACCGCTCTCCCGTCGAGAGGAGGGACGGACGATGTGGAAAAAATGGCTCATCGGCGCGGCGCTCGCGCTGGCGCCGGCGCTCGCGGCCGCGGCGAAATCGGACGCCGCCCTGATCCAGGTGCCGCCCGATTCGCGGCTGATCGGCACGGCGGTGGTGGACGAGGTGCGGCAGTTCCCCGAGCAGCAGAACGCGAAGAAGCCGATGGAGCGCGTGGTCGGCGTCTCGGCGATCGATCGCGTGTTCGAGAGCAACCGTCCGTACGGCGACACCGTCAGCTATTTCGATCAGGAGTTTCAGAAGGGCGGATTCCAGCTCATGGCGCGGACGGTGACGCCGAGCTCGACGGCGTGGGTGGTCAAGCGCCCCGACGGAAAGATCGCCAACGCCATCGTGCGCAACACCTCGCCGGCGACGCTGGAGATCGTCGAGGCGGCGGCGGCCGAGAGCACCGCGCCGATGCCGAGCAAGTAGCCTACGGGAAGACGCAGAAGTCGCCGCCCGACGAGCCGGCGGTGGGGATGGTCTCGGCCTGCGCGTCGTTGTCGATCGACAAGAGGAACTGGACGAGCTGCGCGACCTTCTGCGAGCGCGCCGGCTCGGCGTCGGTGAGGAAGTTCGGCGACAGCGCCTGATAGTGCGTGGCGAACGCCGAGGCGAACAGCCCCTCGAGCGTGCGCACGCCGCCCGAGTGGAGGAACGGCGCGCCCACGTTGAGCCCGAGCAAGGACGGCGGATTGAAGCCGTTGCCGTCGGTCTCCGCGCCCTGGCCGGTCGTCTTCATGTCGACGCGCAGCTCGGGGAACGCGCCGCCGAGCGCCACGTCGGCCTCCGCCGCGCCGAACGTACCGACGGGGCGCAGCACGCACTGGATCTGATCGAACGCCGCCGCGTTGGCGCCGCCGAAGCGCATGAAGCGGTTGCCCGCCGTCGCCGCCGGCAGCAGCGCCGACGGGAAGCCGGCGGGCTGCGTCCACGCCTTCGACTTGAGCGAGGTCATGGTCGCCGCCGACGGCGTGTAGAAGCGCGACGAGATGGTCCACTTGTCGCCGCCGTGGCAGCCCTGGCAGTTGGCGCCCTCGAACAGCGTGCGGCCCGCGCTCACGTCGGCCGCGGCGAGGTTGGTCGCCGCGCGCGGCGAGCGGATGGTCTGCACGTACGCGGTGATGTCGGCCCAGTCGGTGTGCGTGCACGCGGCGGGCAGCCCGGCGGGGTTGGTCGGATCGGCGGCCTGCGCCGACGAGCCGTTGAGCCCCGCGTGGCCGAGCCCGTTGATGTCGATGCGATCGGCGACGTTCGGCGGCGACGAGTCCTGGAACACGATCGCGCCCACGCCGCCGGAGATGCCGCGCGTGTTGTTCTCGAAGTCGGCCAGCTCGTCGTTGATCGCGGTCCAGTTGAGGATGCGCTGATCGTTCGCGTTCTTCTTCGAGAACGTGCCGTCGAGCGACGTCGACTGGCGCGGGCCGCGCGCGAAGTACCACGTCACGTTGTCCGAGAGCCCGTCGCCGTGACACGCCTGGCACGCGTTCCACGCCTGGCCCTTGAGCGACCAGCGCGCGGTGCCGGTGTTGAAGAAGCGCTTGCCCTGCAGCACCAGATCCTCGGACGACTTGGCGACCGGCAGCGCGGTCGTGGAGAACGCGGTCGGCGCCGTCGGGCCGCCGGCCACCGCCTGCGCGTCGAGATCGACGACGGAGACGTTGCGGCTCACGTCGTTGGCGACGAGGGCGAACAGCTTGCCGTTGTGCGCGTTCGAGTTCACCGCGATGCCGATCGGGTTCTTGCCGCCGGCGGTGGGGGGCGTGATGCCGGCCGGGTTCAGGTTGATGAACAGGTTGGTCGAGCCGCCCACCTCGGCGATGTTTCCCGTCGAGAGATCGTAGCGCACGCGGAACGCCGCGTCGGCGCCGTTGGCCGCGACGTAGCCGACGCCCGAGCCGGGCACGAAGCCGACGTCGACCGGCATCAGCGGATAGCGGCGCGTGCCGTCGTCGGTGGTGCCCTTGGACGCGTAGAGCGCGTCGAACTTCGCGTTCAAGCTGGCGGTGGCGCTCGTCAGCTCGGTGTCGGTGGTGGTGTCGATCACCGAGAGCAGCGGCGCAACGGTGGTCTTGACGTCGACGGGATTGGCCGCGCACACGCCGGTCGTCAGGTTGCACTTGCCGCCGTTCGGCTCGCAGTCGCTGTCGGCCGCGCAGTTGGTGTTGCACGCGTTGTTCACGCACGCGGCGGTCACGCCCGCGGGCGCGAGGCAGTCGGTGGCGGGGGTGACGCACGGCGATTTGAACGCCTTGGTGAACGGACCGGTCGGCCCCTTCGGCGACGCGCACACCGAAGTCACGTACGCGTATTTGCCGTTAATCGATATCGATTGAAGTTGGTTTGGATAACAACCGGCGACGCCGTTCGCGTGATCTTTGAAGCCCATGTCGGCGAGCGGCGCGAGCGTGATCGGTAAAACGCTCAGATCCGCCAATTTGACGCGGTATACGACACCCTGCTTGGAGACGTCGGCGTTCGAGCCGTCGGCCATCTCCGCGGCCAGGCGCTGGCCGTAATATTCGGTGACGTAAATCGATTCATCATTGTCGTTTTGATCGCCGTTATTGGTAATCGCCAAAGAGCGCGGGTGCGACATCGACGGGCGCGCGGTCAGGCCGGCGCCGAGGATGCCGGACGCGACCAGCGCGGCGTTGAGATCGACCGTGCGCGTGACCGCCATGGTGGCGGGATCGATCTCCATCAGCGTGCCGTCGACCCAGTTCGACACCCAGACGTGCGCGCCCGTCGGCGTGAGCGCGACGCCCGTCGGCTCGGAGCCGACCGACACCGACGCGCCCTTGGTCGGCGCCGTCTTGAGGTTGTCGATCGCCACCAGCTTTTGATCTTTGCGGAGGATGACGAACGCGCGGTTGCCGTCGGGCGCGATCACCGCCTGCCACGGCTCGGCGCCGAGCGCGACCTCGCCCAGCTTCATCGACGTGGGCGACGCGTTCTGCGGATACGCGAGCGCGAGCACGGTCGCGGTGCCGACGTCGCGGTTGACCACCACCGCGATCGCGTCGTCGGACGAGAGCGCGATCGCCGAGCCGCGGCTCGGGCCGGGCGCCACCGTGACCGCCGGCGGCCCGTCGGTGGTCGCCAGATCGGGGTTGACCGGCGGCATGTCCATTGCGGCAATTTGCCCACTATCCGAGCAGCCGGCCCAGAGCGCCAAACCGAACAGCAGCCAATTTCTAGTCCTGGTCATCATCGGCCCTCCGTGTCCGGCGACGGAGAGCAAGCGACATACCGCGATCGCCGCGCGCGATTGCGCGCAGTTACTCGCGCGCTGCGACAGCGACGGGACAGCGCGCGAACGCGATCGCTGCGACGGGCGCGTCGCAGGCGCGATCGATTTTTCAGGCGGCGGCGGTGGCGGCGGCGGCGAGCGGCGCCATGCGCTCGGCGGCGACGTGGACGATCACGCGATCGCCGGGCGAGAGGATCGCGGTCGGCGGCGGCAGGGACGGCGTGGCGCCGCTCGAGACGCGCAGCGCGAGCACGCGCGCGGAGTATCGCGACTCGAGATCGGCGACGGTGCGGCCGGTGAGCGCCGAGCCGCTGGCGATCGCCAATTCGGCGGTCAGGTGCGCCACGTCGCCGATCGGATATGACGCCAGCACGCCCGCGTCGCTCGACATCGCCGCCACGATCGGCGCCGCCAGCGCCGCCGACGAGAACGCGTGATCGATGGTGAACGCGTCCTTCACCTTGCTGGCGATCTGCTGATCGAACATGCGCAGCACGACGCGGATCGCGGGATTCATCCGCTTGGCGTCGAGCGCGACCTCGAGGTTCGCCATGTCGTCGTCGGTGGCGATGATGATGCAGCGCGCGTGCGGCACGCCGGCTTCGATCAGCGCGTTGTCGTCCTTCATGTCGTTGATCAGGATCGGGATGCCGGTGGCCTTGGCCTCGCCCATGAACCGCCCGTCGGCCGCTTTCTCGACGGCGACCACCGAGACGCCCGCCGCGCGCAGCTGCCCGAGGATGCGGAAGCCGAGGTGGCCGAGCCCGCACAAGACGACGTGATCGCGATAGGTCGAGGCCATCACCTTCATCCACTTCCTTTCGCCCTGCTGCTTCGAAATGATCAGCGTGCTCAGGCGGACCACGCCTTCACCGACGAGCACGAAGCCGAACAGCGGATAGATCGCGCACACCATCGCCAGGTACCAGGTCTCGGGTGGCGACAGGATCGGCTGCGCGAACAGCGCCATCCACGCGCCGTAGAACGACTGCATCAGCGACGGCGCGAAGCCGGCGAGCGCGCGGTGTGGCGTGATCGCGTAGAGCGTGGTGCCGGTGAGCTGCGCGGCGGCGAGGAACAAGAGCGTCCAGCGGAACTCGTGCACCAGCGTGCGCACGTACAGCGCCGCGGTCTTGAGCTTGTGCCGCCTGCTCGTCGAGAGATCGCCGCGCCGCACGCCGGGCAGCATATCCGAAGGCGCGCTTCTTGCGAATTCCGAGTGAAACAGGAGGCGACATGAAAGCGGTGGTGTTTCAGGGAATCGGCCGGATCGAGCTCGCCGACGTGCCGGAGCCGAAGCTCGAGGCGCCGACCGACGCGATCGTGCGCATCACCGCCGCGGCGATCTGCGGCACCGATCTGCACCTCGTGCGCGGCACCTTGCCCGGCATGCGGCCGGGCACCATCCTCGGGCACGAAGGCGTCGGCGTCGTCGAGAGATTGGGCGACGACGTGCGCAACTTGAACGTCGGCGATCGCGTGGTGATCGCGTCGACCATCGCGTGCGGCAACTGCTCGTACTGCCGCGCGGGCTACTACGCGCAGTGCGACGTGGCCAATCCGAACGGGCCGCTCGCCGGCACCGCGTTCTTCGGCGGGCCCGAGGACAGCGGGCCGTTTCACGGTTTGCAGGCGGAGCGCGCGCGCGTGCCGTTCGCCCACGTCGGTGCGGTCAAGCTGCCGGACGCGATCTCCGACGAGCAGGCGATCCTCTTGTCGGATATTTTTCCGACCGCCTGGTTCGGCGCCGAGCTGGCGGAGCTCCGCGACGGCAACACGGTGGCGGTGTTCGGCTGCGGGCCGGTCGGGCAGCTCGTGATCGCGAGCGCGCGGCTGATGGGCGCGGGGCGCATCCTGGCGATCGACACCGTGCCGTCGCGGCTCGAGCTGGCGCGCGCGCAGGGCGCCGAGATCATCGACTACAGCGACGAGCATCCGGTGGACGCGATCCGGCGGCTCACGCGCGGCATCGGCGTCGATCGCGCGATCGACGCGGTCGGCGTCGACGCCAATCGGCCGCACAAAGGGCCGGCCGCGAAGAAGCTGGAGTCGATCGAGAAGCAGCTCGACGAGGAGGTGGAGGAGGTCGCGCCCGAGCGGCACCCGCGCGGCGAAAACTGGCATCCGGGCGACGCGCCGTCGCTGGCGCTCTCGTGGGCGGTGGACGCGCTGGCCAAGGCGGGCACGCTGTCGATCATCGGCGTCTACGCCGACAAGAGCCGCGTGTTCCCGATCGGCGTGGCGATGAACAAGAACCTCACCATCAAGGCGGGCAACTGCAATCACCGCAAGTACCTCCCGAAGCTGATCGAGCTGGTGCTCTCGGGCGCGATCGATCCGTCGGCGATCCTGACGCAGCGCGAGCCGCTCTCGAAGGCGGTCGACGCATACAAGGCGTTCGATGAGCGGCAGGATCGCTGGATCAAGGTCGAGCTGCGGCCGCAGTGAATAGCGATCGGTGGCGCTCGTCGCTTCATTAATGAGCGCGCAAACATTGACACCGGCGCGCGCCCCGCGAATGCTGTTCGAGGTGCGTTCGATCGCCGTCATGCTGGCCGTCGCGGCGGCTTCTCCGTCGCTGGCCGCGAAAAACAAACCGAAGCCGATGCCGGCGGCGGAGCTGACCGCGCTCAACACGCACGAGACGTTCACGCTGCGGCCGGACGCGAAGGGCCACTTCGGAAAGAAGGAGCTGCGCGGCTGGAGCCGCTTCTTGCGCTGCCATCACACCGGGCGCGTGCACCTGATGTCGTCGCGGCTGGCGCAGCTCCTCTACGAGACGGCGCAGCACTTCGAGTGGAAGAAGCTGCTGGTGGTGGCCGGCTACCGCGCGCCGAAGATCGCGCGCAAGAAGGGCAACCCGAAGAGCCCGCACAAGCAGGGGCTGGCGTGCGACTTCCGCGTCGACGGGATCGCCAACACCGAGCTGCGCGATTTTCTGCGCGCGCAGTTTCAGCGGGTGGGCGTGGGCTACTACCCGAACTCGGACTTCGTGCACCTCGACGTGCGCGCCAAGGTGAGCGCGTTCTGGATCGACTACTCGGGGCCGGGCGAGCGCGCCAAGTACTCGCGCCATCCCGAGGACGATCTGAAAAGTGAGAGCGACGCCGACACCGAGATGGCTTCGCAGGAGCCGACGCTGCCGCCCGACTCGCAGCCGGCGCCGGGGGCGCTGGAACCCCAAAAGGATCCGAGCCCGGGGCTGCCCGCCCCCAATGCGCAGGCGTTGAACCCGACAACTCCCGAAAACTCCACGCGCTGAAATCGGCCTGACGCTTGCGTAGGGGAACGCACGCGGAGGCACCGATGCGTAGAGTCCATCTCATTCCAATCCTGATCGGAGCGGCTGCGGGTTGCGCCGGCGACTCGACGCCGACCATCCTGCAAGGGATGCCGGCGCTGGTCTACATCCAGCGCGGGCCGGCGGAGCCCGGGAACGTCTTCGACTACGCGAGCGGCGGGCAGGGCGCGAACCTGTTCACGCTCACGCCTCCGACGGCGAGCGGAGTCAAGAAGAACCTGACCAACTGGATGGGCGCCGACATCAACTCGGTCGACCTGTCGTTCGACGCGCGCGAGCTGGTGTTCTCGGCGCGCGCGCCGGGCGAGCAGAACTACCACGTGTTCCGCATCAACGTCGACGGCTCGAACCCGTGCGACGCGGCGAAGGGCAAGGCCACGAGCGGGCCCTGCCAGATCACGATGGGCTCGAACGACGAGGCCTATCCGATCTACCTGCCGGCGGGAAAGATCCTCTACGTGACCAACAAGTCCGTCGAGGGCCCGACGGTGCCGCAGTTCCGCGACGAGTACGAGCGCGCGACCACCGCGCAGGTGGCGACGGTCTCGCTCGACGGCTCGGGCGAGGCGCTCGGCCCGCGCAACGTCTCGCACCGCGTGGCGCCGACGCTGCTCTCGGACGGGCGCATCCTGCTCACCGAGTGGCGCCACCTCGGCGACGTCAACGAGGGTGACCTCACGATCATGAATCAGGACATGACCGGCGTGCGCGAGGGCTTCGGCCGCGAGGGCAAGGGCCTGACCAACGCGTACCTGCGCGCGCACGAAGTTTCGCCCGGCATGATCGTCACCATCGGCACCTCGCGCGACCGCACGTTCCAGGCGGGCAAGCTGGTGCTGGTGAACCTCGGCGGCACCGACGTCTCGCACCAGTCGGAGGCGCTGTCGTCGGCGACCGATCTGACGCCGGACGTCCCCGGCGATCGCACGCCGTCTTTCAACGGCGTCGGCCGCTACTACGACGTGCGCCCCGCGGGCGACGCCGCCGGCCAGCAGTTCCTCGTGACGTGGGCCGACGGTCCCGTCGAGAGCGAGGTGCTCGGCCAGGCGAAGGCGTCGCCGCAGTTCGGCATCTACCTCTACGACTCGGTGGCGAAGACGCGCTTCCCGGTCGTGAACGATCCGGGCCTGTGGGACGTGAGCCCGATCCCGGTCGTCAAGCGCGCCGAGCCGCCCGCGCTCAAGCCGGCGTTCATCGCCATGGGCACGCAGTCGACGCTGATGTCGGCGATCAACGTCTACGACTCGACGATGTTCCCCGGCATCACGCCCGGCACCGCCAAGAAGGTGCGCATCACCGAAGGCTTCTCGGCGGAAGAGGGCTTCCCCAACATGTTCGGCCTCACCGAGTTCGACGGCCAGGCGCGCCTCGGTGAAGTCGACGTGCAGCCGGACGGCTCGTTCAAGGCGGTGGTGCCGGCCAACACGCCGGTGCGCATGCAGCTCATCGACAAGTACGGCCTCGCGGTCGCGACCGCCGGCGCGCCCGGCGGCGGCACCGCCTCCGAGCCGCTGTGGATCCAGGGCCGCCCCGGCGAAGCGCGCGTGTGCGGCGGCTGCCACGAGGATCGCACCAAGACCATCGAGCTCGCGCCCGGCTCGTCGGCGCTGCAGGCGCTCGGCGCGGCGGCGCTCGACTACGCCGGCCTCACCCGCCAGCAGCGCACCTCGACCACGTACACCGCCGACAAGGTGATGGGCGTGCCGTGGGACAAGGCGCTGCAGCCTATCTTCGACGCGCACTGCACCGACTGCCACGACGGCTCGAACAACGGCGCCAACCCGAGCTACACGATCATGGACGTCACCGACATGACGACGTTCAGCTTCACGTTCGACCTCACCAACAAGCCGGTGAGCGTGAACACCGGCGAGATGATGTACACGTGGTCGGCGTCGCACGTCTCGCTGATGGGCCCGTCGATGATCTTCCGCGAGAAGCAGGTGATGGTGACGATGGGCAACCCGAAGGCGTACGTCGAGCCGGGCAACGCCTACGCGTCGGATGTCATCAAGATGCTCAACCCGCCCGCGCGCTACCCGGCGATCAACACCGGCGACCGCGCGTTCGGCGCGGCGCTGCCGCACCCGATGGACGTGACGCAATCGATCAACGGTCACGTCGGCACGGATCCGAAGTATCAGCTCACGAACGACGAAGTGTTCCTGATGGGCCTGATGGCCGACAACGGCGGTCAGTACTTCTCGCGCGAGAACAATCCGGGAGGCATGTAACATGCGCACCCTCGACATTGGCAAGATCGGCCTTGGAATGGTGGTTTTGACGGCTTTTAGCCAGGCGGCGCTCGCCGGCCGCGGCGGCTCGACCGGCGCGATCATCAGCGCGGTGAACTCGGGATCGTCCGACGCCATCGTCGCCGAGATCGAGCGCGCCGAGGAGCTGGCGTGCCTCTCGTGCATCGCGCCGGTGCAGAAGCTGGTCGACTATCCCGACGCGCGCGTTCGCGACGCGGCCGGGTGGTGGCTCGGGCGGCGCGGCGTGCGCGACGAGGTGATCGCCTCGATGACGTCGCGCCTCTCGCTGCAGGATCCTCAGGCGGCGCGCAACGCGGCCGACGTGCTCGGCGGCATGCGTGACTTCTCGACGCTCGCCGCGCTCAGCGCGTACATGAAGCACCCGCTCGACGAGGAGTCGGGCATCGCGGCGGCGCGCGCCATCGGCGCCATCGGGCACCCGACGGGCCTCGCGGCGCTGCAAGCCGGCTTCGGCTCGACGCTGCCGGGCGTGCGCGCGGCGTCGCTGCAGGCGGTGCGCAACCTGCGCGCGCCGATCGGCTCCAAGACAGTCACCAGCGCGGGGGGGATCCTTCCGTTGCTCGCGGACGCGGACGCGGGCGTGCGCCTGCAGGCGGCGCTTACGTGCGGCTTCCTGCAGGACAAGACGGCGACGTCGGCGCTCGCCGGCGTGGCGACCGGCGACGCGTCGCCGCTCGTGCGCAAGGCCGCGGCGTGGGCCATCGGCGAGATCGGCGACGCGTCGGGAGCGGCCGCGCTCACGCAGGCGCAGAATGACGCCGATCCGCTGGTGCGCTCGGTGGCGACCGGCGCGCTCGGCCGCCTCACGCACTAAGCGGTTGACAACTCTCTTTCCCGCCGGCTGACTAAGATCAGGATGAGAGTCTCGACTTCACTTCTGCTGCCGCTCGTCGCTGCGCTCGGTTGCGACTCGGGCCCGCCGGCCGCCCCGCAATATTTCGAGCGCGTGATCCAACCCATCCTCACCACCAACTGCGTGCGCAACCAGGGCGCCTGCCACAAGGACGACGGCAACGGCAACGCGCTCGGCAACCTCGATCTCACCAGCTATGCAAACGTGACCAAGCGGCGCGATGTGCTGCGCACGTTCGGCTCGTATCCGCTCCCGCTGCTCCTGCTGAAAGCGTCGGGCGCCAACGTCCCGCCGATTCCGTACAAGGGCGCGACTGACGGTATGACGACGCTTCTACCATCCGAGATCCAGCACGCGGGCGGCGCCACCATCAGCGTGCAGTCGTCGTCGTTCTTCGAGTTGCAGAAGTGGCTGGCCAACGGCGCGGCCGAGGACGGCTCGGTCGCCGAGAAGCCGCAGCAGCAGGGCACCGGCGCGTGCCGCACCGACTTCGCCACCGTGCGCCCCGACGTGAACGCGCAGCTCTCGACGGTGGACACCAGCTCGCAGGCGTTCAAGGACTTCGTCTCGAACGTCGAGCCGGTGCTGACCAACAGCTGCGCGTTCGGCACCTGCCACTCGGGCGAGCAGTCCGATTTCTTCTTGACGTGCAACGGCGGCGGCGGCGACGGGAGCAAGTTCAACTTCCTCGAGGCGCAGGCGTTCATCGGCAATCCGCCGGAGACGTCGCTCTTGCTCGTCAAGCCGCTCGCGCCGACGGCGGGCGGCATCGGCCACACCGGCGGCGTGTTCTTCGCGTCGCAGCAGGATCCGAGCTGGCTGGCGATCAAGGCGTGGGCGACCGAGGTCGGCGTGTCGCCCGCGCTCACCAACGTCAGCGCCGGGCAGAAGTTCTTCAACGACAACGTCATGCCGATCTTCCTGCGGCGCGGCTGCGCGCTCGAGGGCTGCCACTCGCCGGGCGCGCCCAACGACTTCAAGCTGCGCGCCGGCTCGCAGGGATTCTTCAGCGCGTTCTCGCTGGCGTCGAACTACAAGGCCGCGCGCCAGGAGTTCCTGGTCGCCGACGTGCCCGACGTGCGGCAGAGCCGCATCGTGCGCAAGCCGGTGCGCTCGGTGGCCGAGGGCGGCATCGGGCTCATCCACCGCGGCGGGCCGCCGCTCGAGTCGAAGGACGATCCGCCGAACCTCGATCCGACGCTGTGCCCGCAGCCGTGGTCGAGCGCATCGACGCCCTTCTGCACACTCGTCGAGTGGCACCGCCTCGAGCGGCAGGCGCTGCTCACCGCGGGGCAGGCCGATGCGATGACCGCCGGCTCGAAGCTGCCGCTGATCGTCGTCGTGCGCCCGCCGAATCCGGATCGCTTGATCGACTTCGACACGTTCGAAGGCAACGCCGACCTGCGTGAGGGATCGCTGACGCTCGGCGCGCTCGGCGCGGTCGATCCGGCCTCGGCGGCGGCGGGCCCGAGCCTGATCGGCGCCTGCCCCGGCGTCGCCGGCAACGCCGCCGCCGTCGACGTGCGCCACCCGAGCGTCAGCTACGACGGCAGCAAGGTCGCGTTCGCCATGCGCATCGGCGCCGCCGACACGCTCGACATCTACACCGTCACGCTCGACGCCGCGCACACGTGCACCAAGATCACCGACGGCAACGGCCAATCGCAGAACGGCATCCTCGAGCACAACCTCGATCCGATGTTCGCGCCCGACGGCTCGATCGTGTTCGCCTCGACGCGCGGCAAGCCGAACGCCGGCCCGACGCGCTCGCTCAAGTTCCTCCTGCCGCAGACCGATCTCTGGCGCGTGGTGCCCGACTCGACGGGCAAGTTCGGCGCGCCCGAGCAGATGACGGCGCTGCTCGGCTCCGAGCTGTCGCCGGCGATGATGCTCAACGGGCAGATCAGCTTCACCGCCGAAAAGGCGAGCGCCGATTTCTACCAGCTCTCCGGACGGCGCATCAATTGGGACCTCACCGACTATCACCCGCTGCTCGGCCAGCGCGCGCTGTCGCTCGGCGCCGACGGCATGATGCACCCGTCGGTGGCGTACTCGTCGGCGACAGAGATCCGCGAGGGGCTCGATCGCAACTTCCTGGTCATCTTCTCCGACGTGGGCGCGCGCGGCGCGGGCGGGACGCTGGCGCTGTTCAATCGCTCGATCGGGCCGTTCGAATCGGATCGCACCGAGATCACGTTCCTGCGCTCGGTGACCGTGCTCGATCCCGCGGCCACCGGCCACGTGGGCGCGCCGACGCAGGGCGCGTATCGCTCGCCGTATCCGCTGCCCGACGGGACGATTTTGGTCTCCTACGCGCCGGCGGTGACCAACCTCTCGGCCGACACGCCTCGCTACGATCTCGCGATCGTCGATCCCAAGACCGGCGCGCGCTCGACGCTCGGCGCGTTCTCCGGCGGCGGCTCGTCGTTCGTCGAAGCGGTCGTCGCCTATCGCCGCGAGCAGCGCCCGCTGTTCCGCAACCTCACGCAGCTCGTGTTCGGCGGCCACGTCAACGGCGATCCCGACGCCGGCCACGGCGTGGTGCACTTCCCCGATCTGCCGATGCTCGGCACGCTGCTGGTGGCCAACCTGCGCACCGGCCGCTTCGTCGACGACTACCGCTCGGGCACGCACGTCGTCATCTACCAGGATCAAGCGCCGCCCGATCTGGCGAGCGGCATGGCCGGGCTCACCGGCTCGCAGATGGT
>DASREC010000158.1:0-3615 GCA_035652295.1 Polyangia bacterium
CTTTGCCGCGCGCATCATCCCGTATCGCGGCTCGTGGCTCGACATCGAGTTCGACGCCAAGGACATCGTCCACGCGCGCATCGACCGCCGCCGGAAGATTCCGGTGACGTCGCTGCTCTTTGCGCTCGGGCTCGACGAGGAGGAAATCCTCGACACGTTCTACAACAAGATCGAATACAAGCGCGCCAAGGACGGCTGGCGCCTGCCCTACGACCCGCTGCGCATGCGCGGCTTCAAGGCCAATGCCGACCTCTACGACGCCGATTCCGGCGAGGTGGTGATCGAAGCGGGCCAGAAGCTCACCGTTCGCGCCGCGCGCCAGCTTGCCGAAAAGGGCCTGAAGGCGCTGAAGGTCGCCGACGAGGACCTGTACGGCCACTATCTCGCCAGCGACATGGTCAACCCGGCGACCGGCGAAATCTATGCCGAGGCCGGCGAGGAAATCACCGACAAGGTGCTGAAGACGCTGACCGAGGCCGGCTACGACGAACTGTCGGTGCTCGACATCGATCACGTCAACACGGGCGCCTACATCCGCAATACGCTCTTCGTCGACAAGAACGAGAGCCGCGAGGAAGCCCTCTTCGACATCTATCGCGTGATGCGCCCGGGCGAGCCGCCGACCATCGACACGGCGGAGGCGATGTTCCAGTCGCTGTTCTTCGATTCCGAGCGCTACGATCTTTCGGCGGTCGGCCGCGTCAAGATGAACATGCGCCTCGACCTCGACGCCGAGGACACGGTGCGCGTGCTGCGCAAGGAAGACATCATCGCGGTCATCAAGACGCTGGTGGCGCTGCGCGACGGCAAGGGCGAGATCGACGACATCGACAATCTCGGCAACCGCCGCGTCCGCTCGGTCGGCGAGCTGATGGAGAACCAGTACCGCATCGGGCTCCTGCGTATGGAGCGCGCGATCAAGGAGCGCATGTCGTCGGTCGAGATCGGCAACGTCATGCCGCAGGACCTGATCAACGCCAAGCCGGCGGCGGCAGCGGTGCGCGAGTTCTTCGGCTCCTCGCAGCTCTCCCAGTTCATGGACCAGACCAACCCGCTCTCCGAGATCACGCACAAGCGGCGTCTTTCGGCGCTGGGGCCAGGCGGTCTCACCCGCGAGCGCGCCGGCTTCGAGGTGCGCGACGTGCATCCGACCCACTACGGCCGCATCTGCCCGATCGAGACGCCGGAAGGCCCGAACATCGGCCTCATCAACTCGCTCGCCACGTTCGCGCGGGTGAACAAGTACGGCTTCATTGAGAGCCCGTACCGGCGCGTCAAGGACGGCCGCGTGACCGAGGAAGTCGTCTATCTCTCGGCGATGGAAGAGGCCAAGTACACGGTCGCCCAGGCGAACGCCGTCCTCGACGCCAAGGGCAAGTTCACCGACGACCTGGTCGTGTGCCGTCACGCCGGCGAGAACGTCATGGTGCCGGCCGAGAAGGTCGACATGATGGACGTGTCGCCGAAGCAGGTCATTTCGGTGGCCGCGGCGCTCATCCCGTTCCTCGAGAACGACGACGCCAACCGCGCCCTGATGGGCTCGAACATGCAGCGCCAGGCGGTGCCGCTCGTCCGCGCCGAGGCGCCGCTCGTCGGCACCGGCATGGAGCCGATCGTCGCCCGCGACTCGGGCGCGGCGATTGCCGCACGCCGCACGGGCGTGGTCGATCAGGTCGACGCGACCCGTATCGTCATTCGCGCCACCGAAGAGCTCGACCCGTCGAAGTCGGGCGTCGACATCTACCGGCTGATGAAGTTCCAGCGCTCGAACCAGAACACCTGCATCAACCAGCGCCCGCTGGTGCGTGTCGGCGACAAGGTCGAGAAGGGGGATATCATCGCCGACGGGCCATCGACCGATCTCGGCGACCTCGCCCTCGGCCGGAACGTGCTCGTCGCGTTCATGCCGTGGAACGGCTACAACTTCGAAGACTCGATCCTTCTCTCCGAGCGGATCGTGAAGGACGATGTCTTCACCTCGATCCATATCGAGGAATTCGAAGTGATGGCCCGCGACACCAAGCTCGGGCCCGAGGAAATCACGCGCGACATTCCCAACGTTTCGGAAGAGGCGCTGAAGAGCCTCGACGAGGCCGGCATCGTCTATATCGGCGCCGAAGTCGTCGCCGGCGACATCCTTGTCGGCAAGATCACGCCGAAGGGCGAGAGCCCGATGACGCCGGAGGAGAAGCTGCTCCGCGCCATTTTCGGCGAGAAGGCGTCCGACGTGCGCGACACCTCGCTCCGCGTCCCGCCGGGCGTCACCGGCACGGTCGTCGAAGTGCGCGTCTTCAACCGCCACGGCGTCGAGAAGGACGAGCGCGCCATGGCGATCGAGCGCGAGGAGATCGAGCGCCTCGCCAAGGACCGCGACGACGAGCAGGCGATTCTCGACCGCAACGTCTTCGGGCGCCTCTCCGACATGCTCATCAACAAGATGGCGGTCGGCGGACCGAAGGGCTTCAAGAAGGGCGGCAAGATCACCAAGGAGTCCCTGGAAGAACATCCGCGGACGCAGTGGTGGCAGTTTGCCGTCTCCAACGACAAGCTGATGGCCGAGATCGAGGCGCTGCGGGCGCAGTACGAGGAAAGCCGCAAGCGGCTGGAGAAGCGCTTCATCGACAAGGTCGAGAAGCTGCAGCGCGGCGACGAGCTGCCTCCCGGCGTGATGAAGATGGTCAAGGTCTTCGTCGCGGTGAAGCGCAAGATCCAGCCCGGCGACAAGATGGCCGGCCGGCACGGCAACAAGGGCGTCGTGTCGAAGATCGTTCCGGTCGAGGACATGCCCTACCTCGAGGACGGCACCCCGGTCGACGTAGTGCTGAACCCGCTCGGCGTGCCGTCGCGCATGAACGTCGGGCAGATCCTCGAAACGCACCTCGGCTGGGCCTGCGCCGGCCTCGGGCAGAAGATCGGCAAGCTCTACGACGGCTACAAGAAGACCGGCGACGTGAAGCCGATCCGCAAGGCGCTGAAGCAGATCTACGGCGGCAACAGCAAGAACGAGAAGGTCGCCGACTACGACGACGAGGCCGCGGTCCTGCTCGCCGAGCAGCTGCAGCACGGCGTGCCGATCGCGACGCCGGTCTTCGACGGCGCGCGCGAGGCGGATATCGTGGAACTGCTCAATGAGGCGGGCCTCGACCCGTCGGGCCAGTCGCGGCTCTACGACGGGCGGACGGGCGAGCCGTTCGACCGCAAGGTGACGGTGGGCTACATCTACATCCTCAAGCTCCACCACCTCGTCGACGACAAGATCCACGCCCGCTCGATCGGCCCGTACTCGCTGGTCACCCAGCAGCCGCTCGGCGGCAAGGCGCAGTTCGGCGGCCAGCGCTTCGGCGAAATGGAAGTCTGGGCGCTGGAAGCCTACGGCGCCGCCTACACGCTGCAGGAAATGCTGACGGTGAAGTCCGACGACGTGGCCGGCCGCACCAAGGTGTACGAGGCGATCGTGCGCGGCGACGATACGTTCGAGGCGGGCATTCCGGAAAGCTTCAACGTGCTGGTCAAGGAAATGCGTTCGCTGGCGCTCAATGTCGAGCTGGTGAACGGGCCGGTGCCGTAACAGGAAACAGGCGCCGCGTGCCGGCCGGCATGCGGCGCTGGAATTGA
>DASREC010000159.1:0-6340 GCA_035652295.1 Polyangia bacterium
ACAGCGACGTGATCGTGCTCTCGTAGCCGGTCACCTCGGAGGCGAGCGCGCCGCCCGGCGTCCACACGCGAAGGACGCGGCCGGCGGCCGAGGCGAGGCATTCGCCGCCCGCCGACCACGCCAGGTGCTCGACCCAGCTTCCGCCGCCGTCGAGCGAGCGCGAGGCGCCGCCGCGCTCGTGCACTTCGATGCGGCCGTCCTGGCCGCCGGACGCGAGGCGCGCGCCGTCGGGCGACCACGCGACCGCCAGCGCGCCCTGCTCGTGTCCGCGGTGCCGCGCCAGCTCATCACCGCGCTCGCCGTCGAAGACGATCACCGGACCGGCGAGCGTGGCTGCGGCAATTTGCCGCGAGTCGGGCGACCACGCCAGCGCGCCGGCGAAGTCGGGCAGCGTCGCCTTCCACCGCGGTCCGCGGCGCAGCTTCAGGAGCATGCGCGCACCCCGGCTTCGATCGCCGCGCGATCGAGGTTGCGCCCGATGAACACCAGCCGGCTCGACCGTGCGCCTCGTCCCCACGGCCGGCCGTCCTGCGCCTCGAACAGCATGTGCACGCCTTGAAACACCAGCTCGCGCGCCTTGCCGCGCACGGCGAGGATGCCCTTCATGCGAAAGATGTCCTGCCCGCGCTCGCGCAGCAGCTTGCCGATCCAGCCGTTCAGCTTTGCCTCGTCGAGGTCGCCTTTGATCTCGACGCCGACCGAGGTCACCGACGAGTCGTGCTCGTGCGCGTCTTCGACCAGCAGCTTGGGATCGACGTCGAGCGCGCGCTCCAGATCGAACGCGTGGATGCCGAGGATGCGATTGAGCGGCAGCTCGGCGCGCGACGTGCGGTGCAGCCGCGCGAAGCGGTTGAGCCGCCGCACGCGCTCCTCGACCTGCACCAACTCGACCGCGTCGACCAGGTCGGTTTTGTTGAGCAGGATGACGTCCGCGAACGCGATCTGCTCCTGGCACTCGCTCGATTCGCCGAGGTGCAAGCCGACGTGCTTGGCGTCGACCAGCGTCACCAGCGCGTCGAGCGCCACGTGCTCTCGCACTTCGTCGTCGACGAAGAACGTCTGAATCACCGGCGCCGGATCGGCCAGCCCGGTGGTCTCGATCAAGATGTGGTCGAAGCGATCGCGCCGCCGCATCAGGTTGCCGAGGATGCGGATCAGATCGCCGCGCACCGTGCAGCAGATGCAGCCGTTGTTCATCTCGAAGATCTCTTCGTCGGCATTGACCACCAGATCGTTGTCGATGCCGATCTCGCCGAACTCGTTCTCGATGACCGCGATGCGCTTGCCGTGCTGCTCGGTCAGGATGCGATTGAGCAGCGTGGTCTTTCCCGAGCCGAGAAAGCCGGTCAATACGGTGATGGGGATCTTCTGATCGCGTTCCATGTCAAACCTCGCTCTCGAAGAGTTGGCAAACCAGCTCGCGCGTCAGCTCAGCGACGGCGATGCGCGGGCGCATGTCCACTGCTCACTGATTTCTCGACGGAGAATCAGGCGGCGGGCGGCGAGCTCTTGGGCGCTAGATCGAGGATTGCAATGATCGGGTGCGGCTCGCGTTCAATCGGCGCCGCTCGTCGGGTGCAGCCGATCGCGACGGGGCTCGAGCTGGACGCTGCGGCTCGAGTCTCTGCACGCGTACGCCGGAACGTGGCGATCGCGCAATGTTCGTGACCGTGGGTCTTGGTGCGATCGGCGCGGACCTTGTCGATTGAACCATCCACGGCCGCCGGCGGCCGCAGCTCGTCGGCGTCGGGCGCCAAATCGATCATCTCGCCGTGGTCGGCGCACTCCACGTGCTTGACGAACGCGAAGTGCGCGACGCTTCCGATCTGGGCAATGAGCGCGACGACTGCGAACACGCTCGCGTACCTTTCAGACGTCGCCCTCATCTTGGAATCTCGCAATCCGCTGCGATTACTTTGCGGCGTGTCCCTTCAACATGGCTTCGTGCTCCGTCTTCAATCGGCCATGCTCCTGCATCATGCGCGCGTCCTCGTCGCGCATCGATTGATGGTCCTTCTCCATCTGCGCGTGCTCGGCTTCCACCTGTTTGGCGGCCGCCGCGTCATCGGTGTGCGCCGCCTCGAGCTTGGCGTGCGCGGCGAGCAGATCGGCATGGCGCGCGATCAGCTTGGCGTGCAGGTCGAGCAACTTGCGGTGCTCGGCCTCGAGCTTGTCGTGCTCGGCGTCGGGCGCCTTGCCTCGCTTCGCCTCGTGCTCTTTGGTCCACTGCGCGTGATCGGCTTCGAGCCTGGCGTGCTCGGCCTCCATCGTCTTGTGCTCGGCTTCGAGCTTCTCGTGCGCCGCCTTGAGCTTCTTGTGCAGCTCGCCCGACGATCCCGCGAGCGCGACCGCCGGGAACAGCAAGACGAGCAGCGATGCTTTGCGTAGAAGGTTCATGATCGTCTCCTTTAGTTCGGCGATGGATAGTGGCGCTGCACGAAGCAGAGCCCGTCGGAGTTGAGGTGACCTTGCGTGCTCTGGTCGTAGGTCATGTAGTCGTTGTAGTCGCGCATCGACGTCGCCGGCGTGCCCGCGGGGTTGTACGGGATCGTCAGGCTGTCGAAGTCCATCGTCATGTTGGTGTCGGGCGGCGTGTAGCCGGCGAGGCACGCGCGCCACGGCAGCCCGGTCCCGTTGAACTTGAACGCCTTGTAATTGACGCCGACGGTGTCATCGAGCGTGACGTTCCAATTTCCCGCGCCGTCCATCTTGGCGAGCGCGGCGAGCTGATCGAAGTGCGCCGGCGTGTCGTGCGTGAAGCTCTCCCAGAACGGATGATCGGTGTGCACCGTGACCTGCGCGGTGACGGTCTGCCCCGCTTTGACTTGAACGCCGCGCTGATGATCTTCCATGCCGAGCCCCATCGCCGGATCGTTGTCGGGGTTCTGGCAGTTGATGTAGCTCGTCGGCGATTTGAAGCCGAAGCGGAAGTTGACGGTCTTGTCGCCTTTGAACGGCTCCTGCGTGAAATCGAACGCGGCGTTGGTGGTCGTGCACGCAGCGCCGCCCGCGCCGTTGCCCTTCCACGTCGCCGTGCCGACGTAAAGCACGACATAGCCTTTGCTGATCATCTCGGCGTAGTCGGGATCGTTGGCATCGAGCTGGAGCCGCGTCGCCGACGCGGTGGCGGGAATCAGATCGAAGCCGAACGCGTAGCGCATCGTCGGATCGAACGGCGCATTGCCGTTCTTGTTTTGATTGTCGAGCGTGGCGATGGGATACGCCTGCTCATTGCCGCCGCCTTTGCCGGGCAGCGGGCCGCCCTTGTGCAGATCGATCGCCCACGGCCCGTCGAGCTCGGCCACTTGCGTGCCGACCTGCGACTGATCGGTCGCCGACGTATCGGGATTGGTCCACAGCTTGATCTTGTCGATGGTGACCAGCAGCTTCGAGAAGTGGATCTGCCAGCCGTCGACGAACGCGGCGTCGCCCATGTTCACCGGCGGATAGGCGTAGCCGCCGAGCGCCAGCACTTCGCCCGAGGCGCTGAACTGGATCCCGGCGCCGTTCTGTTGCTGCATGTCGCTGCCGCCGTCGACGCCGGGGTTGGTCGTCCCGTTGCCGCAGCCGGCGAGCGCTGTCAGTACCCATGCCACTGCGATGTTGCTGCACTTCATGTTCGTCTCCTTTAGTTGGACCAAATGAACGAATAGACGCTCGAGTTCGAGCGCAGCCCGTCGAAGAGCGCTCCGCCGGCGCCGCCCTTGGCGTCGGGGATGCGGTAGAGCAGCGGCGAGTCCGAGACTTTCGTGACGTCCGTGGAAGTGAAGTCGACCTCGTTGAACATGCCGCGCGGATCGATGCGCAGCTGGAGCGAGCCGCCGACGGTCGGCGTCACGTCGATGGCGATCGGCGTGACGATGCGCTGCTGGCAGATCGGCGCCGAGCCCGGCAGGCCGGGGTTCTGCACCGGCTTGAGTCGATTTTCGCCGATGGTGACGTCGGCGATGAACGGGTAGAAGACGCCGCCGCGATCGGCCGTGCCCTCGACGTGCAGGATCACCGTCGAGTCGGCGATGGTGTCGACGTCGCCGCCGGTGAGCCACACCTCGCCGACTTTGGTCGGCGCGGCGATCGTCTGGCCCTTGGCGGGAAACGCGATCGGATCGGGCGAGAGCAGATCGACGTCGAGCGGGCCGAACACCTGGCCGACGTACGCGGAGGGATCGAGCGCCAGCGTGCACGCGCCCGCCGGCGCGCCCGACGCTTGCCCCGCCGACGCGAGATAGGCGGCGCCGACATGGATCTTGGCGCTCGTGATCGCGAGATGAAACCCCGAGCCGGTCATCGCCACCTCGAGCGGCTGGCCGTTCACCGCGTCGGTGGGTCCGGCCGCGGTCGCGGCGAAATTGAACAGCGCGCTGCCGGTCGTGTCGCCGCAGCCGGCGAGCGGCGACGCGGCTGCGAGCGCGCACGCAAAGAAAAGCTCGCGCGTCATTTCTTTCCTCCGTAGTTGGCTTTGATCGAGAACAGGACGGTGCGCGGCGCGCCGGCGGAGAAGTGGCGCTCGGGCACCAGCGTCGGCTGCGTCTGGCTGTGAAAGTCGGAGGCGTAGTTGTATTCGCCGAGCCGATAGCTGGTGTTGAAGAGGTTCGAGACGCTGACGCCGAGATCGAAGATCCACCAGCCGACGGTCGCGTTGGCGTCGAGCACCGCGATGGTGTCCGAGCGCGCGCCATACGGCAGCGGCCGCGGCCCGACGTAGGTGAAGCCCGCGCCGAGCGCCGCGCGAAACGGCTTTTCTTTGATGCGTAGCTTCTTCCACGGCAATTCGCCGTAGAGCGCGCCGTCGAAGCGGAACACCAGATCCGGCACGTACGGGATCAAGAGGTGCGTGTCGTCGAACGTGGCTTTGACGTACGTGAGGTTGGCCGCGAGATCGTAGAACGGCCCCGTCAGGCGCGCGGAGGTCGCCGAGCCGATGCGCGTCGTCGAGCCGCCGAGCACGTTGCGTCCCGCCGTCTGCGAGAAGATCAGATCGCGATCGACCTTGGTCTCGAAGAACACCGAGCGCGCGTTGAGCTCGATCGTGTCGTCGCGAAACTTGCGGTTGTAGCCGAGCCCCGCTTCGTAGGCGGTGACGTTGGCGAACGGCGTCTTGGCGTCTTGCGTGACGTAGCCGGGATCGATCGAGCGCACGCCCGTGCCCGCGCTCGCCGACGCGCTAACGCCCCAAAGCGGTCCGAGGATGAGCGAGCCGCGCGGCATGTACGCGGTGCTCACCGTCCCGGCGCGCTGATCGGGCTCGCGGTGCGCCGCGGTGCCGCCGCCCTCCTGGCTCAGGCACGACACGTCGTGCATCGACGGATCGGGGTGATCGACCGGCGACTTGACCGCGCAGTTGTCGTGCACGTCGAAGGTGAAGACGTCGCCGCGCACGCCGCCGCGCAGCGCCAGCCAGCGCAAGAAGCGCAGGTTGAGATCGCCGTAGAGGCCGATGTCGCCGAGCCGGGAGTCGAGGTTGGCGTCGGTGAGGTAGGGATTTCCCGTCGCGGCTTCGATGCGCTGCTGCTGCGACGAGACGAAATCGCCGCGCGCGAAGTAGCCGATCTCGACTTCCTGCTGCTGCTTGAACAGCGTGAAGGCGAGCCGCCCCGAGCCGCGCGCGCCGACGGTTCCTTCCATCACGTCGAGGTCGAGCAGATCGCCGCGCTGGCCGTGCGGCGTCTGCTGCGGCTGCTGAACGTCGAGGAGAAAGCCGGTGAAGTTTTCGCGCAGCCTGAGCGGGCGCGCGATGCCGAACACCTGGTTGCGGAAGGTGATGCCGCCGGCGCGCGTCTCGATCTCGCCGGCGACCGAGTAGCGCGACGAGTCCTCGCCCTGGCGCAGCGCGAACTGCTTCTTGATGTCGTAGCTGTCGTAGAAGCCGACCGCGCCCGAGCGAAAGTCGTCGTCGCGCAAGACGCCGGCGGTGTGAAAGCTGCCGATGTACGCCGTCGCCGTCAGCCGATAGCTCGACGACTCGCCGAAGCGTCCTTCGTACTGCGCCATCGCGGTGGCGCGCCGGCCGTCGCGGTTCTGACCGTAGCCGTCGGTCTGGTAGATCTCGGCGGCGGCGAACGTGCCGGGCGAGCCGGCGGGCGGCGCGTACGTGAGCAGCAGCCGATAGGTGCCGAACGAGCCGACGGTGAATTGCGCCGAGAGGCCGCGCTCGGCGAGGCCGAGGTGATAGTCGGCGCTGCCGGCGACCGCGTAGTTTCCCTGGCGCGGATCGAACGGCCCTTCGAGCACGCGCAGCGACTGGATCAATTCGGGGATGATGAAGTGCGTGTCGGCGTAGCCGTTGCCGTGCAGGTTGCCGCTCTCGTTGATGGGCACGCCGTCGACGGTGAACTCGATG